>NZ_CP087176.1:720754-1022382 GCF_024748695.1 Pseudomonas sp. B21-040
AGTGGCCAGGTTGACGCTGACGGCGGAGGCGCCGATGACTTTGCTCAAGGCGCGCTCGACACGCCCGGCGCAACTGGCGCACGTCATGCCGGCAATCGGCAAATCGAAAGTGGTGGATTCGGACATCGGTCACGCTCCCTGTAGTAGAGACCTACAGGATCAACCTTGCCATGCTGGCAAGGTCAAGCGCCATTATTTATGGCACCGCGATCGTTCCCACGCGGAGCGCGTGAACGATCAGCGGGTCAATATTCCAGGTCTGCTCGCTTGAGGTGCATCCCTTCTTGCGTCATCGCAATCCGGTACTTCAACACATCACCCGCCTTGAGCGAGATGATCTGCGAACCCGGTGCGAGCATGCCCGGGTTGCAACCCGGCGCCTGGCCCGGCAGCAGCTTGAGGCGCAAGGACACATTGCCCGGCGGCAGGTTGAACGAGGTGCTTTGTTCCTGGAACAGTCGCGCGGCCAGTTGATCCTGGATGTACACACCGATTTCGCAGGAGGTGGCGACTTCCAGGCGCTCGCGGGAAATGATCAGTACGCCATAGTCCTCCCCGGCGGCTTGAACCGAAGGTGTCGCGGCAAAGAGGCTGAGGAAGCCAAACAGGCTGAGAGCTGACCAGCGCATGGCTGAATCTCCTGAAGTCGAGTCATTGATGCACGCAGCTTGGCCGAGCGCGACGCCGATTGCCAGCCCGGCAGTTTGTTCAAGAACTTGACCTTGCCATGGTGGCAAGCTCGAGACTGCACGCAATCTCAACAAAGGAGCCACACCATGCAAGTGTTCAACGTTCAAGGCATGTCTTGCGGTCACTGTGTCAAAGCCATCACTCAGGCACTTCAAGCCATGGATCCGGCGGCCAGCGTGCGGGTCGATCTGGCGGCCAAGGAAGTCGGCGTTGAAAGCGCGTTGACGGTCGAGCAAGTGATCGCCGCGATCAGCGAAGAAGGCTACGAGGTCAAAGTCGCCTGACACAAGGCATTCAGTGTTTTTTAATAGTTAGCGAGCTATCGGAATGTTCAAGGCGTTCATGCACGGCTAGACTGTCGGCCTGCTGACTCATGCCCAACTGGATGCCTGATGAACTTTCGTACCATTTTGATTCTTGGCGCCCTCAGCGCTTTCGGTCCGCTGGCGATCGACTTTTATCTGCCGGCCTTCCCGGCGATGGCACTCGCCTTCGGCACCGATGAACAACACGTTCAACTGACACTGGCGGCGTATTTCCTCGGCTTGTCGATTGGCCAATTGGCATACGGCCCGGTGGCCGATCGTTTCGGTCGGCGCATTCCATTGCTGACCGGGGTTGGTTTGTTCACCCTTGCGTCGCTGGCCTGTGCCTATGCACCGAGTCTGGAATGGCTGATCGGCGCACGATTTGTCCAGGCGTTGGGCGGTTGTGCGGGCATGGTGATATCCCGTGCGGTGGTCAGCGATAAATGCGATGCGGTGGGTTCGGCGAAAGTCTATTCGCAACTCATGCTGGTCATGGGCCTGGCGCCGATTCTCGCGCCGATGCTCGGCGGCTTGCTGGTCAACACCACGGGCTGGCAGTCGATTTTCCTGGCGTTGACCGGTTTCAGTGCCTTGGCTGCGCTGGCCGTGACGCTCGGGTTGCCGGAAAGCCTGCCCGCACACATGCCGCGTCAGCCGTTGTCCGGGGCTTTTCGGCAGTACGGTCGCCTGTTGTCGGATCGGATCTTTCTCGGTCATGCCTTGACGGGCGGCATCGCCATCGCCGGCATGTTTGCCTACATCGCCGGTTCGCCGTTCGTTTTCATCAAGCTCTATGGCGTACCGGCCGAGCATTTCGGCTGGCTGTTTGGCACCAACGCGGCGGGGTTCATTCTGGTGGCGCAAGTCAACGCGCGATTGCTGGCCAAGCGGGGTCCGGCGTTCTTGCTGGCGCGTGCTGTGTGGGTTTACCTGACCGCCGGTTTGACGCTGCTCGCCGTCAGCGCCTTGCACCCCGCGCACTTGTGGCCTCTGCTGATTCCACTGTTTATTTGCATCGCCAGCCTCGGCTGCATTTTGCCCAACGCTTCGGCGTGTGCGATGAACGGGCAGGGCGCCCGCGCCGGCAGTGCGTCGGCGATGCTTGGGTGTCTGCAATTCAGCGTCGCGGCGGGTGCCGCGGCGCTGGTCGGTGTTTTACACGATGGCAGTGCCGTACCGATGGCGATGGTCATCAGCCTGTGTGGTGTTCTGGTGGTGAGCGCGGCGATGTTCACCCGGCGTTTGCAAAAGGTTCGGGCGTTGGCGCAAGCGCAGGCCTGAAGACGGGGTCAGCCAGCGGCTCGTTGCTGGCGACCGGGAATTTGATGGGGGGCGTAAAGGCGTGCTTCGAGGGTTCGGGTAAAGGCCAGAGCTTCGGCTTCGCTGCGAAATGTCACGGCATGCTGGTCCAGGCGGACCTGCCATTGAGATTTAGCCAATTCTTTTATCAGGATCTTCATTGCTGACCTCTCCTCTCGTAATAACTGCCACGTAAAGATTGTGCCGCAGAGGTTTCGATTGTAGTCCTGAATACGATCGCTATTGTGACAGGCGTCAACTCTCAGACTGACGGTGTCGTTCCTTCAGGAACGACACTGTTTCATCATGTTTCAGAACCCTTCCAGCACAATCTTGCCTTTGGCTTTGCCGCTCTCCAGCAGCGCATGGGCACGGCGCAGGTTGGCCGCGTTGATGCTGCCGAAGTGCTCGCCGACCGTGGTTTTCAACGTCCCGGCGTCGATCAGCGCGGCGATGCGGTTGAGCAACTTGTGTTGCTCGATCATGTCTGCGGTTTCGAACAGCGAGCGGGTGTACATGAACTCCCAGTGCAGTGACAGGCTCTTGCGTTTGAGCTTGGTCACGTCCAGTGACTTGGGATCATCGATCAGCGCCAGTTTGCCTTGCGGCGCCAGCGCCTCGACCAATTGATCCAGGTGCTGATCGGTCTGGGTCAGGCTGGCGACATGGGTCACGTATTCCACCCCGGCACGCTTGAGCGCTTCGCTCAACGGTTGGCTGTGATCGATCACCAGGTCCGCGCCCAACTCACGAACCCAACTCTGGGTTTGCGCGCGGGAAGCGGTGCCGATGACCTTGAGCCCGGTCAGTTGACTGGCCAGCTGTGTGAGGATCGAACCCACCCCACCCGCCGCGCCGACGATCAGCAGGCGCTGGCCTTCGTCGGTTTGGCCTTCACGCACTTGCAGGCGTTCAAAGAGCAATTCCCAGGCGGTAATCGCGGTCAGTGGCAGCGCGGCGGCTTCAGCGAAACCCAGGGTTTTCGGCATGTGGCCGACGATCCGCTCATCCACCACATGCCGTTCGCTGTTGCCGCCGGCACGGGCGATGGAGCCGGCGTAAAAGACCTTGTCGCCAGCCTTGAACAAGGTCACGTCTTTACCGACAGCCTTGACCACCCCGGCCACGTCCCAACCCAGCACCTTGGCCGCGCCGTCTTCAGGCTGGACGTTTTGGCGGACTTTGGTGTCCACCGGGTTGACCGAGATGGCTTTGACGTCCACCAACAGGTCGCGCGGGCCGGCAACCGGTTCCGGCAGTTCGATGTCTTGCAGGGATTGTTCGTCGCTGATCGGCAACGAGGTGTAATAGGCAATGGCTTTCATACAGGGGTTTCCGAAAGGTAATAAAAGAAAGGGGACAGCCTGATACCGATCATTTAAGCCGAGGCGCACTCCGTAGCAGCTGGCGAAGCCTGCGTTCGGCTGCGGAGCAGTGGTAAATCCTGTACACGCGGATTTCCTGAAACACCGCATCGCCTGATTTCACGACTGCTCCGCAGCCGAACGCAGGCTTCGCCAGCTGCTACAAAAGTGCGGATCGGCACTAGGGATCAGGCCACGGTGCGCAGGCGCTTGAGATCAAAGTGTTCGAGAAAATCGCCGGCCTTGGCCCGGAAATTCTGGATGTGGGCGCTGGCGTCATGCGCCGCCAGGGCTTCGTCGCTGCTCCACTGCTCGATCATGTAAAAGGCATGCGGATTGGCGAGGTCCTGATGCAGATCGTATTGGCCGCAACCGGCCTCAGCGCGGGTTGGTTCCAGCAGTGCACGCAGGTGCCGTTCAAGGGCGTCTTGCTGGCCGGCTTTGGCGATGAGCGTGGCAATGGCGGTAAATGGCTGGGACATGGACGACTCCGGGAGCGTAATGAATTCGATGGCACAGATGATTGGCTATTTCACAGCAAGATAAAACCCGCTAAAAGAGCAGTCTCTTTCAATATTTTTTTGATAATCGAGGCTGAAAATGCTGCGTTTCGATGACTTGCAGTTGTTCGTCCGGGCTGCCGACCTGGGGAGCCTGTCGGCGGCGGCGCGGGTGATGGACATGTCGGCGGCCGTGGCCAGCGCGGCGTTGAAGCGCATCGAACAGCAACTGGGCGCGCGGTTGCTCGCGCGTTCAACCCGCAGCCTGCGCCTGACCGCCGAAGGCGAGGGGTTCCTGGAATATGCCCGCGCCGCCCTGAGCAATCTGGACGAAGGACGCCGCTTGCTGGCCAGTGGTCAGGACCAGGTCAGCGGGATTTTGCAACTGTCCGCACCGTCGGACTTCGGCCGCAATCTGTTGTTGCCCTGGCTGGACGAGTTTCAGCGTGAGCACCCGAAACTGACCGTGCGGCTATTGCTGGGAGACCGCATTGCCGACCTGTTCCGCCAACCGGTGGACATTGCCCTGCGCTACGGCGAGCCGGAAGACTCTAGTCTGGTGGCATTGCCCATCGCCCCGCAGAACCGCCGGGTGCTGTGTGCGGCGCCCGCTTACCTGGCCAGACATGGGGAGCCCCGGCAGCTCGAGCAACTGGCTCAGCACAATTGTTTGTTGTTCATGCTCGGCAGCCGGGTCCACGATCACTGGAGTTTTCATGACGGCAAGCGCGAGGTTGGCCTGACCGTCAGTGGTGACCGTTTCAGTGACGATGCCGATGTCGTCCGGTTGTGGGCCGTTGCCGGCGCGGGGATCGCCTACAAGTCCTGGCTCGATGTCGCCGCCGATGTACTCGCCGGGCGACTGAAGGTGCTGATGCCGGAGTTGCTCTGTGAGCGCGCTCCTCTGAATTTGCTGTGCGCCCATCGCGCACAATTGAGTAAGCCGGTGAACCTGTTACGGGAAATGCTTGCCAGCCGATGCGCTCAATTAGGCAGTCAATTTCCGACGATAGCGGGGATCGATCATTAGTCGCAGGCAAATAGCGAAATTTCTCTCAGCAACTATCACCACCCACGGTTTCCCACGGGCAGGAACCGGCGGTTAACGCGCTTATACTAGCGCCGCCTCATGTACGCACCGTCGATCTCGCGATGGCGAGTCCGCGTTCCAGTCGGCGCGGTACCCCGCTCAATCACCCGGCCTTCGCCCTGGCTGCGAAGCAATGGCACAGGGGAGGAGTGGGTGAGCTTCGCCCGGCTTATGGCGGTTTCCGCGTCTTGGCCGACCACACATTACTGGTCAAGATGTCTCTGAGCAGCAGACGAAACGATTCAACAGGGAGTGAATACATGGAACATGCACCTTGCATCAGCCAGATCGCCACATTGCTGGCTGACCCAAAGCGCAGCGCAATGATGTGGTCCTTGATGGACGGCACGGCGCGGCAAACCGAAGAGCTGGCGTTGTTGGCCGGCCTGTCACCCTCTTCGGCCAGCGCACACTTGGGGCGATTGTCCGCAGGCGGTCTGTTGAGGGTTGAAATCCGTGGCCGAAAGCGATTTTTCCGCTTGGCGGCCCCCGAGGTCGGTGCAGCCATCGAGGCATTGGCCAGCGCGACCCTGGCCAGCACGCCACAAGAAGTCCCGGATGTTTTCAAGCGCCCGAACCCCATCGCCAAACCTCAGGCCGCGCCTTCGTCACTGCTGCGGGCCAGACTGTGCGATGACCATTTGGGAGGCACCCTGGCCGCCGACCTTTACCAGCGCCTGCTGGATGCAGGCTGGATCGAACAGATCGATCAGCGGGTCATGATTACTCACAAGGGCTCAACCCAACTGGCGACACGAGGTGTGTTCATCCAGGCACTGGCCCATCGCAACAGCAGGGTTGCCTGTGCCTGTCCCGACTGGAGCGAAAGACGCCCGCACATGGGCGGTTCGCTGGGCGCGGCACTGTTGCAATTGTTCATGCAGTCGGGCTGGTTGAGCCTGCCCAACGACTCCCGCGCCCTGCAGGTGACCACCGCAGGGCAGCGAGAAATCCATCGCTTCGCCAAAGAGACCGAGCTCGAAATGGCGCTGTAGAGATGCAGCAACCTCCGGTTTATGCGGTGTGGCTTATGGCTTGACCAATCTGGCGTCCAGGCTGTTTTGCGCCAGGCGCTTGGCCTGATCCTGGGTCATGCCCAAGTCGGTGTACAGCGCATGGAAGTTCTCGGTCACGTAGCCGCCGAAGTACGCCGGGTCATCGGAGTTCACGGTCACTTTCACGCCACGCTCGAGCATGTCGAGAATGTTGTGCTGGGACATGTGATCGAACACGCAGAGTTTGGTGTTCGACAACGGGCACACGGTCAGCGGGATCTGCTCGTCGATGATTCGCTGCATCAAACGCTCGTCTTCGATGGCGCGCACGCCATGGTCGATGCGCTGGATTTTCAGCAGGTCGAGGGCTTCCCAGATGTACTCGGGCGGGCCTTCTTCACCGGCGTGGGCCACGGTCAGGAAGCCTTCGTGACGGGCACGGTCAAACACACGCTGGAACTTGCTGGGCGGGTGGCCCATTTCCGAACTGTCCAGGCCCACGGCCACAAACGCATCACGGAACGGCAGCGCCTGGTCGAGGGTTTTCTCGGCTGCTTCTTCGCTCAAGTGGCGCAGGAAGCTCAGGATCAAACCGCTGGTAATGCCCAGTTGTTGCTCGCCATCCTTGAGGGCCGCAGCGATGCCGTTGAGCACCACTTCGAAGGGCACGCCACGGTCGGTATGGGTTTGTGGATCGAAGAACGGTTCGGTGTGAATCACGTTCTGCGCCTTGCAGCGCAACAGGTATGCCCAGGTCAGGTCGTAGAAATCCTGAGAGGTGCGCAACACGTCGGCGCCCTGGTAATACAGGTCGAGAAACTCTTGCAGGTTGTTGAAGGCGTACGCCTTGCGCAGGGTTTCGACGTCGCTCCATGGCAGGGCGATCTTGTTGCGTTCGGCCAGGGCGAACAGCAACTCAGGCTCCAGCGAACCCTCGAGGTGCAAGTGCAATTCTGCCTTGGGCAGGGCGTTTAGCCAGTCGTACATAATCTTTTCTCATCAGGTGCAGATGGCGAGCATTCTACAGATGCCCGTGGAAACAATTAGCAAAACCTGACCAGCCGGTTGATTACACCGCTTCCTGTTCCCGTCGATAGGCGTAGGTATCGGCAAAACGCGAAAGCAGGAATTGCGCGCAGGTAGTGGCCGGGTATTTCGCCGGGTGCTGCTCATCCTGGCAACCCGGCAGGCATTCGATGGCGGTGTCGGGGTGCGGTTCGGCAAAGAACGGCATCGAATAACGGTCCACACCGAACGGGCTGATCACCCGGTGCGGCGTCGACAGATACCGGTCGTTGCTCCAGCGCGCCATCATGTCGCCGAGGTTGACCACAAAAGTCCCTTCGATCGGCGTCGCGTCGATCCACTCGCCCTTTACGTTTCGCACTTGCAGCCCGCCGGCAGTGTCCTGATACAGCAGGGTGATGCAGCCGTAATCGGTGTGAGCGCCCGCGCCTTGTTGTTCATCGGAGCTGGCGGTGTGGCGTGGCGGGTAGTGGATCATGCGCAGCACGCTGACCGGCTCGTTGAAACGGCTATCGAAAAAATCCCGCTCGATGCCCAGCGCCAGCGTCATCGCCCGCAACAGGGTTTGCGCCAGGGATTGCATGTCGACGTAGTGCTGCTCCATCAGTGATTGCCAGCCGGGCAGCGCGGGATGTCGATTGGGGCCGCGCAGCGGTTTCTCCGCCAGCACGTCGGGATGATCGGCGGGCAGGTGCAGGCCCATGTCGAACGTTTCCTTGAGGTCGCTGGGCTTGCTCGGGTCGAGTTGTTCGGTGGCGATGGCACCGTAACCGCGGTGGTGGCGGGTTTGGGTGATGTCGATTTTCAGCTTTTCGGCGGTGGGTTGGGCGAAGAAGCGTTGAGCGTGGTCGAGTACGGCGGCGATGCGCGATGGGGAGATTGGGTGACCCTTGATGTAGAAGAAACCCCATTCACGGCAGGCGTGGTCGATCTCGGCAGCGACGGCTGTCCAGGCATTTTGGTCATCGCTGTAGAGAGGGGAGATATCGATGATCGGAAGACTGTTCATACAATTGTCCTGAGGAATACGCAGTCTGAAAAACACCGGAGTACCCCTGTGGGAGCGAGCTTGCTCGCGATGAGGCCAGGTCAGTCACATCACTGCTGAATGACAGACCGCTATCGCGAGCAAGCTCGCTCCCACAAGTACAGTGTTGGGTTGGGGGAGCTACTTCGGAATATCGGCCTTCATGCCTTCGACGTAGTAGTTCATCGACGCCAGTTGCGCAGTGGTCGCACTGACGCCTGCCGGGATTTTCTCCGTGCCGGCCTGGTCCTTGATCGGCCCGGTAAACGGCTGCAACGCGCCGCTCTTGATGTCGGCAATGATCTGCTCGGCTTCGGTTTTCACCGCCGCAGGCACCAGGTCGCTGATCGGCAGTTCAACCGTGCCTTCCTTCAAGCCGCCCCAGTAATCCTGCGATTTCCAGTCGTGGTCGAGCACGCTTTGGGTCGCTTGAACGTAGTGCGGGCCCCAGTCGTTGACGATGGAGGTCAGCACGGCTTTCGGGCCGAAGTGCGCCATGTCCGAAGCGTAGCCGACGGCGTACACACCACGACGTTCGGCCGCCTGGATCGGTGCCGGGCTGTCGGTGTGCTGGAACACCACGTCCACGCCCTGGTCGATCAGCGCGTTGGCGGCGTCGGCTTCCTTGCCTGGATCGAACCACGAGTTGACCCACACCACTTTGATCTCGGTGCCGGGGTTGTACTTGTTCAGGGCCAGTTGAATGGCGTTGATGTCGCGGATCACTTCCGGGATGGGGAATGAGGCGACATAGCCGATCTTCTTGGTCTTGGTCATCTTCGCCGCGAGGAAACCGCCGACGTAGCGGCCCTCGTAAGTGCGGGCCAGGTAGGTGCCTAGGTTCTTGTCCTGCTTGTAGCCGGTGGCGTGTTCGAAGGTCACCTTGGGAAACTGCCTGGCGACTTTCAGGGTCGGGTTCATGTAGCCGAAAGACGTGGTGAAGATCAGGTCGTAGTTGTCCTTGGCCATGTTGCGGATTACCCGCTCGGCGTCAGCGCCTTCGGCGACGTTCTCCACGTAGTTGGTGGTGATCTGGTCGCCGAATTTTTCGGCGAGCACTTTGCGTCCCTGTTCATGCTGATACGTCCAGCCGTGGTCACCGATTGGACCGATGTAGACGAAACCGACTTTCAGCGGGACGGCGGCACTGGCGATCAGGCTGGCGCTCAGACCGATGGCGGCGGCGACGGCGCAAAGCAGCTTCTTCAGCGGACGGTTATGCATGAATTCGAACTCCATGTTGTTGTGAGGTTGGCAGGGGCAATGCAAATTGCTGACCAACAGGACAACAAACATCACGAGATCGCGTAACGGCCATCGCGGGCAAGCCCGGCTCCTACATGACCTGCGCAAATCCTGTGGGAGCGGGCTTGCCCGCGATGAGGTCGGTGCGGCCAATAAAAGTGCATGGCCAGACAGGGTTGCCATCCACTGGTGCGCTAAGGTCTAACGAAACGTTAGCGCCGCACCGCAGTCAGTAGCTCACCGCACTGATTTCGCGCCACTGCGCAAAAAGGTATCGCGATGCTCAGACTTCTCAGGCAAGAAACCTTTCTGCTGCTGGCCGTCCTCGCTGCCGTTGTTGCGTACCCGCTCGAGCACTGGATGCTCCACAGTGGCCAACCCGCCGCGCTGGCCGCTGGACTGGTGTTGATTGCGTTCATCGTCGCCGCCTCCATGCGCGTCGCCCGTCACGCTGAGCTGCTGGCGGAAAAAGTCGGCGATCCCTACGGCACGATGATCCTGACGCTGGCGGCGGTGCTGGTGGAAGTGGTGATCCTGGCGATCATGATGAGCAACGAAGCCTCAAAGACGTTGGTGCGCGACACGATTTACTCGGCCGTGATGCTCGACATCAACGGCATCCTCGGCCTGGCGGCGTTGATGGGCGGTCTCAAGCACGGCGAGCAGTCCTACAACGATGACTCGGCACGCAGCTACAGCGTGATGATTCTGACCGCCATGGGCGTATCGATGGTGGTGCCGGAGTTCATTCCCGAGGCCAACTGGAAACTCTATTCGGCCTTCACCATCGGCGCGATGGTTGTGCTCTACGCATTGTTCCTGCGGATGCAGGTTGGTCCGCACAGCTACTTTTTCAGCTACAGCTACCCGGAAAAACGCCGCCGGAAAGTCCCGGAAGAAGAACCGGAACCGGTCAATCTGGCGCTGAGTATCGGCACGTTGGTGTTTGGCGTGGTGGTGATCGGTGCGTTGGCCGAAGTGATGTCCAAAACCCTGGATCTGGGCTTGCAAGGAACGGGGGCGCCGCCGGTGATAACTGCGATTCTGGTGGCGGCCATTTCGGCTGCGCCGGAGATTCTGACGGCATTGCGCGCGGCACTGGCCAATCGCATGCAGTCGGTCGTCAACATCGCGATGGGGGCGTCACTGTCGACGGTCATCCTGACGGTGCCGGTGATGGAAGCGATGGCGCTTTACACCGGCCAACCGTTCCAGATGGCGATGACGCCGGTGCAGACGGTGATGATTTTCATCACCCTGATCGTCAGCGCGATCAACCTTAACGATGGCGAAACCAACGCCATCGAAGGCATGACCCACTTTGTGCTGTTTGCGACGTTCATCATGTTGTCGCTGTTGGGCCTTTAAAAGCATCGCGGGCAAGCCATGCTCCTACAGGTACAGCGTCGCTCTCAAGAACGATGCAAATCCTGTAGGAGCAAGGCTTGCCCGCGATGGCGTCCTATCAGACGCCGGCGATCAACTGTCGGGCAGCCTGACTGTGATCGGCAATCAGGCCCTTCAGGTCCAGGCCTTCGACCTGCCCGTCAATCACGCGCCACTTGCCGCCCACCATTACCCGGTCCGCGCGATCCGCGCCACACAGCAGCAACGCCGACACCGGATCATGGCTGCCGGAGAAGCGCAGTTCGTCGAGTTTGAACAGCGCCAGGTCCGCCTGCTTGCCGACCGCCAGTTCGCCGATATCGGTGCGTCCCAGCAAACTCGCCGAACCCTTGGTGGCCCAACCGAGCACCAACTCCGGCGTGATCTTCTCGGCGCCATAACGCAGACGCTGGATGTACAGCGCCTGGCGGGTTTCGAGCATCATGTTCGACGCATCGTTGGACGCCGAGCCGTCTACCCCCAGACCGAGCAACGCGCCGGCGGCCGTGAGATCCAGCGTCGGGCAGATGCCGGAAGCGAGGCGCATGTTCGAACTCGGGCAATGGCAAATACCGGTGCCGGCGGTGCCGAGGCGGGCGATCTCGTCCGGGTTGAAGTGGATACCGTGCGCCAGCCACGTACGCGGGCCGAGCCAGCCGACGCTGTCCAGATAATCCACGGTGCGCAGGCCGAAGCGTTGCAGGCAGAAGTCTTCTTCGTCGAGGGTTTCGGCCAGGTGCGTGTGCAGGCGCACGTCGAGCTTGTTCGCCAGCTCGGCGCTGGCCGACATGATCTCCGGTGTCACCGAGAACGGCGAGCACGGCGCCAACGCGATCTGGATTTGCGCACCGTCGCCGCGTTCATGGTATTCGGCGATCAAGCGCTGGCTGTCGGCGAGAATCACTTCGCCTTCCTGCACGGTTTGCTGTGGGGGCAGGCCGCCGTCCTTTTCGCCGAGGCTCATGGAACCGCGTGTGAGCATGGCGCGCATGCCCAGTTCACGGACGCTTTCGACTTGCACGTCGATCGCGTTTTCAAGGCCTTCGGGAAACAGGTAATGGTGATCGGCAGCAGTGGTGCAGCCCGACAGCAGCAACTCGGCCAGCGCGACTTTGGTGGCGAGGGCGAGTTTTTCCGGGGTAAGACGGGCCCAGACCGGGTACAGGGTTTTCAGCCACGGGAACAACGGCTGGTTGACCACCGGCGCCCAGGCACGGGTCAGGGTTTGATAGAAATGGTGATGGGTGTTGATCAGCCCCGGAAGGATCACATGCTCGCGGGCATCGAAGACTTCATGGCAAGGCGTGGAGGGTTGCTGTCCCAGGCCGAGCACTTCGACGATCAAACCGTCTTGCACTACCAGGCCACCACGGGCATCGAGGCCATTGGCAGTAAAAATGGAGAGGGGGTTTTTTAACCAGGTACGGGTCGCAGGCATGTTGGCCGGCTCCTCTGAAAGTGGGGTTCAGGTTAGCCAGCTCAGTGATTACCCTGTCTGCTGATCCAGGGTCGCCGCGGGGGCGAGGGGCGCAGTTTCGGACAAAATGCTGTTCCGGGCAAGCCCGGCCCGACCAGACAACACAAATCCCTGTAGGAGCCGGGCTTGCCCGCGATGCAGGCGCCGCGGTCTGTCAGCGAAACCTGGTTGATGCGATCGCGGGCAAGCCCGGCTCCTACAGTCGGCGGAGTTGTTTACCAGGGAATGGTTTCACCCCGGTAATTCACAAAATGATGCCCGCCCTTGCCGGTATAGGCATTGACCTGATCAACCAGACCACGGGTGCTGGTGTCGACATCGATGTCCGCGCCTTCACCGCCCATGTCGGTTTTCACCCAGCCTGGGTGCAGCGACAGCACGGTGAGTTTTTGCTCGCCCAGTTGCGTCACAAAGCTGTTGGTCATGGAGTTCAACGCTGCTTTGCTGGCCTTGTACAACGCCAGTTCAGGCGCGTCGGGCATGGTCACGCTGCCCAGTACCGAACTCATGAACGCCAGCACGCCGCTGTCTGGACGAATCTGTCCGACGAAACGCTGGGCCAGATTGATCGGTGCCACGGCGTTGGTAAAAAACAACTGGCCGACTTCGGCCAACGTGGCACCACCGGGTGTTTGCACGTCCGGGCCCTTGACCCCGGCATTTACAAATAACAGATCGAACACCTCGCCTTTGAGTTGTTCGCTGAGGGCGATCACCGCGGGCTGATCGTCCATGTCGAGTTTCTCGATGCGCACGTCGCCCAACGCCTGCAACGCTTCAGCATTCTGTGGATTACGCACGGTGGCGATCACTTGCCAGCCGTCGGCCAGCAGGGCTTTCACCAGACCGAGGCCCAGGCCCCGGGAGGCGCCGATGATAAGGGCGGTTTTTGCCTTGGACATGAGTGGCTTCCTTGAAAAATGAGGATCATGGATTCAGTGGACAGCGTTGCCCGAGCCGTTGTTGCAACTCGTGACGCAACGCGCCGAGTTCATCCATCCGGGCTTCGATCAGTTTGAGTTTGTCTTGCAGCAATTGCGTGACGGCACTGTCGGGATCAGGTGATTGCCAGATGGCCGCGACGCTGTTGCCGATTTCGCCGAGGGTAAACCCCAGTCGCTGAGCGGTTTTGATGTACTGCACCAGTTGCACCATGTCCGCCGGGTAGTCGCGATAACCATTGGCGCTGCGTTGCGCCGCGATCAGTCCGCGCTGCTCGTAGAAGCGCAGCGTGTCGCGGCTGACGGCGCTGGCCTGGGCTAATTCACCGATGCGCATGTTGGCGTCTCGAGAGGGCTTGACCCTGGAGCATACTCCAGGCTTTAGCCTTGTTGCTCCCCGAATTTATGGAGCAATGCCGATGTGGACTTCAGCGCAATATCGCCGGGTGGTGCAAGGCAGTGCCTGGTATGACTTGATCGTGACGGCGGCGTTTGCCACGCCGTGGAGTTTTGCGGCGTTGCACGGGGTGCTGACGAGTGTGAGCCAGGCGTTGGATTTGCCCGGCGAGCTGCCAGCGTTTGAACCGATGCACATGTTGATGGCGAATCTGTTGGGGTCGATTGTGTGCGTGTGGGCAGTGCTGCGGATTCGTGATCCGCAGCAGGTGTTTGGGCGGTATGACGCGGTCGGAAGATTCCTGTTTTCGGCCTGGCAGCTGTATGCCTTGCTCCATGGCGCGAGTTCGTTGTTGGTGATCTTCCTGATCTTTGAATTGGCGTGGGGCGTGATTCAGGTGTTGCCTGTCCGGACGCCATCGCGGGCAAGCCCGCTCCCACAGGATTTGCGCCAGGCGCATTAATTGTGATCAACACGGTCAGGTGGGAGCTGGCTTGGTCCGGGCGGCGTTCCGACGATGAGGCCCGCGAAGGCACCACTAATGCCCGGCCTGCCACGGCTGCCCCAACGAAACCGGCGCATACAACCGCGTACGCAACGCATCCCGCGACAGCAGCACCAACACCACAATCGTCGCGACATACGGCAGCATCGCCAGCAGGCTCGAGGGTATCGCCAGCCCCAATCCCTGCGCCACCAGGTGCAGGATGCTGGCGAGGCCGAACAGATACGCCCCCAGCAGCAAGCGCCACACCCGCCAACTGGCGAACACCACCAGCGCCAATGCAATCCAGCCGCGTCCGGCGCTCATGTTCTCCGCCCACATCGGCGTGTATGCCAGGGACAGATACGCCCCGGCCAATCCGGCCATCGCGCCGCCAAACAACACCGCCAGCGTGCGCACCGCCAACACCGGCAAGCCCATGGCACTCGCTGCATCCGGGCTTTCCCCGACCGCCTGAATGATCAGCCCGACGCGGCTTTTCAAAATCACCCAGGCCACCAACGCAAACAGCGCGAACGACAAATACACCAGCAGATCCTGTGCAAACAGCATTCGCCCGATCAGCGGGATTTCACTCAGATAGGGAATCGCCACCGGTTCAAAACCGCTCAACGGTTTACCGACCCACGCCGCGCCGACAAACGTCGACAGGCCCACGCCGAAAATCGTCAGCGCCAGGCCAGTGGCTACCTGATTGGCGTTGAACACCAGCGCGACTAACGCAAACAACGACGACAGCAGCATCCCTGCGAACATCGCCAACAGCACACCAAGCCAGAGGTTGCCGCTGTTCAGCGCAACGATAAAACCGATCACCGCGCCAAACAGCATCATGCCTTCCTGGCCGAGGTTGAGGACGCCGCTTTTCTCGCAAATCAATTCACCCAGCGCCACCAACAGCAACGGTGTGCCGCAACGGACCATGGCGTAGAAAATATTGCTCAGCAGATCGATATCCATCACAGCGCTCCTGCGTGTACGGCGGTGGCGGGTGCGCGGCGGGCCCAGCGCAGGTTCAAACGTGGCCGATAGAGAATCAGCACATCGCTGGCCAGCAGGAAAAACAACATCATTCCCTGGAACAGTTGGGTGATGGCTTGTGGCAGGTTCATGCTCATTTGCGCGCTCTCGCCACCGATGTACAGCAACGCCATCAACAGGCTCGAAAACACAATGCCGACAGGATTCAGCCGCCCGAGAAACGCTACGGTAATCGCCGCATAGCCATAGCCGGGCGAGACCTGCGGCACCAATTGACCGATCGGCCCGGTCACCTCACACACGCCGGCCAACCCCGCCAAACCGCCGCTGATCAGCAGCACCAGCCAGATCAGCCGTTTCTCGCGAAACCCGACGAACCCCGCCGCGCGCTTGTCCAGCCCCAACACTTTGATCTGAAAACCGACAAAGCTTTTCTGCAACAACACCCAGACCGCGACCAACGCCAGCAAGGCGAAATACACCCCGGCGTGAACCCGGCCGTCTTCGGTCAGCAAGGGCAAACGGCTGAAGTCCCCGAACATCGCTGACTGCGGAA
The DNA here is from genome assembly GCF_024748695.1 of Pseudomonas sp. B21-040. NCBI lineage: Bacteria > Pseudomonadati > Pseudomonadota > Gammaproteobacteria > Pseudomonadales > Pseudomonadaceae > Pseudomonas > Pseudomonas sp. B21-040. Next base: position 736,542 of record NZ_CP087176.1, read on the forward strand.
AATTGAACCCCTCCGGGTCTTTCAACGGCCCATGCACACAAAACAGCAGCAGGTTCAGGGCGATGTAATTGAGCATGATGCTGGTGAGGATTTCGTTGGCGTTGAAGCGCGTGCGCAACCAGGCGGTCAGCCCGGCCCAGGCTGCACCGGCCACGGTGCCGACGAGCAAAATCAGCACCAGTGCCCAGCGACTTTGCAGGTCAATGATGTTCACCGCCAAGGTACTGCCGGCCAATGCGCCGAGCAGTAATTGACCTTCTGCGCCGATGTTCCAGATGCGTGCCTGATACGCCACGGCCAGACCCAATGCGCACAGCAGAATCGGCAGCGCTTTGACCAGGAGTTCCGATACGCCGTATCCATCGCTGATCGGCGCAATCAACAACGTGTGCAAGGTGAGCAGCGGATCGTGGCCCAGCGCGACAAACAGCAATGAGCCACAACCCAGCGTCAGCACCGCCGCCAACAACGGTGAGCACCAAAGCATCAGGCGCGATTGCTGGCCACGGGGTTCGAGAGAAAGCAGCATGGAAAGCTCCGATAAACAGTTAAGCCGTTAAACCGTTGCGGGTTCAGGTGATTGATTGGCATCGAACTGGCCGGCCATCCAGGCGCCGACGTCAATCAGGCGCGTGTCGACAGTGGCTTTGAGCGGCGACAGCCGCCCGCTGCACAACGCGCCGAGGCGGTCGCTGATCTGGAACAATTCGTCGAGGTCTTCGGAGATCACCAGAATCGCTGCGCCGGCATCGCGCAAGGCAATCAGCACGCGGTGAATGGTCGCGGCGGCGCCGACGTCCACGCCCCAGGTCGGGTGTGCGGCGATCAGCAGTTTGGGTTGCTGGAGGATCTCCCGGCCGAGGATGAATTTCTGCAAGTTGCCACCGGAGAGGCTGCGGGCTGGCGTTTGGGTATCGGGGGTTTTTACGCCAAAGCGCTTGATGATTTCTTCGGCCAATGCTTCAACCTTTGCGCGCTGAATCAATCCGTGACTGACCAGCCCTTGTTGAAACGCTGTGAGCAGCGCGTTGTCCGCCAGGCTCAAATCCGGTACCGCGCCGTGACCCAGGCGTTCAGCCGGAACGAAGGCGAGGCCGAGCTTACGCCGTGCATCAGGCCGCAGGTGGGCGACGGGTTGCCCGCCGAAACTGATCGTCGATCCGTCGTTGTGGCTCAGTCGTTCTTCGCCGCTGAGCAGGGCCAGCAATTCATCCTGACCATTACCCGCGACACCGGCGATGCCGACGATTTCACCGCTGCGCACCTCAAGATCAACGCCTTTGAGCGAGCAGCCGAACGGGTCGGGGTTGGGCCAGGACACGCCGTTAATAGCCAGGAACGCATTGCTGGCCACGACCTTCGGGTAGTCCGTTATCAACTCTGCCGCTTCACCCACCATCAGCCGCGCCAATTGTTGGTCCGAGCATTCGGCCGGCACGCAATGCCCGGCCACTCGACCGCCGCGCAACACGGTCGCGCTGTGGCACAGCGCCCGGACTTCACCGAGCTTGTGGCTGATAAACAGAATGCTGCAGCCTTCGGCGGCGAGTCGGCGCAAGGTGACGAACAATTCCTCGGCCTCTTGCGGGGTCAGCACCGAGGTTGGTTCATCGAGGATCAGCAAGCGGATGTCTTGCATCAGGCAGCGAATGATTTCTACCCGTTGCCGCTCGCCAATGGACAGGCTGTGGACAAGTCGCTCCGGCTCCAGCGCCATGCCATAACGTCGGGACACTTCACGAATTTTCGGTTCAAGCTGTTTCGGTGTGCCACCCGCCCGGCCCATCGCCAGTGCGATGTTCTGCGCCACGCTCAGTGTTTCGAACAGCGAGAAATGCTGGAACACCATGCCGATCCCAAGACCTCGGGCCTGGGCGGGGTTGCGCATGGTCACGCGTTGCCCTTGCCAGATCATCTCTCCCGAATCGGCTTGGGTGACGCCGTAGATGATCTTCATCAGCGTACTTTTACCGGCGCCGTTTTCCCCGAGCAGGGCATGGATTTCGCCAGGCGCAATGGTCAGGTCGATAGCGTCGTTGGCCAAGCAGCCGGGGTAGCGTTTGCTGATGCTGCGCAAGTGCAGGCGCGGCGTTTGATCGGGGATCGGCACGGGGTTGGGCATGACTGACTCGGGTCGACAGGAGTGATGCCTGTGGATAAAGCAATTTCCTGGCCATTGAGTCAGGAAAGCCGGCAGTCCCTGCAAGCACGGCTCTCAAGGACGAGGCATTGCTATCTCTCGAGGCTAAGTCAGGCACTACTTCAGGGCAAACCGATTGATCAGGCCCCGGTTTTGCTCGTCGGCAGTTGGTTAAAAAACGAACAACTGCTCGCAAGCCATGCCAGATATGGGGCGGCGACAGCCATGAACGGGTTATCCACAGATTGCTCCACAGCATTTGTGCGCAAGCTCAAAGGACGGGCATAAGCACTGTACGGCTATCTTCTAAAGGTGATAAACCGCGCTAACTATTTGTTTTTACGCGAATTTACGGTGAGTGATGGCGAATTGGACGAAAAGTGAACAAAGCCCGCAAACCCGCATGACAGAAGGGTTACAGGCACCTGTGCTCAGGTTATCCACAGGCGGGTGCACAGTAGATGTGGGCAAATCTCTAACGTCGACGGAATAAGGATGAACGTTGTTGGTGCGTTCAGTGCTGCAACACAATGCGCCCGCGACTCAAGTCCGCCAGCTGCGATTGCAGAGCACTGATTTGCGCTTTCCCCACTGCCAATTGCAGTTCGACGCCGTTGGCGGTGAACGTTTCTTCCACCACCAGCCCGCCCAGTTCCGCCACACGAAGTTTCACCAGCGCCAGTTCGCCGAAGGCGCAGGCACAACTGACGGGTACGCGACTGATCAGCTCAATCTTCGGCGCGGCTTGCAGACACTTGTTGGCGCCGCCGCCATAGGCCCGGGCGAGGCCGCCGGTGCCCAGTTGAATACCGCCATACCAGCGAATCACCAGCACCGCGACCTGGTCGCAGTCCTGTGCTTCGATGGCGGCCAGAATCGGCCGGCCAGCGGTGCCTCCGGGCTCGCCATCGTCGTTGCTGCGGTACTGATCGCCGAGCTTCCACGCCCAGCAATTGTGCGACGCATTCAGATCGCTGTGTTGCTCGATGAAGGCCTGGGCGTCAGCAGGGCTGGCAATCGGTGCGGCGAAGGTGATGAAGCGGCTTTTGCGAATCTCTTCGCGGTATTCGCAAAAGTCGCTGAGGGTAAAAGGCATAGGTGTCTTAAATGGCAGGGGTCAGGCCGCAGCCCTTGAGGATGATGCGGATCAGATTGTTGCCGGCTTCTTCCATGTCTTGTTTGGTCAGTTTGGTACGCCCGCTGACCCGGCAGATCTGTGTGGCGAAGTCGGCGTAATGCTGAGTGCTTCCCCACAACAGGAAGATCAGGTTGACCGGATCAACCGGGTCCATTTTGCCGGCGTCGATCCACGCCTGGAACACCGCCGCCCGGCCCTGGAACCAGGCCCGATAATCCTGGTTGAAATACTCGGTCAGGCATTCGCCGCCGCTGATCACTTCCATGGCGAAGACCCGCGACGCTTGTGGCTGGCGACGGGAAAACTCCATCTTGGCGCGAATATAACGCGTCAGCGCTTCGGCCGGATCATCCTCGGCGGTCAGGGTATTGAAGGTGCTGTCCCACAACTCGATGATGTTGCTCAGCACCGCCACGTACAAACCGAGTTTGTTGGTGAAGTAATAATGCAGGTTCGCCTTGGGCAACCCGGCATTCAGGGCGATGGTGTTCATGCTGGTGCCTTTGAACCCGTGCCGGGCGAACTCGTCTTCGGCGGCTTTGATGATGGTCTCTTCGTTCTTCTGACGAATGCGGCTGGCAGGTTTGCCGCCGTGAGCTGGGACTTCAAAGGTCATAGGCACTTCCAGACAAATAGGTGGGTGCAACCAGTGCGTTGATAGCGCACCCACAGGATTCAGACAAGAGCCTGCGCGATAAAACCCTTTGTACTTGTAGGAGCCGAGCTTGCTCGCGATGGCGTCCGGTCTGTCACCATGAATGCTGAATGTTAAGCCGCCATCGCGAGCAAACTCGGCTCCTACCGTTCAGCGCGTTGCGGCGAGACTTTCCAGGAAACTTTCCAGGACCAAATGCGGACGGCGGCCCTTGCGCGTGACCGATGCAAGGCTCAGGTCATAGAAACGTGCCTTCGGTTTCAAGGCGCGTAAACGACCTTGCTGCACCCAGAGGCTGGCGTAATGGTCCGGCAGGTAACCAATGTACCGGCCGGTCAGGATCAGGAACGCCATGCCTTCACGGTCCGAAGCGCTGGCGGTGCAATTGAGCGCCTGGTAATGGGCCTGGATCTCCGCCGGCAAGCGGAAGGTCGGGGCAATCGCGTCCTGGCTATTGAGACGCTCGTCATCGAGTTGTTTGTCGTCGACATAAAACAGCGGATGTCCGACCGCGCAGTACAGCAGCGAGCGTTCGCTGTAGAGCGGCTGATATTCCAGCCCTGACAGCGCGCTGGCCTGCGGGACTACGCCGACATGCAAACGGCCATCGAGCACGCCTTGTTCAACTTCATTGGGCGCGATCATGCGGATCTGGATTTGCACGTCCGGGCCGCGTTCCTTCAATTGCGCCAAGGCGTGGGTGATGCGCATGTGGGGGAGGGTGACCAGGTTATCGGTCAGGCCGATGGTCAATTCGCCGCGCAAGTGTTGGTGCAGGCCGTTGACCTCGGTGCGGAAACTTTCCAGCGCACTTAATAGCTGCAAGGCCGATTGGTACACCTCGCGACCTTCTTCGGTCAGGGAAAATCCGGCGCGACCGCGTTGGCACAATCGCAAGCCCAGGCGCTGTTCCAGATCACTCATTTGCTGGCTGATGGCCGAACGACCGATCCCCAGCACGCTTTCCGCCGCCGAGAAGCCGCCGCACTCGACCACGCTGCGAAAGATCCGCAATAAACGGATATCAAAGTCGCTGACTTGCGCGAGTGGATCAGGGCGACGGGTGCTCATAGTTTAGTAGTAGCCTGACTGAACGTTAGAAAAGTTGGATTTCACAGACTTTATCCCCGTGGCAATTTAGCTGCAAGAACGCTTTTGATCTCTACGCCGCTTATTGCCCTGCGAGGTTTTGCCCATGAACTTGCCTGAAAACGCCCCGACTTCCCTGGCCAGCCAGCTCAAGCTTGATGCTCACTGGATGCCCTACACCGCCAACCGTAACTTCCAGCGCGACCCGCGCCTGATTGTCGGCGCTGAAGGCAGCTGGTTGATCGACGACAAGGGCCGCAAGGTTTATGACTCGCTGTCCGGTCTGTGGACCTGCGGCGCCGGGCACACTCGCAAGGAAATCCAGGAAGCGGTCGCCAAGCAATTGGGCACGCTCGATTACTCGCCAGGCTTCCAGTACGGCCATCCGCTGTCGTTCCAGCTGGCTGAGAAAATCACCGACCTGACCCCGGGCAATCTGAATCACGTGTTCTTCACCGACTCAGGTTCCGAGTGCGCTGACACGGCGGTGAAGATGGTTCGCGCTTACTGGCGTCTGAAAGGCCAGGCCACCAAGACCAAAATGATCGGCCGTGCCCGTGGTTACCACGGTGTGAACATCGCCGGCACCAGCCTTGGCGGTGTGAACGGCAATCGCAAGATTTTCGGTCAGGCGATGATGGACGTTGATCATCTGCCGCACACACTGCTGGCGAGCAATGCCTACTCCCGTGGCATGCCTGAGCTGGGCGGTATCGCGCTGGCTGACGAGCTGTTGAAGTTGATCGAACTGCACGACGCTTCGAACATCGCCGCCGTATTCGTCGAGCCACTGGCCGGCTCCGCTGGCGTGCTGGTTCCGCCTCAGGGCTACCTCAAGCGTCTGCGCGAGATCTGCGATCAGCACAACATCCTGCTGGTGTTCGACGAAGTGATCACCGGTTTCGGCCGTACCGGCAAAATGTTCGGTGCCGATACTTTTGGCGTCACCCCGGATCTGATGTGCATCGCCAAGCAAGTCACCAACGGCGCGATCCCGATGGGCGCGGTGATTGCCAGCTCCGAGATCTACCAGACCTTCATGAACCAGGCGACGCCTGAGTACGCCGTGGAATTCCCGCACGGCTATACCTATTCCGCGCACCCGGTGGCCTGCGCCGCTGGCCTGGCAGCACTCGACTTGCTGCAAAAGGAAAACCTCGTACAGAGCGTCGCCGATGTTGCACCGCATTTCGAAAACGTGCTGCACGGCCTGAAGGGCACGAAAAACATTATCGACATTCGTAACTACGGCCTGGCCGGTGCCATCCAGATCGCACCGCGTGATGGCGACGCGATCGTGCGTCCGTTCGAAGCGGGCATGGCGTTGTGGAAAGCCGGGTTCTACGTGCGCTTCGGCGGCGACACCCTGCAGTTCGGCCCAACCTTCAACAGCAAGCCGCAAGACCTTGATCGTCTGTTCGACGCGGTCGGCGAAGTGCTGAACAAGATCGACTGATTTCAACAAGACTTGTAGGAGCCGAGCTTGCTCGCGATGGCGTATTCACAGGCGCCATCACGGCTTGGTTTATACCCAGAGCTATCTATATAGAAGGCGCGTCTGATTGGGCGCGCCTGTGGACAACTTTTCAGGAGCGCTACATGAGCCTTATCCCGCATTTGATCAATGGCGAACTGGTGACCGAAGACGGTCGCACGGTTGACGTGTTCAACCCGTCCACCGGCCAGGCCATTCGCAAACTGCCATTGGCCAGTCGTGAAACCATTCAGAAGGCAATCGACGCCGGCAAGGCTGCATTCCCGGCCTGGCGTAACACGCCGCCGGCCAAACGTGCCCAAGTGATGTTCCGCTTCAAGCAACTGCTGGAACAGAACGAAGCCCGCATTGCTCAGTTGATCAGCGAAGAGCACGGCAAGACCCTGGAAGATGCGGCGGGTGAGTTGAAGCGCGGTATCGAGAACGTAGAATTTGCGTGCGCAGCGCCGGAAATCCTCAAGGGCGAATACAGCCGCAACGTCGGCCCGAACATCGATGCCTGGTCGGACTTCCAGCCGTTGGGTGTTGTGGCTGGTATTACTCCGTTCAACTTCCCGGCGATGGTGCCGCTGTGGATGTATCCGCTGGCGATCGTCTGCGGCAACTGCTTTATCCTCAAGCCTTCGGAGCGCGATCCAAGCTCCACGCTGCTGATCGCTCAACTGCTGCTGGAAGCCGGCCTGCCTAAAGGCGTGCTGAACGTCGTGCATGGTGACAAGGCTGCGGTGGATGCGCTGATCGAAGCGCCGGAAGTCAAAGCGCTGAGTTTCGTGGGTTCGACGCCGATTGCCGAATACATCTACGCCGAAGGCACCAAGCGCGGCAAGCGCGTCCAGGCACTGGGCGGTGCGAAGAACCACGCGGTGCTGATGCCGGATGCAGACCTGGATAACGCTGTCAGCGCACTGATGGGCGCGGCGTATGGTTCTTGTGGCGAACGCTGCATGGCGATCTCCGTGGCCGTGTGCGTGGGTGATCAGGTGGCGGATGCGTTGGTGGCCAAACTGGTGCCGCAGATCAAGGCGCTGAAAATCGGTGCGGGTACCAACTGTGGTCTGGACATGGGGCCTCTGGTGACTGGGCAGGCACGTGACAAGGTCAGCGGGTATGTAGAAGACGGCGTTTCTTCCGGCGCGACGCTGGTGGTGGACGGCCGTGGTCTGACCGTGGCGGGTCACGAGGAAGGTTTCTTCCTGGGTGGCTGCCTGTTTGATAACGTCACGCCAGAGATGCGCATCTATAAAGAAGAGATCTTCGGGCCGGTGTTGTGCGTCGTTCGGGTCAACAGCCTGGAAGAGGCGATGCAGCTGATCAACGATCACGAGTATGGCAATGGCACCTGCATCTTCACCCGTGACGGTGAAGCGGCGCGGTTGTTCTGCGATGAAATCGAAGTGGGCATGGTCGGCGTTAACGTGCCGCTGCCGGTGCCGGTGGCTTATCACAGCTTTGGTGGCTGGAAGCGTTCGCTGTTCGGCGACTTGCATGCCTATGGCCCGGACGGCGTGCGTTTCTACACGCGCCGTAAAGCCATCACTCAGCGCTGGCCGCAGCGCGCGAGCCATGAAGCTTCGCAATTCGCATTCCCTAGCTTGTAAGTAGAAGGGAAGAAGGCCGGCCCCTTGGGGCCGGCCTTTGTGTTTCCGGGGTTTTTTGACCCATATGACAGAATTGTGAAATTAAGTGTTGACGGCAGATTCAGGATGTCTATAATTCGCCCCACTTCCGGCGCAGTCGAAACGGAAAACTCCTTGGTAAACAAAGAGTTACGCAGTTTTCGGCAGTGAGTGGCTTCAGTTGATCGAAGTCCGAAAGGAGTTGAAAAAGAGGTGTTGACAGCGGCGTGTAACGCTGTAGAATTCGCCTCCCGCTACCGAGTGATCGGAAGCGCAAGTGGTTGAAGTTACAAAGGAAACTTTGAAAACTTCTGAAAATAACCACTTGACAGCAACAGAGGCTGCTGTAGAATGCGCGCCTCGGTTGAGACGAAAGATCTTAACCAACCGCTCTTTAACAACTGAATCAAGCAATTCGTGTGGGTGCTTGTGGAGTCAGACTGATAGTCAACAAGATTATCAGCATCACAAGTTACTCCGCGAGAAATCAAAGATGTAACCAACGATTGCTGAGCCAAGTTTAGGGTTTCTTAAAAACCCAAAGATGTTTGAACTGAAGAGTTTGATCATGGCTCAGATTGAACGCTGGCGGCAGGCCTAACACATGCAAGTCGAGCGGTAGAGAGAAGCTTGCTTCTCTTGAGAGCGGCGGACGGGTGAGTAATGCCTAGGAATCTGCCTGGTAGTGGGGGATAACGTTCGGAAACGGACGCTAATACCGCATACGTCCTACGGGAGAAAGCAGGGGACCTTCGGGCCTTGCGCTATCAGATGAGCCTAGGTCGGATTAGCTAGTTGGTGAGGTAATGGCTCACCAAGGCGACGATCCGTAACTGGTCTGAGAGGATGATCAGTCACACTGGAACTGAGACACGGTCCAGACTCCTACGGGAGGCAGCAGTGGGGAATATTGGACAATGGGCGAAAGCCTGATCCAGCCATGCCGCGTGTGTGAAGAAGGTCTTCGGATTGTAAAGCACTTTAAGTTGGGAGGAAGGGTTGTAACCTAATACGTTGCAATTTTGACGTTACCGACAGAATAAGCACCGGCTAACTCTGTGCCAGCAGCCGCGGTAATACAGAGGGTGCAAGCGTTAATCGGAATTACTGGGCGTAAAGCGCGCGTAGGTGGTTCGTTAAGTTGGATGTGAAATCCCCGGGCTCAACCTGGGAACTGCATTCAAAACTGTCGAGCTAGAGTATGGTAGAGGGTGGTGGAATTTCCTGTGTAGCGGTGAAATGCGTAGATATAGGAAGGAACACCAGTGGCGAAGGCGACCACCTGGACTGATACTGACACTGAGGTGCGAAAGCGTGGGGAGCAAACAGGATTAGATACCCTGGTAGTCCACGCCGTAAACGATGTCAACTAGCCGTTGGGAGCCTTGAGCTCTTAGTGGCGCAGCTAACGCATTAAGTTGACCGCCTGGGGAGTACGGCCGCAAGGTTAAAACTCAAATGAATTGACGGGGGCCCGCACAAGCGGTGGAGCATGTGGTTTAATTCGAAGCAACGCGAAGAACCTTACCAGGCCTTGACATCCAATGAACTTTCCAGAGATGGATCGGTGCCTTCGGGAACATTGAGACAGGTGCTGCATGGCTGTCGTCAGCTCGTGTCGTGAGATGTTGGGTTAAGTCCCGTAACGAGCGCAACCCTTGTCCTTAGTTACCAGCACGTTATGGTGGGCACTCTAAGGAGACTGCCGGTGACAAACCGGAGGAAGGTGGGGATGACGTCAAGTCATCATGGCCCTTACGGCCTGGGCTACACACGTGCTACAATGGTCGGTACAGAGGGTTGCCAAGCCGCGAGGTGGAGCTAATCCCAGAAAACCGATCGTAGTCCGGATCGCAGTCTGCAACTCGACTGCGTGAAGTCGGAATCGCTAGTAATCGCGAATCAGAATGTCGCGGTGAATACGTTCCCGGGCCTTGTACACACCGCCCGTCACACCATGGGAGTGGGTTGCACCAGAAGTAGCTAGTCTAACCTTCGGGAGGACGGTTACCACGGTGTGATTCATGACTGGGGTGAAGTCGTAACAAGGTAGCCGTAGGGGAACCTGCGGCTGGATCACCTCCTTAATCGACGACATCAGCTGCTCCATAAGTTCCCACACGAATTGCTTGATTCATTGAAGAAGACGAAAGAAGCAGCCCGAAATTGGGTCTGTAGCTCAGTTGGTTAGAGCGCACCCCTGATAAGGGTGAGGTCGGCAGTTCGAATCTGCCCAGACCCACCAATTTTGTGTGGGAAACGCCTGTAGAAATACGGGGCCATAGCTCAGCTGGGAGAGCGCCTGCCTTGCACGCAGGAGGTCAACGGTTCGATCCCGTTTGGCTCCACCACTACTGCTTCTGAAGTTTGAAAGCTTAGAAATGAGCATTCCATCGAGAGATGGTGAATGTTGATTTCTAGTCTTTGACTAGTTCGTTCTTTAAAAATTTGGGTATGTGATAGAAAGATAGACTGAACGTTACTTTCACTGGTAACGGATCAGGCTAAGGTAAAATTTGTGAGTTGCTCTTAATTGAGTATTATCGAATTTTCGGCGAATGTCGTCTTCACAGTATAACCAGATTGCTTGGGGTTATATGGTCAAGTGAAGAAGCGCATACGGTGGATGCCTTGGCAGTCAGAGGCGATGAAAGACGTGGTAGCCTGCGAAAAGCTTCGGGGAGTCGGCAAACAGACTTTGATCCGGAGATGTCTGAATGGGGGAACCCAGCCATCATAAGATGGTTATCTTGTACTGAATACATAGGTGCAAGAGGCGAACCAGGGGAACTGAAACATCTAAGTACCCTGAGGAAAAGAAATCAACCGAGATTCCCTTAGTAGTGGCGAGCGAACGGGGACTAGCCCTTAAGTGGCTTTGAGATTAGCGGAACGCTCTGGAAAGTGCGGCCATAGTGGGTGATAGCCCTGTACGCGAAAATCTCTTGGTCATGAAATCGAGTAGGACGGAGCACGAGAAACTTTGTCTGAATATGGGGGGACCATCCTCCAAGGCTAAATACTACTGACTGACCGATAGTGAACTAGTACCGTGAGGGAAAGGCGAAAAGAACCCCGGAGAGGGGAGTGAAATAGATCCTGAAACCGTATGCGTACAAGCAGTGGGAGCCCACTTTGTTGGGTGACTGCGTACCTTTTGTATAATGGGTCAGCGACTTATTTTCAGTGGCGAGCTTAACCGAATAGGGGAGGCGTAGCGAAAGCGAGTCTTAATAGGGCGTCTAGTCGCTGGGAATAGACCCGAAACCGGGCGATCTATCCATGGGCAGGTTGAAGGTTGGGTAACACTAACTGGAGGACCGAACCGACTACCGTTGAAAAGTTAGCGGATGACCTGTGGATCGGAGTGAAAGGCTAATCAAGCTCGGAGATAGCTGGTTCTCCTCGAAAGCTATTTAGGTAGCGCCTCATGTATCACTGTAGGGGGTAGAGCACTGTTTCGGCTAGGGGGTCATCCCGACTTACCAAACCGATGCAAACTCCGAATACCTACAAGTGCCGAGCATGGGAGACACACGGCGGGTGCTAACGTCCGTCGTGAAAAGGGAAACAACCCAGACCGTCAGCTAAGGTCCCAAAGTTATGGTTAAGTGGGAAACGATGTGGGAAGGCTTAGACAGCTAGGAGGTTGGCTTAGAAGCAGCCACCCTTTAAAGAAAGCGTAATAGCTCACTAGTCGAGTCGGCCTGCGCGGAAGATGTAACGGGGCTCAAACCATACACCGAAGCTACGGGTATCACTTAGGTGATGCGGTAGAGGAGCGTTCTGTAAGCCTGTGAAGGTGAGTTGAGAAGCTTGCTGGAGGTATCAGAAGTGCGAATGCTGACATGAGTAACGACAATGGGTGTGAAAAACACCCACGCCGAAAGACCAAGGTTTCCTGCGCAACGTTAATCGACGCAGGGTTAGTCGGTCCCTAAGGCGAGGCTGAAAAGCGTAGTCGATGGAAAACAGGTTAATATTCCTGTACTTCTGGTTATTGCGATGGAGGGACGGAGAAGGCTAGGCCAGCTTGGCGTTGGTTGTCCAAGTTTAAGGTGGTAGGCTGGAATCTTAGGTAAATCCGGGATTCTAAGGCCGAGAGCTGATGACGAGTGTACTTTTAGTACACGAAGTGGTTGATGCCATGCTTCCAAGAAAAGCTTCTAAGCTTCAGGTAACTAGGAACCGTACCCCAAACCGACACAGGTGGTTGGGTAGAGAATACCAAGGCGCTTGAGAGAACTCGGGTGAAGGAACTAGGCAAAATGGCACCGTAACTTCGGGAGAAGGTGCGCCGGTGAGGGTGAAGCATTTACTGCGTAAGCCCATGCCGGTCGAAGATACCAGGCCGCTGCGACTGTTTATTAAAAACACAGCACTCTGCAAACACGAAAGTGGACGTATAGGGTGTGACGCCTGCCCGGTGCCGGAAGGTTAATTGATGGGGTTAGCTAACGCGAAGCTCTTGATCGAAGCCCCGGTAAACGGCGGCCGTAACTATAACGGTCCTAAGGTAGCGAAATTCCTTGTCGGGTAAGTTCCGACCTGCACGAATGGCGTAACGATGGCGGCGCTGTCTCCACCCGAGACTCAGTGAAATTGAAATCGCTGTGAAGATGCAGTGTATCCGCGGCTAGACGGAAAGACCCCGTGAACCTTTACTATAGCTTTGCACTGGACTTTGAATTTGCTTGTGTAGGATAGGTGGGAGGCTTTGAAGCGTGGACGCCAGTTCGCGTGGAGCCAACCTTGAAATACCACCCTGGCAACTTTGAGGTTCTAACTCAGGTCCGTTATCCGGATCGAGGACAGTGTATGGTGGGTAGTTTGACTGGGGCGGTCTCCTCCTAAAGAGTAACGGAGGAGTACGAAGGTGCGCTCAGACCGGTCGGAAATCGGTCGTAGAGTATAAAGGCAAAAGCGCGCTTGACTGCGAGACAGACACGTCGAGCAGGTACGAAAGTAGGTCTTAGTGATCCGGTGGTTCTGTATGGAAGGGCCATCGCTCAACGGATAAAAGGTACTCCGGGGATAACAGGCTGATACCGCCCAAGAGTTCATATCGACGGCGGTGTTTGGCACCTCGATGTCGGCTCATCACATCCTGGGGCTGAAGCCGGTCCCAAGGGTATGGCTGTTCGCCATTTAAAGTGGTACGCGAGCTGGGTTTAGAACGTCGTGAGACAGTTCGGTCCCTATCTGCCGTGGACGTTTGAGATTTGAGAGGGGCTGCTCCTAGTACGAGAGGACCGGAGTGGACGAACCTCTGGTGTTCCGGTTGTCACGCCAGTGGCATTGCCGGGTAGCTATGTTCGGAATAGATAACCGCTGAAAGCATCTAAGCGGGAAACTAGCCTCAAGATGAGATCTCACTGGGACCTTGAGTCCCCTGAAGGGCCGTCGAAGACTACGACGTTGATAGGTTGGGTGTGTAAGCGCTGTGAGGCGTTGAGCTAACCAATACTAATTGCCCGTGAGGCTTGACCATATAACACCCAAGCAATTTGACTACTCGAGAGAGCATCAGATTGCGGTGTGTGAAGACGAAACGAACCGAAAGTTCGAGATACTCACAAAACACCCAACTATCGCATACCCAATTTGCTGAAGCGCGGCCAGCTGGCCACGATTCGGTACCCGAATTTCTTGACGACCATAGAGCATTGGAACCACCTGATCCCATCCCGAACTCAGCAGTGAAACGATGCATCGCCGATGGTAGTGTGGGGTTTCCCCATGTGAGAGTAGGTCATCGTCAAGATTAAATTCCGAAACCCCAATTGCGAAAGCAGTTGGGGTTTTGTTTTGCCCGCAGGAAAGTTCGTACAGCATTACCGGACAGCTCCCGGCTGTCACCGTCTCCCGACAATGCTAAGGTTCGGTCCTAGCGTTTGTATTTTCCCAAGGAAGCCTTTATGCCGGACGCCACGTCCCTCAATGCTGCTTTTATGGTGGTTCAAAGCAACAGCCTGAATGAACTGCGCAGCCTGGTGATCAGCGTCATGCGGCGATATCCGCTGGCTCCCTTGGAAAATGAAATTGCCCTGGTGCAGAGCAATGGCATTGCGCAATGGCTTAAGTTGGCACTGGCCGAAGACCCGGAAGAGGATGACCTGGGCGGCTGTGGTATTGCAGCCGCCATCGACGTGCAGTTACCCGGCAGCTTCATGTGGCAACTCTATCGCATGGTCCTCGGACGGGATGAAATCCCGGTCAAATCGTTGCTCGATAAAGCCCCACTGACCTGGCGTCTGATGCGGCTACTTCCGCAACTGATCAACCAACCGCACTTCGAGCCGCTGCAGCGCTTCCTGACCCACGACACTGATCTGCGCAAGCGCTACCAGTTGTCTGAACGACTGGCGGATCTGTTTGACCAATACCAGGTCTATCGAGCCGACTGGCTCGAAGACTGGGCAGAAGGCCGTCACCAACTACGCAACGGCAGAGGCGAAGCCAAACCCCTGGCCCCGGCGAACTGCTGGCAAGCGGAATTATGGCGTGCGCTATTGCTGGATGTGGGTGAGGAAGGCATGGCGCAAAGCCGAGCCGGTGTTCATCAGCGGTTTATCGAACGCATCAACAGCCTGGACGTCGCACCCAGCGGATTGCCTTCGCGGGTGATCGTTTTCGGGATTTCCTCTCTACCGGCTCAAGCCCTCGAAGCGCTCGCCGGGCTGGCCCGTTTCAGTCAGGTTCTGCTGTGCGTACATAACCCATGTCGTCACCATTGGGCCGACATCGTCGCCGATAAAGACCTGCTGCGGCATCAATACAAACGCCAGGCCCGCAAGAGCGGAATGCCGGTTGTGCTCGACCCGCAAACGCTCCACCAGCATGCCCATCCGCTGTTGGCTGCCTGGGGTAAACAGGGGCGCGACTACATCAATCTTCTCGACAGTTACGACGACCCCAATAGCTATAGTTCGGCATTTCGTGATGGGCGCATCGACCTGTTCAGCGACAATCAGCCACAGAACATGCTCAACCAATTGCAGGACGATATTCTCGAACTACGTCCCCTGAACGAAACGCGCGCGTGTTGGCCAGCCGTCGATCTGGAGCAGGACGAATCAATCCGTTTTCACATCGCACACAGTGCTCAACGTGAAGTAGAAATTCTCCATGATCAGTTGCTGGCACGCTTCAGCGCTGACCCTGACTTAAGGCCCCGCGACATCATCGTGATGGTCCCGGACATCGACAGTTACGCACCGCATATTCGAGCAGTGTTCGGTCAACTTGACCGACAGGATCCACGCTTCATTCCGTTCACGCTCGCGGACCAAGGCCAGCGTGGCCGCGATCCGCTGCTGATTGCTGTCGAACACCTGCTCAAGCTCCCCGATAGCCGTTTCCCTGTCAGCGAGATCCTCGACTTGCTGGACGTTCCAGCGCTACGTGCCCGCTTTGGCGTCGTGGAGCGTGACCTGCCAACGCTGCATCGCTGGATCGAAGGGGCTGGCATCCGCTGGGGAATGAATGCCGAACAGCGTGCGGGTTTGGGATTGCCTGAAGCGCTGGAGCAAAACAGTTGGCGATTCGGCCTGCGCCGGATGCTGCTGGGTTATGCCGTGGGCAACGCCAATGCATGCGAAGGCATCGAGCCTTATGACGAAATTGGCGGCCTGGATGCCGCACTCATTGGGCCGTTGGTGGCGCTGCTGGATGCGCTGGAAATCGCCCACCAGGAACTGGCTCAACCTGCACCGCCCAAAGAGTGGGGCGTGCGCTTGCAAGCACTGGTGCAGCTGTTCTTCCAGGCAAGCAATGAGCACGACGACTACTTGCTGGCCCAGCTCGAAGAACTGCGTGAAACCTGGCTCGACACCTGCGATTCCGTAGGTTTACACGACGAATTGCCGTTAACCGTCGTTCGCGAAGCCTGGCTGGCGGGACTGGATCAGGGCCGTCTGTCTCAGCGTTTTCTGGCGGGTGCCGTCAACTTCTGTACCTTGATGCCCATGCGTGCGATCCCGTTCAAACGGGTTTGTCTGCTTGGCATGAATGACGGGGACTATCCCCGCGCGCAACCGCCGCTGGATTTCGATCTCATGGGCAGTGATTACCGCCCTGGCGATCGATCCCGCCGCGAAGATGACCGCTATCTTCTGCTGGAGGCGCTGCTGTCGGCGCGCGATCAGCTCTACATCAGCTGGGTTGGCCGCAGCATTCGCGACAACAGTGAGCGCCCGGCCTCAGTCCTGATTGGCCAGTTACGTGACCATCTCGCCAGCGGCTGGCGACTGCGCAATGAAGGCGAGAACCTGCTGAAGGCCATGACTCAGGAGCACCCTTTGCAACCCTTCAGCGCTCGCTACTTTCATGAAGGTGACGCGCTGTTCAGCTACGCCAATGAGTGGCAAGTTCTTCATCAGGTCACTGACCAAACGGCCGGTGCCGAAGTGTTGGAGGCCTACGCGCAGGAGGAGCCACTCAGCCTTGGTCAATTGCAGGATTTCCTGCGCAATCCCGTGCGACATTTTTTCAGCCAGCGGCTCAAGGTGTTCTTCGAGGCGGCTGAAGTGCCCTTGGCCGATGAAGAACCCTTCGTTCTCGATGCGCTGCAACGCTATAGCCTCAGCGACAGCTTGCTGGCTGCTGCTTTGGGGAAAATTGATCAAGCCGATCAGGCACTTGAAGATCAGGCAAAACGCTTGCAAAACAGCGGACTACTGCCCATGGCTGGTTTCGGCGAATGTCTGCAGCGTGAATTGATCGAACCGCTGCCGAATCTGCTGCAACGCTATCAACAGCTCCTGGCGCTATGGCCGACACCGCTTGCCAGTGCTCTGCCGGTGGCGCTTGAGTTGGAAGGACTGCGTCTGGAAGGTTGGCTCAGTGGTCTGCATCAACGAGCAGACGGCGGATTGCTCTCGGTCACGACCATCCCCAACAGCATTGGCTCAGTCAAGAACCGTAAATGGCACCGCTTGACGCGGCCTTGGGTCAATCATCTGGTGGCCTGCGCCAGCGGCATACCGATATCTACCGCACTGGTCGCCAGCGACGACAGCCTGCTGCTGGAACCGCTGGAGAAGGGCGCAGCACTTCAAACGCTGGGACACCTCCTGCAAGCCTGGCGTGCGGGTATGCGTCAGCCACTGCCAATTGCAGTCAAAACAGCTTTCGCCTGGCTTGGCCAGACCGATCCGCTGAAAGCCGACGCCGCTGCACGTAAAGCCTATGAAGGCGATGGCCAGTCCACTGACGGTGAACGCCGTGAAACCCCTGCACTCACCCGGCAGTTTGCTGACTTCGATGCGCTGATTGCTGACGAAACGTTCCCCGACTGGTGCAACGCCTTGTACAAACCGATGCTTGAAGCCCCCTGGCGTTCATTGACCAGCGAGGAGGCTCGTTGATGACCACAAAAACACCACTGGCGCTGGCATTCCCACTGCGCGGCAGCCAACTGATCGAAGCCAGCGCCGGGACCGGCAAGACCTTCACCATTTCCGCGCTTTATCTGCGCCTCGTCCTTGGCCACGGTGGTGAGGCGAGCGGTTTCGGGCGTGAATTGTTACCGCCGCAAATCCTTGTTGTGACATTCACTGATGCCGCCACCAAAGAGTTGCGTGAACGTATCCGCACTCGCCTGGCCGAGGCCGCGCGGTTTTTCCGCGATGAGACGAAGGCGCCGGATAGCCTCATTTCTGATTTGCGTGAGCAGTACCTGCCCGAACAATGGTCCGGCTGCGCAAACCGTCTGGACATCGCCGCGCAATGGATGGATGAGGCTGCCGTCTCGACCATTCACAGCTGGTGTCAGCGCATGCTGCGCGAACATGCGTTCGACAGCGGCAGCCTGTTTACCCAGACCCTGGAAACCGATCACAGCGATTTGCTGGGCGAAGTCCTGCGCGATTACTGGCGCTTGTTTTGTTACCCGATGCAAGGCGATGCGTTGAATTGGGTGCGTAGCAATTGGGGCGGTCCGGCGGCGTTGCTGCCGCGGGTGCGAGGGTTGTTTGCCAGTGAGCGTGACCGAGTTGAGGATAAAGAGCCTGCCGAGCTGATCAGCGAATGCTTGCAGGAGCGGCGAGTCGCCTTGCTCGAACTCAAGAAGCCTTGGTGCCAATGGGCGGACGAGCTGCTTGTCATTTGTCACCAGGGCGTGGCGAGCAAGAGCGTCGACGGTCGAAAGATGCAGGCGCGCTATTTCGAACCCTGGTTCGAAAAAATCAAAGCCTGGGCCGAAGATGAATCCCTTGAGCAACTGGATATCAGCACCGGCTTCACTCGCCTGACACCTGATGGCATGGACGAAGCCTGGAAGGGCGAAGCGCCTCGCCATCCAGGATTGGACGCGATGGCCGGCCTCAAGGCCAACCTTGACGAACTGCCAACCCCCGATGCTGCCGTTTTGCAGCATGCCGCTCACTGGGTCGGAGCACGTTTCGAGGAAGAAAAGCGTCGCCGCGCAGAGATGGGTTTCGATGACATGCTGCTGCGCCTGGATGCGGCCTTGCAGTCCGAGGGCGGCGAGCGCCTGGCCACCTTGATTCGCGAGCAGTTCCCTGTTGCATTGATCGACGAGTTTCAGGACACCGACCCGGTGCAATACCGGATCTTCGAAAGCATCTATCGCATCGAAGACAACAATCCAGAGAGTGGTCTGTTCCTGATCGGCGATCCGAAGCAGGCGATCTATGCGTTCCGTGGCGCCGACATCTACACCTACCTGCGCGCCCGTCAGGCCACCACCGGTCGACTGCATACACTGGGCACCAACTTCCGCTCCAGCCATGGCATGGTCAGCGCGGTGAACCATGTGTTCGAGCGTGCCGAGTCTCGTGAACTGGGGCGCGGCGCGTTTCTGTTTCGGGAAAAAAACGGCGAAAATCCTGTGCCGTTCCAGCCCGTTCAATCCCAGGGGCGCGACGAGGTTCTGCACGTGGAAGGCCAGGTGGTCCCGGCCCTGAACATCTGGCATCTATCCGCAGATCAGCCACTGTCGGGTGCTGTGTACCGGCAGAAACTGGCCGCTGCGTGCGCCAGTGAAATCACTGCATTGCTCAACGCAGGACAACAAGGGCGAGCGGGTTTCACCGAGGACGGCAAGGACTTCAGAGGCCTGCTGCCAGCGGACATCGCAATCCTCGTGCGCGATGGCAAGGAAGCTCAAGCCGTTCGCAGCGAACTGTCGGCGCGCGGTGTGCGCAGCGTCTATCTGTCGGACAAGGACTCGGTATTCGCCGCACAAGAAGCTCACGATGTGCTGACCTGGCTCAAGGCCTGTGCGGAGCCCGATGCCGAGCGGCCACTGCGAGCCGCGCTGGCCTGCATCACGCTGGATCTGTCGCTGGCCGAACTGGAGCGATTGAATCAGGACGAACTGGCCTGGGAAGCCCGGGTCATGCAGTTTCGTGGGTATCGCGAACTCTGGCGCAAGCAAGGTGTGCTGCCGATGCTGCGACGCCTGCTGCATGACTTCCAGTTACCCCAGGCATTGATCGCGCGCAGCGATGGGGAGCGAGTACTGACCAACCTGCTGCACCTGTTCGAATTGCTGCAGCAGGCAGCGGCCGAGCTCGATGGCGAGCAAGCGCTGATTCGTCATTTGTCCGAGCATCTGGCGTTGTCCGGCCAGGCCGGTGAAGAGCAAATCCTGCGACTGGAGAGCGACGAGCAATTGGTCAAGGTCGTGACCATCCACAAGTCCAAGGGCCTTGAGTATCCCTTGGTGTTTCTGCCCTTCATTTGTTCGGCGAAACCGGTGGATGGCAGCCGTTTGCCGCTGCATTACCACGACGCAGACGGCAAGGCTCAAGTGACGTTGAAGCCGACTGCCGAATTGATTGCCCTGGCCGATGACGAGCGTCTGGCCGAGGACCTGCGATTGCTTTATGTCGCCCTGACCCGCGCGCAACACGCGTGCTGGCTCGGCGTGACGGATCTCAAACGCGGCAACAACAACAGCTCGGTGCTGCACCTGTCAGCGTTGGGTTACTTGTTGGGAGGTGGGTTGCCTTTAGCCGAGTCGGCAGGCTTGAAGCGCTGGCTGGAAGACGTGCAACAGGATTGCCCGGCGCTGATTTACGCTGAAGTACCCGACGCCACAGATGGGCTCTTCGATCCGCCGCAGAACCAGGCGACGTTGCTCGCACTGCGCATCCCCAAACGCAAGGCCAGTGAAAACTGGTGGATTGCCTCCTACAGCGCCTTGCGCATTGGCGACAGTTTGAGTGTGGGCAGTGACGAAGCCCCGGAGAGCCCGCAGGCGCAAAAGCTCTTCGACGACGAACGCCTCGATCCGCAAGCACCACGAGAAGTGATGGCCGGTGGCGGTGATATCCACCGATTCCCCCGTGGCCCGAATCCCGGCACCTTTCTCCATGGCTTGCTGGAATGGGCCGGTGACGAAGGTTTTGCCGCTGCCCCGCAAGCCGTCGAAGACGCCATTGCCCGCCGTTGCAACCGCCGTGGCTGGGAAGGCTGGATCACCACGCTGAGCGATTGGCTGCAACATTTGCTCAAGTCCCCGCTGCACCTCGGCGACGGGCAGGCACCGGTCATTTTCGAGCAATTGACCCAGTACCGCGTCGAGATGGAGTTCTGGTTCGCCAGCCATAAAGTCGACGTGCTCAAACTGGATGAATTGGTGCGTCAGCACACCCACAACGGCGTCGCCCGAGTGGCTGCCGAACCGGTCACGCTCAACGGCATGTTCAAGGGCTTTATCGACCTCACCTTCGAGCACGAGGGGCGCTACTACGTCGCCGACTACAAGTCCAACTGGCTGGGCGTTGATGACGCGGCCTATACCGAACAGGCCATGGAGCAGTCGATTCTCGATAACCGCTATGACCTGCAATACGTGTTGTACCTGTTGGCCTTGCACCGGCAACTCAAGGCACGTCTTGTCGACTATGACTACGATCGGCATGTTGGCGGGGCGCTCTATCTGTTCTTGCGTGGCACGCGTGCCGCCAGCCAAGGCGTGTATTTCGCCCGTCCACCCAAAGCACTGATCGAGCAACTGGACCGAATGTTCCAGGGCAAGCCAGAACCCAAGGCCGCCGAACCCGCCTGGGAACAGGGAGTACTGCTATGACCCGTACCTTCGCCGATTTGCTGCCCACACCCTTGGCGGCCGAAAGCCTGGCGGACCTGGCGCCGTTGAGTCGTGCCGATGACCTGTTGCTGTTGCTGACGCGCTGGGTTGAACGGGGCTGGTTGCGAGCGTTGGACAAGGCCTTCGTCGCCTTCCTTCATGAACTCGCTCCCGACGATGATCCATTGGTGCTGCTCGCTGCCGCCCTGACCAGTCACCAACTGGGCCACGGTCATGTGTGCCTGGATGTGTTCGAAACATTGAAAGAACCGGATTTCGCCCTGTCGCTGCCCCCTGAAGGTGATCTACACGGTGGCGCGATGGTGTTGCCGTCGCAATTGCTTGAAGCGCTGGACGGTGCCCATTGGTGCAAGGTTCTGGCCTCCAGCCCGCTGGTGGCCCTGGCGGCTGACAGTCGTGAAGCGGCGCAATCGCGGCCCTTGGTTTTATCGGGCAAGCGTCTGTACCTGCGCCGCTACTGGACTTACGAACGACGCATCGACGATGCCCTGCGCCTGCGCCTGGCTGAACAGGAAACAACGCCGAATGATTTGCCCCTGCGCCTGACCGGTTTGTTCGGCTCAGCCAAAACCGGTGACGTGATCGACTGGCAGAAACTCGCTTGCGCCCTGGCGACGCGCAGTGCGTTCAGTATCGTCACCGGCGGCCCGGGAACCGGCAAGACCACCACCGTGGTGCGTTTGCTGGCGTTGCTCCAGGCGCCCGCCGTGGAGGCTGGCAAACCGCTGCGCATCCGCCTGGCGGCACCCACCGGCAAAGCGGCGGCCCGACTGACGGAGTCCATCAGCCAACAGGTTCGTACCCTGGAAGTCGTCGAATCGGTTCGCGGCCAGATCCCGTCTGAGGTCACCACGGTGCACCGTTTGCTGGGCAGTCGACCCGGCACGCGACACTTCCGCCACCATGCCGGTAATCGCTTGCCACTGGATGTGCTGGTGGTGGACGAAGCGTCGATGATCGACCTGGAAATGATGGCCAACCTGCTGGATGCGATGCCGGCTCACGCGCGGCTGGTGTTGTTGGGGGACAAGGATCAACTGGCATCGGTGGAGGCCGGTGCGGTGCTGGGCGATTTGTGCCGGGATGCCGAGGCCGGTTGGTACAGCCCGCAGACACGCCAATGGCTGGAAGCGGTCAGTGGCGAAAACCTGGACACCAGTGGTTTGCAGGCCGACACCCAAGGCACTCATCCATTGGCCCAGCAAGTCGTGATGCTGCGCCACTCGCGCCGGTTCGGCGAGGGCAGCGGCATTGGGCAACTGGCGCGCTGGGTCAATCAGCAACAACCCGAACAAGCCCGCACATTACTGACGGCTCGAAGCCACGACGACGTGTTTTCCCTCTCGCTCAAAGGGGAGCACGATCGGGCGTTGGAGCGTTTGTTGCTCGAAGGACATGGCGACGGACCACAAGGTTATCGCCACTACTTGAGCCTTCTTCTCAATCAGCGGCCAGCGCTCGACAGCACGCTCGACGATCCGCGCTGGACCGAGTGGGCGCGTGAGGTGTTGCAAGCCTTCGATGCATTCCAGTTGCTGTGTGCCGTGCGCAAAGGCCCATGGGGCGTGGAAGGTTTGAATCAGCGAGTGACCGCCGCGTTGCTCAAGGCCGGGCTGATCGACAGTGATCAGCAGTGGTACGAAGGGCGACCGGTGTTGATGACCCGTAATGACTATGGCTTGGGGTTGATGAACGGTGACATCGGCATCGCCCTCAAACTGCCGGAGCGTGACGGGCCTGAGGCGGGGAAACAGGTTCTGCGTGTAGCGTTTCCGCGAAATGATGGTCAGGGCGGCGTGCGGTTTGTTCTGCCGAGCCGGCTCAATGATGTCGAAACTGTCTACGCCATGACCGTGCACAAATCCCAGGGCTCGGAATTTGCCCACACTGCGCTGATTCTGCCGGACGCCCTGAACCCGGTGCTCACCAAGGAGCTGATCTACACCGGGATTACCCGGGCCAAGCACTGGTTCACCTTGATCGAGCCTCGCGCCGGCGTATTTGAAGAGGCTGTTCGACGCAAGGTCAAGCGCTTGAGCGGGTTGATGCTGGAGCTGGAAGAAGGGGGTACACCGAGCGATTGAGGCGCGAGTTCCCGGCGCCAAAAAACCGTCCAAAGCACCGTAGTACGCGGCCTCGCGGGTGTTTCATCGCTATGCTATCGTGCGACATTATTTCGCTATGATCGAAGAGAATCACTGCATGAAGGTGGCTGCCTGGACGACAGGACGCGTCATTGGCGGCAAGCAAGTGTTGCTCGCTGGCCTACTCTGCTGGCTGTCCGGCGCCGTTTTTGCGCAGTCGCAAACGCCGGCGAGCATGGCTGACCAGCGTGCCCAATCGGTCACTCAAGTGGTGCTCGGCATTCTCAGTTACGCCCGCTGGCCCGTCGAACCTGCGCAACTGCGTTTGTGCGTGGTCGGCCCCACTGAATACACCGACGATCTGGTCAAAGGCACGACCCAGGCCACTGGCCGATCCGTCACCGTGCAACGCCTGCTGGCCGACAATCCGTCGATTGTCGGGGAGTGCGATGCGGTGTACATCGGCAAACTGATCGCTGATGAGCGCACTCGGCTGTTCGCCTCGTTGATCGGGCATCCGGTGCTGAGCATCAGCGAAAGTGACGATCAATGCACCGTCGGCAGTCTGTTTTGCCTGCGGGTCAGCGATGATCAAGTGTCCTTCGAGGTCAATCTCGACTCCGTCGCCCGCAGTGGCGTGCGCATTCACCCCAGTGTGTTGCAGCTGTCGCGCCGCAAGTCGGTAGCACCATGAGCCTGTTCAAACCCGATACTCGCCCAACCTTGCGTTCGGTCATCGGTCGCGGGCATCTGGTCGTCGCGCTGGTCGGTGTGGCCATGGCCAGTGTGTCGCTGACCCTGCTGGGCGTCTTGGCGTTGCGGGTCTATGCCGACCACAACCTGCACCTCATTGCGCGTTCGATCAATTACACCGTTGAAGCCGCCGTGGTGTTCAACGACAAAGCCGCCGCGACGGAAGCGCTGGCGATGATCGCATCCACCGAGGAAGTCGCCGATGCCCAGGTGCTTGACGCAAAAGGGCAGTTGCTGGCGCGCTGGCAGCGTTCGGAAAGCGGATTGCTCTCCGACCTCGAATCACAGATTGGCAAGATCATTCTGGAAAAGCCCATCGGTATGCCGATTGTTCATCAAGGCCGCGAAATCGGCAGCATCCAGCTCATAGGGCATGGCTACAGTCTGATGCGCTTTCTGCTCAGTGGTCTGGTGGGCATTGTCCTGTGTACGGCGATCAGTGCCTGGGTGGCACTGTATCTGGCGCGGCGGCAACTTCGCGGGATTACCGGTCCGCTGCGAAGCCTCGCCGCCGTTGCTCACGCCGCCCGCAGCGAGCGTGCATTCGACCGTCGTGTACCGCCCGCCGCCATCGCCGAACTGGACAATCTGGGCAACGACTTCAATGCCTTGCTCGACGAGTTGGAATCCTGGCAGACCCACCTGCAAAACGAGAACGAAACCCTGGCGCACCAGGCCAACCATGACAGCCTCACCGGATTGCCCAATCGGGCCTTTTTCGAAGGCCGCCTGATTCGTGCGTTGCGCAACGCCAACAAACTCAACGAGCGGGTGGCGGTGCTGTTTCTCGACAGCGACCGGTTCAAACAGATCAACGACAACTTCGGTCATGCGGCCGGTGATGCGGTATTGACGGCGGTAGCGACTCGCGTGCGTGCACAACTTCGTGAAGATGACCTGGTGGCGCGGCTGGGTGGCGATGAGTTTGCCGTGCTGCTGTCGCCGCTGCACAAGACCGAAGACGCCGAACGGATTGCCGACAAGATTCTCGCCAGCATGGAACTGCCGATCCCGTTGCCGGGCAATACCCAAGTGCTGACCTCGCTCAGTATCGGCATCGCCGTCTTCCCGGATCATGGCCTCACACCGGGCGCTCTGCTCCACGCCGCCGACGCGGCCATGTACCAAGCCAAGCGCGTCTCTCGTGGCGCGCAACACACGGCAGGGTCGGAGCATCCTGTCGCCGATGATCAAACCAGGAGCTGACTTCTTGTTATCGATGACCCCGCGTTCCCTGCGATTTTTCGCGATGACTGTGTTCATGGCCTTGCTGGCATTGACCGGCTGCCAGACGGCCCCGCAAAAGGGCCTGACGCCGGCGCAAATTGCCGTGCTGAAACAGCAAGGTTTTGAACTGACCGAGGAAGGCTGGGCATTTGGTCTGTCCGGCAAAGTCCTGTTCGGCAGTGACGACGACAGCCTGAACCCTGCCAGTACCGAAATCGTCGAACGCATTGGCAAGGCGTTGTTGGGTGTTGGCATTGAGCGCGTGCGGGTCGATGGCCACACCGATGCGTCAGGCAAAGAGGCCTATAACGAAAAGCTTTCCCTGCGCCGGGCGAAAAGTGTCGGCAAGGTGCTGACCACCGTCGGCATGCAAGAACAGAACATCCAGTTGCGCGGTTTCGGCAGCAGCGAACCGGTGGCGTCTAACGACAGCACAACAGGCCGCACCGAGAACCGCCGAGTGTCGATCGTGGTGAGCGCCGACTAGTCGGCGAACAACATTTCCCGACTTTCCCCCATCAACAGCCCTTGGTTCTGCTCAGTGACCGAACGGATGTAATCCCACAACAGGGTAATCCGCTTCAACTTGCGCCATGGGAATAGTATCGTCCGGGGAAATAATATTAAAAATCGGAGGCGCCTCCACTTTACGCAGGTAGTGTCGTTTTTGGTCTGAAAAAATTGGACGAGTTATCTGTCTTATAGGAGTTGGCGCTACTTTCAGTAGTGCCCTCTGCCCAAGCAGCCATTAGATAGCTCATTCATCGTCATCGTCATCCGATGAGATAGTCCCACTGCCACCTTGAACGAACGACTGACATCCTTCGTTGAATGATTGAGACGGTGTGCTACAGGAATCCTCATCAACAATCCCCTTTTCTTCGGCCCAGTCATACCCCGCTTGATGCCCTGAGCAGTCATCCGTGCATTCGTAGTCGTCAAACGTATCTGCAGATGCAATTGTGCTATTTAGCATCGATACAAGCAGCGCCATTGCATACAACGTTTTCATCGTCAACCTCGCTGTGAATTGTCAAACCAGTAAAGCAACTCCATAACTACCTGCTATCACGAGGTTTAGTGCCGTATTTTCCGGTGTACGGATTCATATTCCCTCTAGTGCTGTAGTTGTTGTTTCTAGTGGAGTCTGGATTTGTAGCATGGGAGGGTTGGACATACGTTCCATTACTTCGCGTATATCCACTGACGGTATGATCAGAGCGACTTCCATAGGAGTAACTAGATTTGTACGAAGATTGCCCGCCATAACTACTGCCACGAGCATATACATTTCCGGAAAGTGCTACTGCTGTAGCCACAATTACCAAAAACAACGTCTTTCTCATACAGTCTTCCTTTTTATGGGGGGTGGCTCAACGGCATCACTCCGAAGAGTTTGCGTGAGAAAAACTCGCTGGAGTACATTCAAGTAACGCACAACGTAGGCATGTCCTGTGGGCAGGGGTCTATATCTCACTTGCACGAAAAGCGTGAAGAAGATCGCCACTCCCCTCTCAAGCCCGATGTCTCTTACGAGTCAGCTGCGGCAGACTTCGCCGGGCCAGCTCCGAACTAACGGCTCGAAAGCGTTTTAGTCGTTGAGGAGGATAAATTTTCGTCGAGATTATCGATGGATTGGAGCAAGCGTTTATTGATAACTATCATTCGCTCTTGATTCTCAATGATCTTGGACAAGGCCATCCAGAACCCGCACGTAAAGCAGGCGCCAATGAAAATACCTACACCAATCAGAACACCATAAGGTCCCTGTCCGGAAAACGTGGAAAACGCACCCACAATTAGGGCCAGGACGACCAACAGACTCGAAAGGAAATCGAGCGTTCTGATAACCATGTCTTTCATGATTTTTCTCCTTGGACGCACTTTAAATATGGCTTAAAGATAGGAGTTCATCTCACAGCCATGCTCCAGCCTCATAAAGCACGGTTATGGAGCGAGCCGGTAAATAGCTGGGCTTGCCGCGTAGAACGTATGAGGAGTTTATAGGCGAGGGGAGTTCCAGCCTTTCATTTGGCGACAGCGCTTTAGCACTTCATGACAATCCATGACCTTTCATCTGGATTTGCGTATAGCGTTTCTTGAGTCAGATTTTACGTGGTAGCCATGCCTCTCTCCGGACGTACCGATCTGTCGTCAGCGGTGTTACAAGTTGCGTATCAACCGCTGTTACAAAGCATTGGTAAAGGACTGCTGGCCTCGTGACGATTTCGATACCTGATTCCTTGAAAATCCTCAGTCGGCGAACAACATTTCCCGACTTTCCCCCATCAACAACCCTTGGTTCTGCTCGGTTACAGCGCGGATGTAATCCCACAACAGGGTAATCCGCTTGAGCTTCCTCAGGTCCTCGCGGCAGTACATCCAGAACTGCCGCGTAATGTTGATCTCTTGCGGCAACACCGGCAGTAATCGTGAGTCCTGCGCCGCCAGGAAGCACGGCAGGATGGCCAGCGAGCGTCCCTGCTGCGCCGCCACGAATTGCGCGATCACGCTGGTGCTGCGCAGATTGGCGCTGGCGCCGGGCAGTACGTTTGCCAGGTACAACAGCTCCGAGCTGAACGCCAAATCGTCGACATAACTAATGAATGAATGCTTGCCCAGGTCTGCCGGGCGGCGGATCGGTGGATGTTTGTCGAGATACTCCTGGGTTGCGTACAGCTGCAACCGGTAGTCGCAGAGTTTGCAGCAGACATATGGCCCGTGTTCCGGGCGCTCCAGGGCGATGACGATGTCCGCTTCGCGCTTGGACAGGCTGATGAAGTGTGGCAGCGGCAGGATGTCGACGGAGATGGCCGGGTAGGCGTCGACGAAATGGCTCAGTTGCGGGGTGATGAAAAAGCTGCCGAACCCTTCCGTGCAGCCCATGCGTACGTGCCCGGAAAGCGCGACTCCCGATCCTGAAACCTGCTCGCAGGCCATGTGCAGCGTGCTTTCGATCGACTCGGCGTAACCCAGCAATCGCTGACCTTCTGCGGTCAGGACAAAACCGCTGGTCCGGGATTTCTCGAACAGCAACGTCCCCAATGAAGCTTCCAGCGAACTGATCCGTCGCGACACGGTGGTGTAGTCCACCGCTAGGCGCTTGGCCGCGGTGCTGGCCTTGCGGGTGCGGGCGACTTCGAGGAAAAACTTCAGGTCGTCCCAGTTCAGCGAGCCTAGCGAGGTGATGTTTTTTTGCATGATGGACCGGCTTTTATGTGCGTTCTTATTAGAAGTTTGCACATCTATACTCCAAAAACAGCTCCACAACCAATTCGCGGCACACGCCTCATCTCAAGGCGACTTACTCGCCTTGGCTCCCAAGATAAAAACAAGCATCCGGAGACCCACATGAACGCATCGCTCACGCCTAACGAAACCACCGTGCAGAAGGTCAAGCTGTTGATCGACGGCCAGTGGGTCGAATCGAAGTCCACCGAGTGGCACGACATCGTCAACCCAGCGACCCAGCAAGTGCTGGCCAAGGTTCCGTTTGCAACCACCGAAGAAGTCGATGCCGCCATCAGCGCCGCCCATCGTGCTTTCCAGACCTGGAAACTGACCCCGATCGGCGCGCGGATGCGCATCATGCTCAAGCTCCAGGCGTTGATTCGCGAACACTCCAAGCGTATCGCCGTGGTCCTCAGTGCCGAGCAGGGCAAAACCATCGCCGACGCTGAAGGCGACATTTTCCGCGGCCTGGAAGTGGTCGAGCACGCCTGCTCCATCGGCAGCCTTCAGATGGGCGAATTTGCCGAGAACGTGGCCGGCGGTGTCGACACCTACACCCTGCGTCAACCCATCGGTGTCTGCGCCGGCATCACCCCGTTCAACTTCCCGGCGATGATTCCGTTGTGGATGTTCCCGATGGCCATCGCCTGCGGCAACACCTTCGTGCTCAAACCGTCCGAACAGGACCCGATGTCGACCATGCTCCTGGTGGAACTGGCTATCGAGGCTGGCGTTCCGGCGGGCGTGCTTAACGTCGTGCATGGCGGCAAGGACGTGGTGGACGCGCTCTGCACGCACAAAGACATCAAGGCTGTGTCCTTCGTCGGTTCGACCGCCGTCGGTACGCACGTCTACGACCTGGCCGGCAAACACGGCAAACGCGTGCAATCGATGATGGGCGCGAAGAACCACGCCGTGGTGCTGCCGGACGCCAATCGCGAGCAAGCGCTGAATGCACTGGTCGGCGCCGGTTTCGGTGCCGCCGGTCAACGTTGCATGGCCACCTCCGTGGTGGTGTTGGTGGGCGCGGCCAAGCAATGGCTGCCGGATCTGAAAGCGCTGGCGCAGAAGCTGACTGTGAATGCGGGCAGCGAGCCGGGCACCGACGTGGGGCCGGTTATTTCGAAAAAAGCCAAGGCGCGGATTCTCGATCTGATCGAAAGCGGCATCAAGGAAGGCGCCAAGCTGGAGCTGGACGGTCGCGAGATCACGGTACCGGGTTACGAAAAGGGCAACTTTGTCGGCCCAACCTTGTTCTCCGGCGTGACCACCGACATGCAGATCTACACCCAGGAAATCTTCGGCCCGGTGCTGGTCGTACTGGAAGTGAATACGCTCGACGAAGCCATTGCGCTGGTCAACGCCAACCCGTTCGGCAACGGCACGGGCCTGTTCACCCAGAGCGGTGCGGCGGCGCGTAAATTCCAGAACGAAATCGACGTCGGCCAGGTCGGCATCAACATCCCGATTCCGGTGCCGGTCCCGTTCTTCAGCTTTACCGGTTCGCGCGGCTCCAAACTCGGCGACCTCGGCCCGTATGGCAAGCAAGTGGTGCAGTTCTACACTCAGACCAAGACCGTCACCAGCCGCTGGTTCGATGACGACAGCGTCAACGACGGTGTGAACACCACCATCAACTTGCGTTAAGGAGCCGGACATGAAAATCGCTTTTATCGGTCTCGGCAACATGGGCGCCCCGATGGCGCGCAACCTGATCAAGGCCGGCCACGCGCTGCGCCTGGTCGACCTGAACAAAACCGTGCTGGCTGAACTTGAGCAGTTGGGCGGCAGCATCAGCGCTTCGGCGCGTGAAGCGGCACAAGGTGCAGAACTGGTGATCACCATGCTGCCCGCCGCTGTGCATGTTCGCAGTGTGTGGCTGGGTGAAGACGGCGTTCTCGCCGGTATCGGCCAAGGCGTACCGGCCGTGGATTGCAGCACCATTGATCCACAGACCGCGCGTAATGTGGCCGCCGCCGCAGCCAAGCAAGGCGTGGCCATGGCCGATGCGCCCGTCTCTGGCGGCACCGGCGGTGCGGCGGCCGGCACGCTGACGTTTATGGTCGGCGCCACCCCGGAACTGTTCGCCACCCTGCAACCGGTGTTGGCGCAGATGGGCCGCAACATCGTCCATTGCGGTGAAGTCGGCACCGGGCAAATCGCCAAGATCTGCAACAACCTGCTGCTGGCGATTTCCATGGTCGGCGTCAGCGAAGCCATGGCGCTGGGTGATGCACTGGGGATCGACACGACCGTCCTGGCCGGGATCATCAACAGCTCGACCGGGCGTTGCTGGAGCTCGGAAATGTACAACCCGTGGCCGGGCATCGTTGAAACAGCGCCGGCCTCGCGCGGTTATACCGGTGGCTTCGGTGCCGAACTGATGCTCAAGGATTTGGGACTGGCCACGGAAGCGGCCCGTCAGGCGCATCAACCGGTGGTGCTCGGCGCAGTGGCCCAGCAGTTGTATCAGGCGATGAGTCAGCGCGGGGAAGGTGGTAAAGACTTCTCGGCGATCATCAACAGCTATCGCAAGCCGCAATAATCGCTTAACAGGTACTGCATGCCCTCATTGACCGGGAGATCACGTCGGGTGATCCCCCGGTTTTTTTGCATCAGGCAAACACGAAATACTTGCGCACGGTTTCAACCACTTCCCACGTGCCTTTCATCCCCGGCTCGATGACGAAAATATCGCCGGCGCGCAGATGGATCGGCTCTTTGCCTTCCGGGGTGATGATGCAGTAGCCCTCGCGGAAATCGCAGTATTCCCACTTCACATATTCCACATACCACTTGCCCGGCGTGCAGATCCAGGTGCCCATGATCTTGCTGCCGTCTTCGCTGGTGTAGGCGTTGAGGTTGACGGTGTGCGGGTCACCTTCGAGTTTTTCCCATTTGCAGGCGTCTAGTACCGGCAGTGGATGAGTATCGCGAAGGACGGTAATCGGTGCGGTCATGATGACTCCGGGCAGTGGGCTCAAGAACTGAAGTCGCACCCTATAGCCCCCATGCACCGGTCAGTTGTCTGAACTCGACATCCAGGTGTCCAGAAACGCGCAACACCTCAAAGACTTTCCAATGGGCAATCGGCCCTGGATTGTTCGAGGCTGGCGTCGAACGCGATCAATTGTGCGTGCTGGTGCGACAGCACGGTTATTCGCTCACTGATCTCGCGCTTTTTGGCATCGATGGCCTGACGCGCCAGTTCCCACGGCATTGACTGACCCTGATGGCCGGCGAAGCTCGCCTGCAATTCCTTGAGCCTGAAACCCAGTTGTTGGGCGCACTTGATAAAAATCAGCAGGTCGACACTTTGCTGGTCATAGACGCGGTATTTCCCTAAGCGCCGGGCCTCAGGCAGCAAGCCGATCGACTCGTAATGGCGGATGCTCTTGATCGTGGTGCCGGAGCGTTGCGCGGCTTGGCCGATGTACATGAAAAATCCTTTTTTGCCGTGGTACAGCCCCGCGCATTATCGGCAGACTCAGCGGCTGGCGATAGCCTGGGCTTGCAGCAGCCAGGCTTCACGCTGGACTGCGCTGGCGCCGAGAATCGGGCCGAAGGTGAGTGTGCGCCTGGGTTCGATACCGCAGAAGGCGAGGGTGGTTTTGCGGATCTGATGCAGCCCGGGCATGCGATACACCCAACGGTAATACCAGGGTGGCGTGTCCATGGTCACCAACAAATGCGCGCTGCGACCCCGCAACAATTTGTCGGGAAAGGCTTTGCCTTCACGGTACTTGAAAGCGAAACCGGGCAGGAACACTCGATCAAAAAAGCCCTTGAGCAAGGCCGGAATCCCGCCCCACCAGATTGGATAAACCAGCGTCAGATGCTGCGCCCACAGGATGTCGGCCTGCGCCTGACGCAAGTCGGCTTCCAGAGGTTGAACCTGTTGATAGCCATCACGTAGCACCGGGTCAAAGTCCATTGTGCCGAGAAACAACTGGCGGACTTCATGCCCGGCGCGCAACGCCGATTGAGCATATCGCTCGGCGAGTGCAGCGCAAAAGCTGTTGCTGGAAGGATGACCGAGAATCACCAGAATTCGTTTGCCCATCGTCTCTGTCCTTGAAGATGAAACCTCAAGGGTAAAGTCTGCCCCTCAGGGGAGAGTCAAGGTATGCAGAAGGGCTCTGGCATAACCGGGCAGCGTGGCAAAGTCCCGGGCACAGAGCAGGAGTTTGCGTTGGGCCCAGGGTTCTTGCAGTGCGATGCTCTGGAAAGGCTGTTCGCCGGACCAGCGCTCGACGGCTGCGAGGGGCACGATCGCCAGCCCCGCGCCCCGGGCGACCATGCGCATGACGCCATCAAAACCGTCGGCACGGATGCGGATTTTCAGGCGTACGCCAGCGTGCAGCGCTTGTGCTTCGAGGTACACGGCCAAGGCACTGCTGGCGTTCAGTCCTACGAAATCATGGTGCAGGGTGTCGCCGAAACTCAGGGATTCGCGGTCCGCCAACGGATGATCGCGGGGCAGCAGCAATACCAGCGGATCGTCGCGAAACGCACGGGTTTGCAGGTCATCGGTTTCCACGGCGTCGGAGACGATACCCAAGTCAGCCGCACCTTGACGCAAGGCGTGAGTGATGCGCGCACTGGGGAGTTCTTGAAGGTCGATGTCGAGATTCGGATGCTCGTGCAGGAAGTCCGCGAGCAACTCCGGCAGGTACTCGGTGATCGCCGTGGTGTTGCACAGCAACCGCACCTGGCCTTTGACCCCTTTGGCGTACTCGGCCAGATCCTGTTGCATGAGTTCGGCCTGTTGCAGCAGGGCTCGGGCGTGTTTGACCAAGGCTTTACCCGCCGACGTGGGCGTGACGCCGCGCCGGCCACGCTGCAGGAATTCGATACCGAGCGAAGCCTCCATGGCGCGGATTCTTGCACTCGCGGCTGCCAGCGACAGATGACTGCGCGCGGCGCCGGCGGTGATGTTGCCGCTGTCGAGGATGTTCAGGTAGAGGCGCAGGTCGGTCAGGTCGAAGTGCATGTTTTATCCCAAGATCGTTCCCACGCTCTGCGTGGGAATGCCTCACTGGACGCTTTGCGTCCGCTTCGGCAGGTGACGCGGAGCGTCACGGGCTGCATTCCCACGCAGAGCGTGGGAACGATCACTGCCTCTTGCTTGGCAAGAGGCTGACTCAGTATATGGCAGATTTTCAACTGACTCGCCCGGGCTCAGGATAGCCCCATGAATACACTCGCCGCGTTCTACCAAAACCTCGGGCTTGCCCTTTCTTTACTGGTCATCGCCACCTTCCTGCTGGCCGGCATGATCAAGGGCGTCATCGGCCTCGGCTTGCCCACCATCGCCATGGGCCTTCTCGGCCTGGCTATGGCGCCGTCGCAGGCTGCCGCACTGCTGATCATTCCCGCCACGCTCACCAATGTCTGGCAACTGGCGTTCGGTGGGCATTTGCGCGGGCTGATCAAACGGCTATGGCCGCTGTTGCTGTCGATCTTCATCGGCACGGGGGTGGGCACGCTGTGGATCGGCATGGCTGGAGGGCATTGGGTGGCGCGGGGCTTGGGCGCCGCGTTGTTGCTGTACGCGCTGAGCGGCTTGTTCCTGCCAACCTTGCACGTGGGCAGTCGCAGCGAACGCTGGCTCGGTCCGCTGTGCGGCGTGCTGACAGGCCTCATCACCTCGGCCACCGGTGTCTTCGTGATTCCTGCCGTGCCTTATCTGCAGGCCCTCGGCTTGAACAAGGACGAACTGGTGCAGGCACTGGGTTTGTCGTTCACCGTTTCGACCCTCGCGCTGGCCGCGGGCTTGCTGTGGCGCGGTGCTTTGGGCGGTGGTGAATTGAGTGCCTCGTTGCTGGCGCTGATCCCGGCAGTGCTCGGTATGTGGCTGGGCCAATGGCTGCGTCAGCGGATCAGCGCTTTGTTATTCAAGCGTGTGTTTTTCATCGGCCTCGGTGTGCTCGGCGGCCATTTGTTGATCAGTGGTTAGCCGACGACGGGCTGAGCATGTCGATGGCGCGGATATCGAAATCCCGTTCCAGGTACTCATCGCGCTGGTCGAGGAACTGCTTCATGTGCGGCAGATTCGAGTGCACATCAAGGTGGGCCTGGGACTGCCAGATCTCGTAGAAGATAAACAGCGTCGGGTCCTGTTTGTCGCGCAGCATGTGGTACTCGATGCAACCGGGCTCGGCGCGGCTCGCTTCCACATAGCCACGGAAAAACGCTTCGAAGGCGTCGGATTTTTCCGGGTGGGTCTTGGCGTGCAGGATGAAGCCTTGCATTTCACTCATCAGAAATCTCCTCAAGTTAAGAACCGTCGCAAGTTTATGGCAACAATCGCCTGTTGATTCGTGCGTATGAGTCAAATGAATTTTGCGAATTCAGCGCTTATTCCGCGCGGGGTCAGCCGTTAACCTGCCGCCATCAAATTTCTGAACCTTTCGAGATTTCTCATGAAAAAAGTCCTGTTGCTCAATGGCGGTAAAAAATTCGCCCACTCCGATGGCCGCTACAACACCACCCTGCATGAAGCTGCACTGAGCGTGCTGGATCGCGGCGGCATGGATATCAAAACCACCTTCATCGACGAGGGTTACGACATCGCCGATGAAGTCGCCAAATTCCTCTGGGCCGACGTGATCATTTATCAAATGCCCGGCTGGTGGATGGGCGCGCCGTGGACCGTGAAAAAGTACCTCGACGAAGTCTTCACCGAAGGCCATGGCAGCCTCTACGCCAGCGACGGCCGCACCCGTTCCGACGCGTCGCAAAAGTACGGCAGCGGCGGCCTGATTCAAGGCAAGCAATACATGCTGTCGCTGACTTGGAACGCACCTCAACAAGCGTTCGATGACCCGAGCGATTTCTTCGAAGGCAAAGGGGTGGACGCGGTGTACTTCCCGTTCCACAAGGCCAACGAGTTTCTCGGCATGACTGGCCTGCCGACTTTCCTGAGCGTCGACGTGATGAAACGCCCGAACATCGAAGCCGATGTGGCGCGCTATGAGCAGCATTTGACCGAGGTGTTCGGCCTGCCGGCGTAAGGTTCCTTTTGCCCCGCATCCAGCTACTATCAAGCCAGTTTTGAATGAGGGGCATCCGTGAAAGCCAGATCCGATGAGTTGCAGATTTTTGTCTGCGTGATTGAGTGCGGGTCTATCTCCGCTGCGGCTGAACAGGTCGGGCAAACGCCCTCGGCGGTCAGTCGCACGTTGTCACGGCTGGAGGCCAAGCTCGATACCACGTTGATCAATCGCACCACGCGGCGCATGGACCTGACCGAGGAGGGCAAGTACTTCTTCGAGCACGCCAAGCGGATTCTCGATCAGATGGACGAGCTTGAAGAACGCCTCAACTCACGCCAGCAAACCCCGTCCGGGCGGCTGCGGATCAATGCCGCCTCACCGTTCATGCTGCACGCCATCGTGCCGTACATCGACGAATTCCGCCGGCTCTACCCGGACATTCAGCTGGAACTCAACAGCAATGACCTGATCATCGATCTGCTGGAACAAAGCACCGACATCGCCATCCGCATCGGCACCCTGACCGACTCCACGTTGCATGCCCGTTCCCTGGGGTGCAGCCCGTTGCATATCGTCGCCAGCCCGGCGTACCTGGAGCAGCACGGTACGCCGCAGGCAGTTGCGGATTTGAGTGAGCACACGCTACTGGGGTTTACCCAGAATGAAGGCCTCAATCAGTGGCCGCTGCGTTATGTGCATGGCGATCGCTGGCCGATACAGGCGTCGATCAGCGCTTCCAGCGGCGAGACCATTCGCCACCTGGCGCTGGAAGGCCAGGGCATCGCCAGCCTGTCGCACTACATGACCATCGAAGACATTCGTGCCGGGCGTTTGAAAGTGCTGCTGGCCGAATTCAACAGCGGCTATCGCCAGCCGATCAACGCGGTGTACTACCGCAACTCGCAACTGGCCTTGCGGATTCAGTGTTTCCTGGACTTTATCCAAAGCAAATTGGCGGAGTACGCGAACTCGGATTTCAAGGGCTGATTCGTGATTCCTACGCAAGAGTGAATTGGGTCAGAGGGGATTATTCGTCAGTGATCCCTGCTGGATACTCGTTGCATCACTTATCCACGCAGGGAGTTTCTCCATGAACGTATTCGTTACCGGTGCTGCCGGTTTTATCGGCGGTTCCATCGCCACCGGTCTGATCCGTGCCGGCCACACCGTCACCGGCCTGGTGCGCAGCGCTGAACAAGCCAATGAACTGAGCGCCTTGGGCATCACCCCAGTGATCGGCACGCTCGACGACAACGCCCTGCTCGCCGAACAGGCTCGCACTGCCGACGCCGTTATCAACGCCGCCAGCAGCGACCATCGTGGCGCCGTCGAGGCGTTGCTCAACGCCCTGCGTGGCTCCAACAAAGTGTTCCTGCACACCAGCGGTTCGAGCATCGTCGGCGATGCGTCGGGCGGCAAATCAAGTGACGTCATCTACTTCGAAGACAACTTGCCGGAACCGACTGCCGACAAGGCTGCCCGCGTGGCCATCGACAACCTGATCCTCGCCGCGGCGAACGACGGCGTGAACTCGGCCGTGATCTGCAACACCCTGATCTACGGCCACAGCCTGGGTGTCAGTCGCGACAGCGTGCAACTGCCGCGCTTGCTCAAACAGGCGCGCAAAAGTGGCGTGGTCCGGCATGTCGGCCCGGGGCAGAACATCTGGTCCAACGTGCACATCGAAGACGTGGTGTCCCTGTATCTGTTGGCGTTGACCAAGAACGTACCGGGCACGTTCTACTTCGTTGAAAGCGGTGAAGCGTCGTTCATCGACATGACCACCGCGATGGCCGGGGCGCTGAAGTTGGGGGCGGCGCAAGACTGGCCGCTCAAAGATGCCGAAGCCGAGTGGGGGTATGAGATGGCCAACTACGGTTTGGGTTCCAACAGCCGGGTGCGTGGTCAAAAGGCGCGTGAACTGCTGGGCTGGGTGCCGCAGCGGACGTCGGTGATTGACTGGATTCGTGACGAGATGGTGTGAGTTCGCCTTAAACCGCGTCATCGTTCATCGCGGGCAAGCCATGCTCCTACAGGGTACTGAGCCGTTCACGTCATTGGCGAACGACACCAGACCTGTAGGAGCATGGCTTGCCCGCGATGACATTTTCAGCAATGCGACAACTGGCCGGGCCGGCCTCGATTCCGTAACATCCGCACACTAATTTTTGTCATTCCCAAGTGCGGTCCCCTCCGATGAAACCCAAACGTCTACGCGCCGATGTCCTGGCCGGGCTCACCACGTCTTTTGCCTTGCTCCCCGAGTGCATCGCCTTCGCGCTGGTCGCGCATCTCAACCCGCTGATGGGGCTTTACGGGGCGTTCATCATTTGCACCCTGACCGCGCTGTTCGGCGGGCGGCCGGGGATGGTCTCGGGGGCTGCCGGATCGATGGCCGTGGTGATCGTGGCACTGGTGGTGCAACACGGCGTGCAGTATTTGCTGGCCACGGTGCTGCTGGGTGGGTTGATCATGTTGGCGTTCGGGCTGCTGAAGTTGGGCAAACTGGTGCGCATGGTCCCGCACCCGGTGATGCTCGGTTTCGTCAACGGCCTGGCGATCATCATTGCCCTGGCGCAGCTGGAGCATTTCAAAAGCGGAGAGACCTGGCTCAGCGGCACGCCGCTGTCCTTGATGACGGGGCTGGTGGCCGTGACGATGGCCATTGTTTATCTGCTGCCGCGCCTCACGCGTGCGGTGCCGCCGGCACTGGTGGCGATTCTGAGCGTGGGCCTGGCGGTGTATCTGCTGGGCTTGCCGACCCGCACGCTGGGTGACATGGCGCACATCGCCGGTGGCCTGCCGACCTTTGCGCTGCCAGACATTCCCTGGAGCCTGGAAACCCTGCGCATCATCGCCCCCTACGCGATATTGATGGCGCTGGTCGGCCTGCTGGAAACCCTGCTGACCCTGAACCTGACCGACGAAATCACCGAGAGCCGTGGCTTCCCGGATCGCGAGTGCGTGGCGCTGGGCGCGGCCAACATGGTCTCGGGCGTGTTCGGTGGCATGGGTGGCTGCGCGATGATCGGCCAGACCGTGATCAACCTCAGCTCCGGTGGGCGCGGCCGGCTGTCGGGCGTGGTGGCCGGGGTTCTGATTCTGCTGTTCATCCTGTTTCTTTCACCGCTGATCGAGCGCATCCCGCTGGCAGCGCTGGTCGGGGTGATGTTTGTGGTGTCCCAGCAGACGTTCGCCTGGGCCTCGCTGCGGGTGGTGA
Source organism: Pseudomonas sp. B21-040 (assembly GCF_024748695.1). NCBI lineage: Bacteria > Pseudomonadati > Pseudomonadota > Gammaproteobacteria > Pseudomonadales > Pseudomonadaceae > Pseudomonas > Pseudomonas sp. B21-040. The sequence goes on from NZ_CP087176.1 coordinate 775,269, forward strand.
ACAAAGTGCCGTTGAACGACGTGCTGGTGATCATCGCGGTGACGGTCATCACCGTGTTCACCGATCTGGCCACCGCCGTGATGTGCGGGATCATCATCGCGGCGCTCAACTTTGCCTGGCAGCAGGCCCGGCAGCTGTATGCCGACAGTCATCTGGAGAACGACGGCAGCAAACTCTACCGGGTGCATGGCACGCTGTTCTTTGCCTCGACCACGCCTTTCCTCAATCAATTTGACCCGGCCAATGATCCTGCCCAGGTCACGCTCGATTGCCGTCATTTGAGCTTCGTTGATTACTCGGCCATCTCTGCGCTGGATACGCTGCGCGAACGCTACACCAAGGCCGGCAAGCACCTGCGCGTGCTGCACGTGTCGGCGCGTTGCAAAAAACTGCTGAAACGCGCCCGCGTGAGTCACGACTGACGTCCAGCCACGGCAGTCGAGATCGTTCCCACGCTCTGCGTGGGAATGCCTCACCGGACGCTCCGCGTCCACTTTGGGACGCAGAGCGTCCCTGGCTGCATTCCCACGCGGAGCGTGGGAGCGATCAGCGTCGATCAGCGTGAAGGGATGAAAATCCGCCTGCCCGATTTTCATAATCCTCGACCGCGCATATCTCTCAACGACAACCCTTACCCCTTCGCGAAAATTACTTTCACCTCGTTTGAAAATCACCTCTCGAAATGTTTTAAGAGTTTCACAATCCATTCGACGTGACCCTTTCGAGGAGTACCGCATGACCCTGTCCTTCGGCTATTGGCTGCTGGTGTATGCCGCCATCGCCATCATTGCACTGATCGTTCTGATCGCCCGTTACCGGCTCAATCCCTTTATCGTCATCACCCTGGTGTCCATCGGCCTGGCCTTGCTGGCCGGGATGCCGGCGTCCGGCGTGGTCGGTGCGTACGAGGCCGGGGTCGGCAAAACCCTGGGGCACATTGCGCTGGTGGTGGCGCTGGGGACGATGCTCGGCAAGATGATGGCCGAGTCCGGCGGCGCCGAGCAGGTGGCGCGGACCTTGATCGACCGCTTCGGCGAGAAGAACGCGCACTGGGCGATGGTCTGCATTGCATTCCTGGTCGGGCTGCCGCTGTTCTTCGAGGTCGGTTTTGTGTTGCTGGTGCCGATCGCTTTTACCGTGGCGCGGCGTGTGGGCGTGTCGATTCTGATGGTCGGTTTGCCGATGGTCGCCGGGCTCTCGGTGGTGCATGCGCTGGTGCCACCGCACCCGGCGGCGATGCTCGCGGTGCAGGTGTATGGGGCGTCGGTCGGGCAGACGTTGATGTACGCGATTCTGATCGGCATTCCGACGGCGATCATCGCCGGTCCGCTGTACGCCAAGTTCATCGTGCCGCGCATTCAGTTGCCGGCGGAAAACCCGCTGGAACGCCAGTTCCTCGAGCGCGAACCGCGCGACAGCCTGCCGGGCTTCGGCATCACCATGGCGACCATTCTGTTGCCGGTGGTGCTGATGCTGATTGGTGGCTGGGCCAACCTGATCTCCACGCCAGGCAGCGGCCTCAACCAGTTTTTGTTGTTCATCGGCAACTCGGTGATCGCCTTGCTGCTGGCCACGCTGCTGAGCTTCTGGACCCTCGGCATCGCCCAGGGATTTAGCCGCGAATCGATCCTTAAATTCACCAACGAATGCCTGGCCCCGACCGCCAGCATCACCTTGCTGGTGGGCGCCGGTGGCGGCCTCAACCGGATTCTGGTGGACGCCGGCGTCACCGACCAGATCGTCAGCCTGGCCCACGAATTTCACCTGTCGCCGCTGATCATGGGCTGGTTGTTCGCCGCGTTGATGCGCATCGCCACCGGTTCTGCGACGGTGGCGATGACCACCGCTTCGGGGATTGTCGCGCCGGTGGCCATTGGGCTCGGCTATCCGCATCCAGAATTGCTGGTGCTGGCGACCGGTGCCGGGTCGGTGATTTTTTCCCACGTCAACGACGGTGGCTTCTGGTTGATCAAGGAATACTTCAACATGAGCGTCGCCCAGACCTTCAAGACCTGGACCGTGCTGGAGACTATTATTTCGGTGGTCGCGTTCGGTCTGACCGTGGGCCTTTCCTACCTGATTTAACCGGAGCCGCCTGCCATGGACATCCTCTACCAGATCCGCGCCCGCCAGGATTCCTTCAGTGCCGGTGAAGGACGCATCGCTCGTCTGATGCTCGACGACGTAGGCTTTGCCTCGTCCGCCAGCCTTGATGAGCTGGCGCTGAGAGCGGAAGTCAGCACGGCCACCCTGTCGCGTTTCGCCCGTACGGTAGGGTGCCGGGATTTGCGCGATTTGCGCCTGCAACTGGCCCAGGCCAGTGGCGTCGGCAGCCGTTTTCTCGACCCGGCCGGCACGCCGGACCAGTCGGCGTTTTACCGGCAGATCGTCGGTGATATCGAGTCGACCTTGCACCAGCATCTGTCGGCGTTCGACGAGACTCGCTTCACCGATGCGGTGAAGCTGCTGGGCAAGGCGCGCATGATTCATGCATTCGGCATGGGCGGCTGCTCGACCTTGTGCAGTGATGAGCTGCAAGTGCGGCTGGTGCGGCTCGGTTATCCGATTGCCGTGTGCCACGACCCGGTGATGATGCGCGTCACCGCCGCCAGCCTCGGCGCCGAGCACGCGGTGATCGTTTGCTCGCTGACCGGCATTACCCCCGAGCTGCTTCAAGCCGTTGAACTGGCGCGCAGCTACGGCGCGCGAATTCTGGCGATCACCCGGGCCGACTCGGCGCTGGCGCAACTGGCCGATGTGCTGCTGCCGCTGCAAAGCGCCGAGACGTCCTTTATCTACAAACCGACCGCGGCACGCTACGGCATGCTGCTGGCGATCGACGTGCTGGCCACCGAGCTGGCGCTGGCTAACCCTGAAGACAATCAAGAGCGTCTGCGGCGAATCAAACTCGCCCTGGACGATTACCGCGGCGGCGACGATCACTTGCCGCTGGGAGACTGACATGATGTACGACACGCTGATTCGCAACGCCCTGGTCATCGATGGCAGCAACGCCCCCGGTTACACCGCCGATGTGGCGATCCTGGACGGGCGCATCGAGCGCATCGGCGATTTGCACGATGCCACGGCCACCGAAGAAATCGACGCCGCCGGCCGCGTGCTGGCGCCGGGTTTTATCGATGTGCACACCCATGACGACACCGTGGTCATCCGCCAACCGCAGATGCTGCCCAAGCTCAGCCAGGGCGTGACCACGGTGATCGTCGGCAACTGCGGGATCAGCGCTTCGCCAGTAAGTTTGAAGGGCAATCCGCCGGACCCGATGAACCTGCTCGGCACCGCCGCAGCCTTTGTTTATCCGACGTTCAGCGATTACCGCGCAGCAGTCGAAGCGGCAAACACCACGCTGAACGTTGCAGCACTGGTCGGGCACACCGCGTTGCGCAGTAACCACCTCGACGACTTGTTCCGCACCGCCACGGCGGATGAAATCAGCGCAATGCGCGAGCAACTGCGCGAGAGCCTTGAGGCCGGCGCGTTGGGGTTATCCACAGGCCTGGCGTACGCCAGCGCGTTCTCGGCGTCCACCGATGAAGTGAAGCAACTGACCGAAGAGCTGACGGCGTTCGGTGCGGTGTACACCACCCATTTGCGCAGCGAATTCGAACCGGTGCTGGAGGCCATGGACGAGGCTTTCCAGATTGGTCGTCATTCGAAATCCCCGGTGATCATTTCCCACCTCAAATGCGCGGGCGCCGGTAACTGGGGGCGCAGCCCGCAATTGCTGGCGTCCCTTGAACACGCGGCGAAAACCCACCCGGTGGGCTGCGACTGCTATCCCTACGCGGCCAGTTCTTCGACGCTGGATTTGAAGCAAGTCACCGATGCGCACCGCATCACCATCACCTGGTCGACACCGCACCCGGAAATGGGCGGCCGCGACCTGATGGACATCGCCGCCGAGTGGAACCTGTCGTTACTCGACGCCGCCCGCCAACTGCAACCGGCGGGTGCGGTGTACTACGGAATGGACGAAGCGGATGTCCGCAGAATCCTCGCGCACCCGCTGTCGATGGTCGGCTCCGACGGGCTGCCCGAAGACCCGTTCCCGCATCCGCGATTGTGGGGTGCATTTCCACGGGTACTCGGGCATTTCAGTCGCGATGTCGGGTTGTTTCCGTTGCACACGGCGGTACACAAAATGACCGGGCTGTCGGCGGCGCGGTTTGGCTTGAAAGAGCGTGGCGAGATTCGTGAAGGCAACTGGGCGGATCTGGTGTTGTTCAACCCTGTGACCATTCGCGACGTGGCGGATTTCAATGACCCGCAACGGGCGGCGGAAGGCATCGATGGCGTGTGGGTCAACGGTGTATTGAGTTACAGCGAAGGGCAGGCGAACGGCAAAAGGGAAGGGCGGTTCCTGGCGCGGCAAGGCGATTTGCGTGATGGGTTTGTGTGAGCATTTTTAGTGGTCTGTCACACTGGTGGCACATTGCAACTAAAGAAAGCCGCTACCAAGCCGAAGCGCTGACAATCGGCCCAGCTACACTGGGCGTCATTTCAGTCAGGGAGTAACTGCATGAGCTTCGGTAAAACCACCCCGATCCTGCGGATTTTCGATGAAGCGAAGGCGTTGGAGTTTTACGTCGACTTCCTGGGTTTCAAAGTCGACTGGCAGCACCGTTTCGAAGCGAACTTCCCGTTGTACTTGCAGGTGTCTCGTGGCGAATGCGTGCTGCACCTGTCCGAACACCATGGCGACGCCACGCCGGGTTCGGCCCTGCGCATCGAGACCGGTGAACTGGAGGCCTTCCAGCAGCAGTTGATTGCCAAGGAATACGCGTTTTCGCATCCACAGATTCAGGCCATGCCGTGGGGCAGCCAGGACATGACCATCGCTGATCCGTTCGGCAATCGGTTGGTGTTCACCAACGCGATCAGCCTTTGAGCTGAAAAGCCCCCGCCGCACAAAGAAGCCCGCTGCCAAACCATTGCGGTTTGGCTGCGGGCTTTTTCGTTCAGGGATCAGAGGCCTATGTGGCAAGCGTCCTCGCCACCGCACTGATCACTCCGTGGGCACTAATTTATCCAGCACTTGATTGACCGCCATTTCCGCCACCATGACCACTTGGGCGATACCTTGCACGGTTTTGCGGTGCGAGCCCTGGAGCAGGGCGGCGAAGTCGTTGAGCATGACGGTGGCTGAGCCCAGGGTTTCGCTGGCGTCGGCCAGCAAGGGTTCCGTGCCGGACGCCGGGTTGGCCATGTAGAGGCGGTTCGGTTGGTAGGGCGTCGCCATGATCTGGGCGGCCGGAGGAGGACCAAGATAGTGGTTGAGCGCGCGCTCGGCGGCTTCGTGGAATTTCTTTGACTCAGGGGTTTCGTAGGGGGATGCCGGATCGGTGTCCGGTGGGTTTGGCGTAACTTTGAACATGGGAGCGTACCTTGTAAGGCGGCATCCCTTTCGCTGCTAAGCGAATGGGTGGCGGCTATGCGCAAGTTAGCAGACCGGTCGCATCCCATCCCGGCGCACCCGAAGGTGCCATGCGCACAGCCACCATCAAGCGTAGGCAAATGCCTGACTGGATGATACTTGTGCAACCAGGAGCGAACATAGCCGGGCTGCTAAACCCGATCACTGGGAATCAGTGACCCGATCCAAGTTACCGAGCAGCCCGCAAGCGCACAAGCCGGCGGATTCTGGCGTAGTCGTAGGCAGCGGCGCAAGGATCTGTGGGCGTTGTCACGTAACGCTGAGTGTCTTTAAACACCCGCGCTGAAAGGTGTTTATTGCGTTGTTGCGACTGACGCCTTCGCGAGCAAGCTCGCTCCCACAGGGATTTTGTGTGGTTCACAAAATTGGTGGTCAATGAAGATCCACTGTGGAGCGAGCTTGCTCGCGAAGAGGCCAGCGCAGTCACCCCCGATGAGTCTGGCGAAACTCACCGGGCGGCATCCCGCGCCGGCTTTTGAACGTGCGGTGAAACGAGCGCGGTTCGGTGAAGCCCAGGTACTGGGCGATGTCCTGGATCGGCAAGGTGCTGTTGAGCAGGTAATGCTCGGCCAATTCCTGGCGCAGGTCATCGAGGATTTGCTGGTACGACGTGCCAGCCTGATGCAACTGGCGTTGCAGCGTGCGCACGGATACGGCGAGATGTTCGGCCACCTGTTCCTTGCGTGGCAGGCCCTCCTTGAGCAACTGGCGCAGGATGCTTTTGACCCGCTGTTCCAGCGACGCGTCCTCCAGCGTGGCCATCAATCCCATGGCGTGCTCTTCCAGGGTGCGCAGCAATTGCGCATCGGCCTGGCGCAAGGGCAACTGCAAGTATGGCAACGGCACAATTAGCGCCGAGTAAGGTTGGTCAAACAGGACCGGGCAGTCGAAAAACTGCTCGTATTGCGCCAGCGTCGTGTCGGCCGGCTGTGTATGTTCCAGCCAGACGGCGGCCGGCGACATCTGTGTATCGGCGATCCAGCGTGCGTATTGCAGCCAGGAACCGAGCACGTTTTCCACCAGGTGCCGGCGAATGCGCGGGCGTTGATGGCGGCAGGCCCAGATCAGGTGCACCTCGCTGCCTTGCACCTCGGCGCGGCTGACGCCCATGTCGCCCACCAGCTTCTCGAAGGGCATGATGCGGCTCATGGCATCGCCCAGGGTCGCGCAGTTCATGGTGATGTAACCCAGCACACTCCAGGAGTTGGGCAATACAAAACGCGCGGCATTGAGACCGAACAACGGATCGCCCGAGTGTTCGCAGAAATAATCGAGTAACCGTTCATGGGCTTCACCCGGCAGCCGCAGGCTGTTATCGCTCAACTGCTGCGCCTGCAACCCGGCCGCCGCCAACGCAGGCTCGATGGCCACGCCCAGTTGTTCGGCATGACGCAGGTATTTGAGCAGCGGCGGAACTGAAGTGAAGCCCAGGGATTGCATGATCGTCTTCCTTTGATCAAGGCCCGCATGCGCGGATGAATGCCCGTGAAAGGTAATTTGAAACCACGGCTAAAGTAAATGGCTGACACCTGCGCGACGTTTGACTCAATTGGCTACTCGAACTGGCCGGATGCGACCGTGACACTTTCGGGCCGCTGATTAGTATGGGGGCCTGAAATTTCACTGATCAGAACCGCAAAAGGACACACGCATGCGACGCTGGAACGGCTGGGGAGATGCAACCACGGTGGTCGAACTGCCGGCCCAGGGCGCGAGTTTTCTCGCGCAACGGTTGGGTGACGGTCGAGCGCTGCCCGATGCCACGCTTGAGACGGCATTGGCCCGTGTGCCGGCCTCGCGGTTGCAGGAACACCCGCTTTTGAGCGTGGATGCCCATGATCGTTTGCTGCATGCACGGGGGCAGAGCCTGCCGGACTGGCTGGCGTTGCGCGAAGGGGCTCTGGGGATTTATCCCGACGCCGTGGCCTTTCCCGAGACGGCTGAACAGATTCGCCAGTTACTGCTGCTCGCCCATGAACAGGATCTGTGCCTGATTCCTTATGGCGGCGGCACCTCGGTGGCCGGGCACATCAACCCGCCAAGTTCCGCGCGGCCAGTGGTGACGGTGTCCCTGGCCCGCATGAATCGCCTGCTGGACCTCGACGAACAGAGCCTGCTGGCCACCTTCGGCCCCGGCGCCAGCGGGCCACAGGTGGAAAGTCAGTTGCGCGCCCGGGGTTACACGCTGGGGCATTTTCCGCAGTCGTGGGAGCTCTCGACCCTCGGTGGTTGGGTCGCCAGTCGCTCCAGTGGCCAGCAATCGTTGCGCTACGGGCGAATCGAGCAACTGTTCGCTGGCGGCACTCTGGAAACCTTCGCCGGACCTCTGGAGATCCCGACCTTCCCGGCCTCGGCTGCCGGCCCCGATCTGCGCGAGGTGGTGCTGGGTTGTGAAGGCCGTTTCGGGATTATTTCCGAGGTCAAGGTGCGGGTCAGTGCATTGCCCGCTGATGAACGTTTCTACGGGGTCTTTCTGCCCGATTGGACCCAGGCGCTGCAAGCCATCCGCCAGTTGGCCCAGGCGCGCGTGCCGCTGTCGATGCTGCGCCTGTCCAACGCGGTGGAAACCGAAACCCAGTTGGCGTTGGCCGGTCACCCGCAGCAGATCGCCTGGCTGGAAAAGTACCTGAACCTGCGCGGCGCCGGTGCGGGCAAATGCCTGTTGACCTTCGGCGTGACCGGTAATCGCAAGCAAAATGCGCTGTCCCTGAGCCAGGCCCGCCAGCACCTCAAGGCGTTCGGCGGGGTGTTTACCGGCACCTTGCTCGGCAAGAAGTGGGCGCAGAACCGCTTCCGTTTTCCCTACCTGCGCGAGAACTTGTGGAACGCCGGTTACGTGGTCGACACCCTGGAAACCGCTACCGACTGGAGCAATGTCGACAACCTGCTCACCCTGATCGAAAACAGCCTGCGCGACGCCTTGGCGGCTGAGGGCGAGCGGGTGCATGTGTTCACCCACCTGTCGCATGTCTACGGCGAAGGGTCGAGCATCTACACCACCTATGTGTTTCGGCCGGCGGCGGACTATCCCGCCACCCTGGCGCGCTGGCAGGCGCTCAAGCACGCGGCCAGCCAGACCATCGTCGACAACCACGGCACCATCAGTCACCAGCATGGCGTGGGCAAGGACCACGCGCCGTACTTGCTGCGCGAGAAGGGCGCGCTGGCGATGGACACCTTGCAGGCACTGAGCCGGCATTTTGATCCGGCCGGGCGCCTCAACCCTGGCACGCTGTTGCAGGAGTGACGGCCATGAGCCTGGACTGGAACGCCGCGTGGCGACAGCACGTATTGCCGACGCTGGCGGATGAAACCTGGGACCTGATCGTGATCGGCGGCGGCATCAGCGGCGCCGGTATCCTGCGCGAGGCAGCGCGCCGTGGCTGGCGCTGCCTGCTGCTGGAACAGCGCGATTTCGCCTGGGGCACCTCCAGCCGATCCTCGAAAATGGTCCATGGCGGTTTGCGTTACATCGCCAAGGGCCAATGGCGCCTGACCCGTGATTCGGTGCGCGAACGCCAGCGCCTGCTCGACGAAGCGCCGGGGCTGGTGGAGCCGATGAGTTTCATGATGCCGCATTACCGTGGCGGCTTTCCCGGCCCACGGGTGCTGGGTGGTTTGTTGTCCATCTATGACGCGTTGGCCGGGCGGCGCAGCCATCGCTTCCATGACGCGCAACAACTGCATTATCTGGCGCCGGGCGTGAAGGAAGATGACCTGCTGGGCGGCACCTGTTTTGTCGATGCGCTGACCGATGATGCGCGTCTGGTGATGCGCGTTTTAGGCGAGGCGCGAGGCGACGGCGCCGTGGTACTCAACGGCGTGCGCGTGGAGCAATTGCTGCGTGAAGAGGGGCGCGTTTGCGGGGTCCGGGTCAAGGACTGCGAGGGTGACGGATTGCTGACCTTGCGTTGTGGTGTGCTGGCCGTGGCCACTGGCGCCTGGGCCGAGCGCTTGCGCCTGCCCGATGCCCCTCGTCAGTTGCGCCCGTTGCGGGGCAGTCACTTGTTGCTACCGGGCTGGCGTCTGCCCGTGGCGCAGGCTTTCACCTTCCTGCACGAGCGCGACCGTCGACCGGTGTTCGTTTTTCCTTGGGAGGGCGCCACGGTGGTCGGCACCACGGACCTCGATCATCACGAAGACCTGGACCAGAGCGCGAGCATCAGCCGCGAGGAACTCGACTATTTGCTGGCGGCCTGTACTCAACAATTTCCCCACGCAGAGGTAGTCGCTGACGACGTGCTGTCGACCTGGTCCGGGGTGCGCCCGGTGGTGGGCAGTGCGGCGGGTGAACATCAAGGCAAACCCTCGAATGAAACCCGTGAGCATGTGCTGTGGCAGGAGCCGGGTTGCGTGACCCTGGCCGGCGGCAAGTTGACCACCTTTCGCCCGCAGGCCATTGAAGTGCTCAAGGCCTGCGCGAACATGCTCGAACGTCCCTTCGATGATGACGCCGGGCCGGTTTTTGCCGTCGTACCGCCGCTGGCGATCCCGGGGCTCAGTGGCAGCCAGTGGCGGCGTCTGGCGGGGCGGCATGGCCGTGATCTGCCGAGGCTGGCGGAGCTGCTCGCAGAATCAGGTCATGACACGGTCGGCGCCACGGATACGTTGTGGGCGGAACTGGCCTTTGCCTGCGAGTCGGAAATGGTCCTGCACCTGGATGACCTGCTGCTGCGCCGAACCCGTCTGGGCCTGTTGCTGACGCGCGGTGGCGAGGATTATTTCACTGCTATTCGCCAACTCTGCCAACCACGACTGGGCTGGGACGACGAGCGTTGGCAGCAGGAGCAGCAGCGCTACCAGGCGTTGTGGCAACGTCATCACGGTTTGCCCTGCGACCCTGCAGCCCTGTAGCAGCTGTCGAGCGGAGCGAGGCAGCGTTCGGCGGCGAAGCCGTCGCCCCCGTGATTGCGAGGACGTTGTCCTCGGACGCAGCCTCGCTTCGCTCGACAGCTGCTACGGATTAGAACATTCAGGAATGTGCGCGACCCATGCCCATTGAAGAGAGCTCCATGGATAACCACCCGACCAAGCGTTACCTGCTGGCCATCGACAATGGCACCCAAAGCGTGCGCGCGCTGCTCTTCGACCTGCAGGGCAATTTGCTGGGCAAAGGCAAGGTCGAGTTGCAGGCCTATTATTCGACTCGACCGGGCTGGGCCGAGCAGGACCCGGAGTATTACTGGGCGAAACTGGGGGAGGCCTGCCAGCAGGTGTGGCAGCAAACCGGTATCGATCGGTCGCAGATTGCCGGCGTTTCCCTGACCACCCAGCGCGGTACTTTGATCAACGTCGATGCCCAAGGCAAGCCGCTGCGCCCGGCGATCCTGTGGCTCGATCAGCGCCAGGCTGAAGTCGAAGGCGGCATCAAGGGACCGTGGGGCTGGCTGTTCAAACTGGTCGGCGCGCAAGCCACCGTGGATTATTTTCGCGCCCAGGCGGAGGCTAACTGGATCGCGAAGCACCAGCCTGAAGTGTGGGCGGCGACCGACAAGTTCTTGCTGCTCTCGGGGTTTCTCACCCATCGCCTGTGCGGGCGCTTTGTCGATTCCGTGGGCTGTTGCGTCGGCTACCTGCCGTTCGATTTCAAACGTCTGAAATGGGCCGCGCCCAGCGACTGGAAATGGCAGGCATTGGCGGTGCGCCCCGAGCAATTGCCGAGCCTGCACAAGCCCGGCGAAACCCTGGGTTTCATCACCGCTGAAGCCAGCCGCCACACCGGTATTCCCGAAGGGTTGCCGCTGATTGCGGCGGGCGCCGACAAGGCTTGCGAAGTGGTGGGTTCCGGCGTCGTCGACGCGAGCACGGTGTGCCTGTCCTACGGCACCACGGCGACGATCACCAGCACCCGGTCGCGCTACCTGGAAATCGTCCCGTTGATTCCGCCTTACCCGTCTGCGCTGCCGGATCATTACAACTGCGAAGTGATGATCTATCGCGGCTACTGGATGGTCAGCTGGTTCAAGAACGAGTTCGGCCTGCGGGAAATGCAGCAGGCCAAGGCGCAGGGCATCGAGCCCGAGCAACTCTTCGATGCGCTGGTCAATGCGGTGCCGCCGGGCTCCATGGGGCTGATGTTGCAACCCTACTGGTCGCCCGGCATCCGCGAACCGGGTGTGGAGGCCAAGGGCGCGATTATCGGCTTCGGCGATGTGCATACCCGCGCGCATATCTATCGGGCGATCCTCGAAGGCCTGGCGTATGCCTTGCGTCAGGGCCTGGAGAAAATCGAGAAGCGCTCGAAAGTCTCCGTCACGCGTTTGCGTGTTGCCGGTGGTGGCTCCCAGAGTGATGCGGCGATGCAGCTCACGGCCGACATTTTCGGCCTGCCGGCCGAGCGTCCGCATGTCTATGAAGCGTCCGGTCTGGGCGCAGCGATTTGCTGCGCGGTGGGGCTGGGTCTGTACGCGGACTTTCCCACGGCGATGGAGGCCATGACGCGGGTCGGTGCGGTGTTCATGCCGCAACCTGAGGCGCAGCAGGTCTATGAGCGACTGTACAAAGAGGTTTACCTGCGCATGTACCGACAGCTCAAGCCGCTGTATCAAAGCATCCGCAAAATCACCGGTTACCCCGCCTAGCAGACACCTCAAATCCCTGTAGGAGCCGAGCTTGCTCGCGATAGCGGTATGTCAGCCAGCATGACTGTTGACTGACACACCGCTATCGCGAGCAAGCTCGGCTCCTACGGGGGACGGTGGTGTTTTTTGCACCGGGGCGTGGCGCTATCGGAGAACTTTTCTGGTGAGATTGGACAGTGTCAGGGACAGGGTCGGTTGTTAGGCTCAACCCCACAGCACATCCAATAAGAACCAAAAGCAATGAAGCTGACCTTTCTCCTGCTGCTGCTTTGTGGAACCGCCCCGATGGCGTGGGGTTGGTCCAACCATACGGTGGGCAGCTACCTGGCGTTGCAGGATTTGCCGGCCTTGCGCGAAGCCCCTCAGGTTGAAGTCGAGCCGCTGGAGCAGTTTCTCGCGCAACAATACCCCGCCGTGATCGCGCTGCTGGACGAGCAGGAACGCTTCGCCCGCGAGCACTTCGCCCAGTACCCGCCGCGCCCCGATAACCTGCGGCTGCCAGCCGAGCCTGGGGACAATCTGCGACACGACTTCCTCACCGCGTTGCGGATCAATCCCCACATTCATCTGGCCATGGTTATCCAGCCATTGCCGGGCAAGGATTTGCCCGAGCGTGAACACCTGAAAGCCGAACAGGTCATGGTCGAGCAGACGCTCTCACCCTGGAACCGCCAGCGTTTCATCCGTGTGGCTGACGGCGAAAAAGTCGCGCCCCTGGCCGTGTTGGCCAGCGCCGCCGATGAGCCGGATTACGGCCACGACATCAACCTGTTCAGCGACAACCCAGGCGAGGTGGGCGCGTTGTACGGCTTCGGCGCGCAGTCTTTCGGCGACGCGCGGTTTCAGTACAGCTCACAGGCGCCGTTCCATATGGGGTTCTTCCATGAGAGCCCGGTGGTGTATGCCGCCGCCGGGTTTCTTCAGCGCAGCTGGCCGGACTGGCGCGCCTATCAGTACATGGGGTTGGCGCGATTGGCGTTTGCCAGTGGCCATTCTTACTGGGGTTATCGTTTTCTCGGTTGGGGTTTGCACCACGTCCAGGACTTGACCCAGCCTTATCACGCCAAGCCGCTGCCCGGCGTCGAACTGGCGAGCCTGTTGCTGTTGGAAAGCAAGGCGTTGGCCGGCTTCGATGCCGACAAGCACGCGGCCATTGAACGGGTCGCGACCCGGCACATGGAAGTTGAGAAATATCAGTCGACCTGGCTGCGTCGCTTACTGCGCGAAGGTCAGCCACACCCGATGCTCAAGGCTTACGCCGACCTTGTACAAGACGTTCGCTACCCGCCGTACTCGGTGGACTACCTGCGCGAGGTGGTGAGTGCCGAGTCTGCCGAGGAATCCGCCGCGTTCGATGAAGCCATCGGGCAGTGGCTGGACACGGCACCGGTCACCAGCGATTTCAGCGCCAGTAATCAAGTGAAGCGCGAAGACTACGACCACCCGGCACTGAATCAGCAGCTGTTCACGCTGCTGGGACATTTCGGCGCGCACAGCCGGATTTATGTCAATGCGGGGTTGGCGCCCTAGCCATCGCGGCAGCGTTGCCCACTCACACAGCAATCATAAAAACAATAAACCCAGGGAAGAGGAACAGATCATGAGCACTCGATTACGCCTGTCTGGCGCGGCGCTACCTGGCGTCGGCCTGGCAGGGCTGCTGCAACTGTGCGCGGTCGACGGCGTGCAGGCCGTGGAATTCAGTGTGCTGGACAAACAGGTCACGGGTTCGTTCGACAGTACCTTGTCTTATGGCCGCTTGTGGCGGGTCCAGGGCCGGGACAAAAACAACGATGACGTCAACACCAACGACGGTAATCGCAACTTCGACACCGGGCTGGTTTCCGAGGTGTACAAGATCACTTCGGAACTTGAGGCCAACTATCAGAACTACGGGATGTTCATGCGCGGCACCGCGTTCTATGACACCCAACTGATGGACAAGCGCAACGATTACTACCGCAACAACAACCCGTCGCAACCTAGCCAGAGTTACCCCCAGGACGACCACTTCACTGGCCAGACCCGCGACATCGCCGGCAGCCGGGTGGAGATGCTCGATGCCTACCTCTATGGCAATTGGGACGTCGCGCAAATGCCCGTCACGGCCCGTGTCGGTCGCCAGGTGTTCAACTGGGGCGAGGGGATTTTCTACCGTGGCGGGATCAACACCACCAACCCGGTGGACGCCGCCAAGTACCGTTTGCCCGGCGCCGAAGTCAAGGAAGTGCTGGTGCCGGTGGAAGCGCTCAGCTTCAACATTGGCCTGACCGACAGCCTGACCATGGAAAGCTTCTACCAGACGAACTGGAAGGAAACCCGCATCGACCCGGTCGGCACCTTCTACTCGCAGACGGACCTGTTCGCCGACGGTGGTAACACCGGCTACAACAATTTCAGCAACACCGCGCTGGACACGCCGGTTCCCGGCTTCGGCAACGTGATCGGACTGTACACCGCACTGGGCAACAATCCGTTGCTCAACCAGGCCCTGAGCACCACTGGCCTTTACGCCAACGGCGTGACCCCGGCTTTCGGCAACACCCTCAAGGTGGCCTCGGTCGGCAAGGATTACAACGCGCGCAACGACGGTCAGTTCGGCTTTGCCTTTCGCTACATTGCAGAAGAACTCAACAGCACCGAGTTCGGCGTGTACATGGTCAATTACCACGCCAAGGAACCGACCATTTCCGCCGACCTGGGCGGGTACCAAGGCGTCGACATCAACGCGCTGACTAACGTGTTGTCCGGTGTGGCGGGCAGTCAGGCGGGGCAACTGGCCAACGGCCTGACGACCATTGATGTGTTGGGCAGTATTCAGGCCCATCGTCGCTACGCCGAAGACATCCGCATGTACGGCTTCAGCTTCAACACCACCCTGGGCGAGGCGTCAGTGTTCGGTGAAGTCGCGTATCGGCCGAACCTGCCCATCGGTGTCGCCGCCACCAACGACCTGATCGGCGACCTGGCCAATGGCGCAGCTGCTGCCGCGTCCGGCAAGACCATCAACATTGGCGGGCAGATGGTCACGCTCGACAGCCAGATCAATAACGCCGAGCGGGTGGAAGCGTTCAACACGTCCCTGGGCACCATCTACAACTTTGGCCCGAGTCTGTCGTTCGACTCGATGTTCGGCGTGTTCGAACTCGCCTCCGAGCACTTGCGCGGCAGCGATCTGCAATACACCGCTTTTGACGGCAGCACCCGTTACTACGCGGGCACCGGCAACTTTTCCTATGTGTCCGGCGGTGAGCGCAGCGACCAGGTCAACCGCAACTCCTACAGCTACACCGCGATGCTCAACGGCACCTGGAACGACGTGTACGCCGGGGTCAACGTCTCGCCCTACGTCGTCTACAAGGATGACTTCAAGGGCAACAGCTATCAGGCGGGCAACACGATCGACGGCCGCAAGGCCTACACCCTGGGGATCAAGGCCAACTACCAGAACAAGCTGGAGGCCGAGCTGCAATACACCGAGTTCTACGGCGGCGGGCAGGACAACGGTGTTCGCGACCGAGACAACGTCGGCTTCAACCTCAAGTATTTCCTTTAAGTGCTACACGCAAACCAAATGTGGGAGCGGGCTTGCTCGCGAAGAGGGCGGCACATCCAACATGGATGTCGCCTGATATATCGCCTTCGCGAGCAAGCCCGCTCCCACAGGGGATCTGCTGTGTTTTGCAGACCTGCTGGATTAATTCGGAGAACGATCATGTTTCACACTTCACGACTCACCAAGACTGCACTGGTGCTGGCCCTGAGCCTGGCCACCGGCAGCGCAATGGCCGCCATCACGCCGCAACAAGCCGAGCAATTGAAAACCACGCTGACGCCGCTGGGTGCCGAGCGTGCCGGCAACGCGGCCGGGACCATTCCGGCCTGGAGCGGCGGCATCACCCAGGCGCCGGCAGGCTACAAACCGGGTCAGCATCACCCGGACCCGTATGCGGCGGACAAGCCCTTGTTCACCATCACCAAGGCCAACCTTGACCAGTACAAGGCCCACCTCAGCCCGGGCCAGATCGCGCTGTTCAACAGCTACCCCGACACCTTCCAGATGCCGGTCTATACCTCTCGTCGTTCGGGGTCGGCGCCGCAGTGGCTGTATGACAACACCTTCAAGAACGCGACTTCGGCCAAGCTGCTCGACGGCGGAACCGGTTTTGCCGATGCCTATGGCGGCGTACCGTTCCCCGTGCCCAAGGATGGCGTCGAGGCGCTGTGGAACCACATCACCCGTTATCGCGGCATCTACGTGGTCCGTCGTGCCTCCGAAGCGCCGGTACAGCGCAACGGCAGCTTCGCGCTGGTGACCTCGCAGCAGGAAGGGATGTTCAACTACTACCGTCCGGGCGGTCAGTTCGCCGACCTGAAAAACATCCTGTTTTACTACCTGGCATTCGTGAAGAGCCCGGCCCGGCTGGCCGGCGGTGCGGCGTTGATTCACGAGACCCTGGACCAGCTCAAGGACCCGCGCCAGGCCTGGGTCTACGACGCCGGCCAACGCCGTGTGCGGCGGGCGCCGAACCTGGCGTATGACACGCCGATCGCCTCATCCGACGGCTTGCGCACGGCGGACGATACCGACCTGTTCAACGGCTCGCCGGACCGTTACGACTGGAAGCTCAAGGGCAAGCAAGAGGTCTACATTCCCTACAACAGCTACAAAGTCGGCAGCCCTGAGGTGAAGTACGCGCAGTTGCTCACGCCGGGCCACCTCAACCCGCAATACACCCGTTATGAGTTGCATCGGGTCTGGGTGGTCGAAGGCACACTCAAGCCAGGTGCGCGGCACATCTATTCCAAGCGCGTGCTGTTTCTGGACGAGGACAGTTGGGGCGCCGCGCTGGTGGATCAATATGACGGGCGAGGGGAGTTGTGGCGGGTGTCGATGGCCTACCTGAAAAACTTCTACGACCTGCCCACCACCTGGAGTGCACTGGACGTCTTCCACGACTTGCAGGCGCGTCGTTACTACGTGCAAAACCTGGACAACGAAGAACCGGAAACCGTCGACTTCGCCCAAGCGGTGCCGGAAGACGCGTACTTCATGCCATCGGCCTTGCGTCAGCGCGGGACGCGGTGAGTGGTGACATTGGCCGTTCGGAAGATTGCCGGGTTTTGGCCAGGGAGGATGTGCTAGCCTGCAATCAATGATTTCATTGATTGCAGGAGGCATCATGGCCAGCATCACAATTCGAAACCTCGATGAGAAGCTAAAGGAGCAGTTGCGTATCACAGCGGCTCACAACGGACATTCCATGGAGGAGGAGGCTCGCCTGATTCTGGGCAGGGCCTTGGCGACGGTTGATCGCGCCGGTGGACTTGGAAGCCGGATACGCAACAGATTCAGCGCTGTCGGTGGAGTGGAGCTTGATCTGCCAGAGCGTTCAGAAAAAGCGACTGCGGTGGATTTTTCTGAATGATAGTGCTCGATACCAACATTCTTTCAGAGTTTATGCGAATCGAGCCTGAGCCCCGGGTGCTTGCCTGGGTTGATGCGCAGCCAGCGATGGACCTGGCAGTCAGTGCGGTGACGGTGGCTGAGATACTCCACGGCATTGCACGATTGCCTTCCGGTAAGCGCAAACAAAAACTTGAAGCCCATGCAATGGCAATGTTCGAAGAGGACTTTGCCGGACGCATTCTGCCGTTCGATGCTCATGCCGCTGTTGAGTACGCAACGCTGACAGCGAGTGCTGAAGCAAATGGACGTGCAGTTTCAATGGCAGATGTGCAAATTGCTGCCATTTGCCGAAGCCATGGGGCTGCTATAGCTACCCGCAATATTCGAGACTTCGAGTTTTCCGGGATTGAGGTGATCAATCCGTGGGACGCCTGAGTATCTTCGCGGTCACGTAAATGATCGTGCCCACGCTCTGCGTGGGCAAGCAGCCCGTGGCGCGCTGTGTCACCTGCCGAAGCAGACGCAGAGCGTCCCTTGAGGCATTCCCACGCGGGAGCGTGGGAACGATCAAGGTTACGACTTAAACGCGGAAGTGGCTGACCATCTGCTGCAACTGACCACCCAACCGCGCCAGTTCAACACTGGAGGCGGCGGTTTCGTCGCTGGCGGCGGCGGTCTGTTCGGACACGTCGCGCACGTTGATGATGCTGCGGCTGATTTCTTCGGCCACCGCGCTTTGCTGTTCGGCAGCGGCGGCGATCTGCTGGTTCATCGACTGGATGTTGGACACCGTGCGGGTGATGTTCTCCAGCGACGCGCCAGCCTTGCGGGTCAGGGCGACGCTGCTGTCGGTGAGCGCACGGCTGTTGTTCATCACCGCCGACACTTGTTGCGTACCGTTCTGCAGAGCGGCCACCAGGCCTTCGATTTCTTCGGTGGATTTCTGCGTACGCTGGGCCAGGCCCCGCACTTCATCGGCCACCACCGCAAAACCACGACCGGCTTCACCGGCACGGGCCGCTTCAATCGCAGCGTTGAGCGCCAGCAGGTTGGTCTGCTCGGCGACGGCTTTGATCACGTCCATGACACTGCCGATCTTGTCGCTTTCCTGTTGCAGCACGCTCATGGCTTCGGTGGAACGCACCACTTCGCTGGCCAGACGCTCGATCTGGGCGATGGCTTCGTTGACCACTTTGTCGCCTTCGCGGGCTTCGCCGTCTGCCGCTGCGGCGGCTTGCGAGGCTTCTTCAGCATTGCGCGCGACTTCCTGCACGGTGGCCGTCATCTCGTGCATGGCCGTGGCGACCTGGTCGGTCTCGATCTTCTGGCTGTTCACCCCGGCACTGGTTTGTTCGGTCACGGCCGACAGTTCTTCGGCGGCGCTGGCAATTTGCGTGACGCCATCGCGGATGCCGCTGATCAGGTCGCGCAGGGTCACACCCATGCGCGCGATGCCTTGCTGCAACACGCCGAGTTCGTCACGGCGGGTGACTTTGATGTCCTGGGACAGGTCACCGCTGGCAATGCGTTCAACCACGGCCAGGGTGTCACGAATCGGACCGGTGATTTGACGGGTGATGATCACGGCGGCAATCACGCCAACCAGCAACGCGAGCAAGATGCTGATCAATTGCAGGGTGCGGGCCTGGGCGCTCTCGGCGTCCCGGCGGTCGAGCTGGATCTGATACAGCTGATCGCTAAGGGTCACGATGGCGGCGCCCTGGTCGGTCATTTCCTTGCGAGCCTGCACAGCGTCGGAACTGGCCGATTTGTAGGCCTGCAAGGCGCTGCGGTAATTGTTCAGCGCGGTTTCGAGCTGACGCAAGGCGTCTTGCTGAGTGTCGGCGAATTGCGCATTGAGCGTTTTGAGGCTGGCAATCGCCGCATCCAGTTGGCCGACGGCTTTTTGCTCGGTTTCGGCGTTGGTGGCGGCGGTGTAGCCGCGCACTTCGTAACGGGCGAGGATGAACGCTTCCTTGGCGGCGGTGATGGCCTGGAATTGTTCGAAACGCTGATCGCTCAGCGGCATTTGCTGCACGCGGGTGCTGATGGTTTCGATCAGCGTGCCGGCAGTTTCAGCATTGGCGCCCATGGCGTCGCGGGCACCATTGCCGGTGCGGTAGGCGCTGCGCATTTTGTTCAGGGACGTCTGGTACGCCGCAATGACGCTGCCTTGTTCCTTGAGCAGCTTGAGGTTTTCCGGGCTCTTGAACTTGGTCAGCAATGCCTGCTGCTGAGCGGAAAAGGCGTCAAGGGTGGTCTGCACACTCTGCGCTGCGGTTTCGTCGCCGTTGGTCAGCATGTATTGCAGGCGAACCACGCGCAACTTGGTCAGGCCGGCGTTGAGCTGGGTGATGTCGCTCATCCAGTTGCTGCGGTCAATCAGGCTGCCCAGGCTTGTCCAGCCGGTCAGGGCCAGGACGCAGGTCAGAGCCAGGACCAGGCCGAACCCCAGGCCCAGTTTCATGTTCACGCTGATATTGCCGAACCAGCTATTCATCAATTCCTCCAGGAACATTGTGTTTCTTGATCGTCAGTTGGCTGGAAGATTGTTGTTTTTGGGAGCCAGCAAAGTAGGTAGCAGGTTTGTATCGGCCGCATTCGCGAGAGCTGAAAGGATTTTGTAGGACGCGATCCTGTAACAAGACTTTGCGCGGGTTTCAGCTTTTTTTCACATGACTTTCACTTGCTGCCAACGCACGCCTCGCTAACTTCCCGGGATTAAATGACAGTGGTACGTGCCGGCGAGGCGGCCTGATGTGGAATTGAGACTGAATCTATTCGGGATAAAGCGCTCGATTGATTTGAGCCGCTATGCCCGTTTTCGTAATGCGGCGGTGGTGCTGGCCTCTGCGCTGCTGGTGATCCCGTTGACGCTATGGCTGTTGCAGCCCGCCGCTGTGCCGGACCTTGCCCATGGCAATTTTGCCGGTGCCAAGGCATTGGCGGACGGTTGGACCAAGGGCGACATGATTGTGCTGGTGCGCCATGTCGAGCGCTGCGATCACTCCACCGCCCCTTGCCTGGTTGGAAACGATGGCATCACCGAGCGTTCCCGAGGCGTCGCGGCCAGTGTGGGCGCGCACTTCCAACGGCTCGGACTGAACAAAACCGACATTTACCACAGCCCGATCCTGCGGGCTGCGCAAACCGCCAGTTATATGTTTAACAAGGCAGGCGTCGGCGAAGACTGGCTAATCAGCTGCAAGGGCACTATGTTGCGTGATGCGCTGGCGCACAAAGCGGCGGGCCGCAATCTGGTTCTGGTGACCCACAGTGAATGCATGGATCAACTTGAAAAAGACCTCAAGTTGCCAGTCTCCACCCTGGATTACGGCGCTTCGCTGTTTATCTCCGCTCCAACACCGCAAACGACTCACATGCTGGGTTTCATTGAGGCCTCCGACTGGAGCGCGGTGACCACCGAATAACTTTTTATCTGGATCAGGACACACAATGCTGAATTTTTCCCGACACCGCTTTTACTGGGTGAACTTCGGTATTGCGCTGGTTTGCGCGGCCGTGGTTTTCCTGATGTTCGACATGACCACAATCGATATCGCGTTCAGCAACCTTCTTTTTGATCCAGTCAGCCAGACTTTCCCGCTCGACAAGGTGCACTTCTTTGAGAAGCTCACCCACAAGTGGGCGCGCATCATTCCCAACTGGACCGCTGAAATCGCCTTGATCGGCGCGATGCTGTCGTTTGTCTGGCCGCGGATCAATACGCAAAAGCATCCACGCCTCGGCGGTTTTCTGGAGCGCAGCAAAGCTGCTTCCGTGCTGCGGTTTACCTACGAGCATCGCCGTGACTTCATTTTTGTAGTGGTGGCGTTTGCCGTTTGCACCGGCGTGATCCATTTCCTCAAGGCGCACACCAGCGTGTACTGCCCAATTGAAACGACCCTCTATGGCGGCAAAATTGCCCACATGGAGTGGTACAACAACTTCCAGCTGTTCAGGGAAGCCGGTGACGGTCGTTGCTGGCCAGGTGGTCATGCGTCGGGTGGTTTCACCATGCTCGCGCTGTACTTCGTGGCACGCCGTTACCAATGGCGTTTTTCCAAAGCCGTGTTGTGGGGCTCGTTGATTCTCGGTTTCGTCTATGGCACCACGCGCGTTCTGCAAGGCTGGCACTACATGTCCCACACCTTCTGGGCCGGGATCTTCGTCTGGCTGGCGTGCTTGCTGACAGCCCTGGCGTTTTATGGACGGGCAAGGCTGGATGTGCCGGTGCTGCAAAAGGCCGAGCGGCGCAGCGCTGAAGCACTTACAGATTTACAAAATAGTAAGCCTGTCGTCCCACCATCAATGTCTTGATCACCTTCAACGGCGCGGCAGGTTCGGTATCACCGGACATGACCGCCACGTTGGACGCTGACGCCGCCAGAAACTCATGCAGTTGCGCGTCAGTGTCCAGGCCCTTGAGCAGGCGCTGGGCGTAGAACACGCTGGCGCCACCTACTCGCTCATTGGCCTGGAACAGGGCAACGTGCTGCCCGTTGTCCTGCAGGGTTTGAATCTGCGCAGTCAGCGGCACAAAGGACAAGCTGCTATCAGCCTGGGGTAGCAACCATTGCGCGGTGGCGAGGTAGCTGCCCATCACCACGGCGAGCACGCCGATGACCCCTCCACGTCGATGCCGTGCGATCCAACCCCACACGGTTGCGGCGGTTTCACGGGCCTTCAGTCCTGCGTACAACACACTCGCGTATTCCGCTGCAATCACCGCTGCCGCAGGTGTCATCGACATCAGGTACACGGTGCGTTTGCTCGAGGCCAGTGTCAGCACGGCGAACTGCGCCAGCAGCCACAGCGTAAAAAACAGCAAGTAACGATTGGCCATCAGACTTTTGCGAAAGTGCCACAGCCCCAGATACACCAGAATGTTCCAGGGTAAAAACGCTTGCGGCAGCTTGGCCAGGTAGTAATAGAACGGCTCGTAATGCCCTGCTTCAACGAAGGAACCGCTAAAGCGCCCGACGCTGTTGGTCAGCAATACATCCGTCACCGCCTGTGTGCCACCGCGCTGATACAGCAAGGCGAGCCAGACCAACAACGGCACCAACCCCAGCAACGTCAGCAGTCCGGGGCGCAGCCAGTCCGAGAGGGTCAGGCGTTTGTCGATCAGGGTTTCGGCCAACAGATACGCGAAAATCACCACGCCCGGCATCGCCAGGCCCAGCACGCCTTTGCTCAAGGTGGCGATGGCAATTCCTGAAGCAAACAGCAACGCATTACCGAGCGTCGACTGGCGTTGCGGTTGCCTCACACCCTGGAAAAACGCCAGCAACGCCACGGTCACACCCAAGGCCAGCAAGGCGTCTTCGCCGACGCTACGCACATTGCTCCAGTAGCTGGCCATGGTTGCGAGCAGGATGCCCGCCGTCCACGCGATTTCTTTGGGGCGGCCGAATCGGCGCAGCATCGCGTAAAGAACCATCACGCTGAACAACCCGGCAAAGGCCGACGCCAGCCGCACCGCCCACGGGGTGCCACCGAACACGCGGATCGCCGTGGCGTCGAGCCATAGGCTCAAGGGAGGTTTTTCCAGAAACGGCTCGCCGAACAAGCGTGGTGTCACCCAATCGTTGTCCAGGTGCATTTCCATGGCGATCCCGGCCACTCGAGCCTCTGTGGAACCTTGCAATTGGTAATTGCCCAGCGCGAAGAAAAACAGCAAAGCAGCAAGCAGAAACAGGGAGGAGGCAGCGCGCGACATGGGCTTGTGGTGACCGGGAAGGAGGGTGAAGAGCCGATCATAGGCAACGAAAGCTGAACGATATGTGAACGCTGGGTGGATGTTTCCTTCAGGCAAAAAAAAGCCCGCGGGAGGGCGGGCAAACCGTAGTTTCTTGAATGAGCGTGTGCACTGTACCGATTGCCGAGGCGCGTAGGGGTGAAGAAAAGTTCATCTAGATGAACGCCCCTGCACGCGAGTGCCTATGGCAAATGATCGGCTGCAAAGTCCACTTCTGAACGTGCCGTTAACCGGCCCTTGCGGCAGGCTTGCTGGAAGCGTTCGTAGTCGCGCTCATTCTGTTCGGTATAGCTTTTTGCATACTTGAACAGCGCATCGGCCAGCGCGTCGCTCTTGCCGACATACCCGCTGATCTGTGCCGCATAACCGGAGGATTTGGCATGCGCACGGGCGAGGGCGCGGCCGCAGACTCGCCCATAGGCCGCGAAAGTCTCCGCATCGAAGGTTTCGAGTTCGGCGGAAATTTTCATGTCGCGCAACTGGCGCACATAAAAGTGTCGACCGCTGGGGCCGGTGGTCCAGCCGAGGAACAGGTCGCTGGCCGATTGCATCAGCCGTTGACCATCGACCACCCGTTGACCGTCATGGCGTACCCCTGACTTGGCCTTCACGTAATCGGCCAGCACTGAGCGCCGCGCTTCCTTGAATTGCAGGAACAGCGGGAACTCCTGGTCATCCGTCAGCAATGCCACCAGGCAACGCGTGCCAACGCTGCCGACACCCACCACTTTGAACGCCAAGTCTTGAACATGAAACCGAGCGAGCAATTCGCGTCGGTCGGTTTGCAGTGTGTTTCGGTAATCACGCATGAAGGTTTCGTATAGGGGCCGCCAGTCCGCAAGGCGCAACCAGTCATCCTCGGCATCAAGCAGTGTGGTGTGTTTGTGCAGGTGGAAAATTTCCGGCAGGTCATCGCGAATAATCAGGCGACCTTGAGCGTCGCGCTCGCTGATTTTGGGCAGCAGTTCAGCATGTGTACGCCGTTCGGCTTTTTCGATAGCGCGTTCCACGTGCTCCAGCGTGCTTTTGTTCGCCTGCTTGAGCAGATCGTCATAACTGATGGACTCGTACCAGTTTTCCAGCGAGCCTTGTTGGGCGCACTCGAACATGGTTTGTTGGTAGGCGCCGACCACTTGGCGGCAGACGGTTTCTTCAACCGTCTCACCGTGGCGCAGGTCGCGGGCCGCCACCATGAAACTCGCCACCAGACGTTTCAGGTCCCATTCCCAGGGGCCGGGATGGACTTCGTCGAAATCGTTGACGCTGAACAACAGGTTGCGCTCGGGCGTGGCAAATCCGCCGAAGTTCATCAAGTGGCAATCGCCACAGATCGTCGAAATCAGGCCCATGTTCGACGTGCCCGCCAAGTCGTGGGCTTGCAGCAGTGCGTTACCGCGATAAAAGGTAAAGGGCGAAACCAGCATGCGCCCATAACGCAGCTCGACCAGCGATTTGATCCGGCCTTCACTGGACCGCTTGATCAGCGGCAGCGGATCACGCGTTACTTTCCCGGTGGACGCCTGCGAACTGCGCGGGCAGCTTTTGCGAGCATCCTTGCCTTGCTTCAAGCGGTCTTCGAGGGGCGTCATGAGGGCTCTTTTCTGGTCGGCATAAAAAGACGAATTCGAACTGAGTGTAGAAGGGCTTTGCAGGCTCATCCGAAGTGTTTGAGCAGCGACTAATCTGTCCTTCATGCCCTGATGACTTCTCGCTGCCCGGCAACAAGGAGGTTTGTGCTCTCACTGCTGATTTCGCTGCTGCTGGCCTTCCTGATCGGCTGGGTGTCCCAGCGCATGGGCATGTGCCTGGTCAATGCCACGGGGCAGTTGCTCAAGGGGCGGCCGACGTTGTTTGTGGCGTTGATCACGTGCGGTTTGTTCGGCCTGTTACTGGCGCCGCTCTACGCATTGCTGGGTGTCAGTCAGCCGCTGTTCATTCCTGAAATCGGCTACCTGTCACTGGTCGGGGGCGGGCTGTTGTTTGGTCTCGCCTCGGTCCTCAATGACGGTTGCAGCGTCGGCACACTCACCAAACTCGCCAGCGGCAACCTCAACAAAGCCTTCACCCTCTTCGGCTGGGTGCTGGGGATCGTCCTCTGGTACCACCTGAACATGCTCGCCGAACACAAAGCCCTGCAAATGCCGACCATCACCAGCCGCCACTACTGGCTGACCCTGGGCATCGTCCTGCTGGTGCTGCTGTTGCTGATCCGCGTTCACGGTGACAAACACCTGGTCCTGTCCAGCATGCTGCTGGGCGCCCTGACCAGCGCCCTCTACACCTTCGAACCGCTGTGGACCCCGAGCGTATTCATCTACAACGTTTCGCAACTGTTCTGGGACTCGGGGGACAGCTCCCTGACCAGCCGGCGGGTGGCCGTGTTCGTCGTGCTGTTGCTGGGGATGCTCAGCTACACGCTGCATCGCCGAACCTTCAGCTACCAGCGGTTTGATGTGATGGCCGCAGGGAAGCATTTGCT
Source organism: Pseudomonas sp. B21-040 (assembly GCF_024748695.1). NCBI lineage: Bacteria > Pseudomonadati > Pseudomonadota > Gammaproteobacteria > Pseudomonadales > Pseudomonadaceae > Pseudomonas > Pseudomonas sp. B21-040. The sequence continues at coordinate 800,955 of NZ_CP087176.1, forward strand.
GGCGGGGGTGCTGATGGGGATTGGGGCGTCGATGATGCTGGGGGGGAATGACTCGCAGATCTTGTTGGTGTTTCCAACGATGACGTGGGTGGGGGCGGTGCCGTTGGGGGCGATTGTTTTGGGGATATTGGTGGGGGTTGGAGTGAGGCGGATTAGCGGCCGAATTTGATAAGTCAGCAATTCGGGTTAGCTTGAATGTTGTGTATACGGTACATTGAGTTATAAATGTTACGGTAGCTACACATGGACTATTCTCTGATCATCACTCGCCTTGGCGATCAAATACGCGAAAAACGTATCAATCGTGGACTGACGCAAGCCCAGCTTGCCGAACTCGCCGGGCTGACACGATACAAAGTTATCGCGGTAGAAAAGGGCACCGTTTCCGTCGGAATGATCGCTTTTGCGCGAATTCTAGCCGCACTGGATTGTGAACTATCGGTCATTCCCGCGGCGATGCCGACGCTGGAAGAACTTGGGGATATGTTCGAATGAAAATGACCTCTCTGAACGTCAGTACACCGGAGGGTCGTAGCGGCAGGATCCTCACTAGCGGCCAGGATTTCCTCTTTCGTTATGACGAAGATGCATTGCCTCCCATGGCAATCAGTTTGTCGATGCCAGTGAGACCTGATGAGTTCCGTCGGCGTGAACTGCACCCTATTTTTCAGATGAACTTGCCGGAAGGTTATGTCCTGGAGCAATTACGTAATCGGTTGGCTAAAACCGTCAATGTCGATCCGATGTTGTTACTCGCCCTTTCCGGTAGCAGCTCTCCCATAGGACGGGTTCATGTGCGCTCCGAAACTGTCGATACCTTGCTGGCAGAACAACAGTTTCCGGGTGAAAAGCTCGATGAGATTCTGACGTGGGACGGAGCTGAAGATATCTTCGCTGACCTACTTGACCGCTACATTCTGCGTGCAGGTATTTCCGGTGTTCAACCCAAGGTGTTGGTACCTGAACAGCAGGAAACTGATTTGCCACGAGTCACTTCGAAAACATCTGACTTGATAATCAAAAGTGGTCGGGAAGAGTTTCCAGGGCTGGCGATCAATGAATTTCTTTGCATGTCCATTGCCAGGGAAGCGGGCATTCCCGTCCCGGAATTTTTCCTGTCCGATAATGCGCAGTTGTTTGTCATGCGGCGCTTTGACAGGGACGATCAGTTAAATCCGATTGGCTTCGAGGACATGGCAGCGTTGATGGGGCTTTCGGCCGATCAGAAATACAGCAAAAGTTACGCGGCAATTGCCAAGGCGGTACGGCTGTTTTGTCCGGCTAAACATTTGCAGTCTTCACTTGATCAACTGTTCGATAGCGTCGCCTTGAGTTGCATCGTCGGAAACGGTGACGCTCACCTGAAGAACTTTGGCTTGCTCTACTCCGAACCTACGCAGCGCGATGCGCATCTGGCGCCGGCTTATGACATCGTCAACACCACGGCCTATATCCCGGAAGATGTCTTGGCGCTGGATTTGGCAGGTAACAAGTCATTATTTGCCTCCCGCCAAGGGGTGCTGGAGTTTGCACAGACGTGTGAAATCGAGCGGCCGAAGGAGCGTGTCCAGAAGTTGCTGGCGGCGGTGGAGGCGGTGCTTGATCGTTACCCGCAGCATCGGGAGCGAGCGCCTCATGTAGTCACTGCCATTCAACAAGCGGCAGCGCCATTTATGCTGTCGTTTGGGTAATCGCGAATACCGAATGGCCTTTCACTGTAGTCAGCTCATTTAGTGCACGGGCCAATGCGGGGGGAGGGCCCTCAGAAGGCTGGGGGCGTGCTGAGCCTGTTGACTAGAAACACTTTGCTGAAAAAAAGCACCTGCGATGTTTTCGTCAGGTGCTTTTTTTAATGAGGCAGACTCAATAGCCATTCCGTTACATCGTCGAAACCTGCGCCTGCAATCGCCGACCGACGACATCCAGCAAATCGCAGCCATCGCGCAGCGACGTCACCAACCCCCGCGCCAGTTCACTGTGAACACCTTCGCCAACAGCGATGCTCTCCAGCAATTGAGTCGCGGTGCGGATGCGGTAAGCCGCGGTTTCGTGCAACACGTCCAGCGGTGCCTGGGTGTCGATCAGCAACGACGCGATGGTGCAGTCGATGCCGGTGACAGGCATGTATCGATCCATGACAAACCCTCCATTGTGTAAAAAAACACGACCACTCAGTGATTGGCGGATGCAACCTCGGGCAACCCGTCGGGCGGGTCGAGGTTGTCCAGTGCGCGGTTTACCAGCAGCTCGGCGAGTACGCTCAGTTGCTGAATGGCCAGTGCCACGTTGCGACGAGAGCCTTCGAGTTCACAAGCGAGGTCGGTGGTCATGACGTTGAGGGAAGCGAGGGTTTCGCAGGCGTGGGCCAGCAGGGTGGGAGTGTCGACGTCGGGGAGGAGGGTGAAGATGTGGCTGATGGGGTCGGGGCGTTTTGGGTTGCGGAGGCGGGCGCTGATGGTGCGTTCGGTGGTTTTGGATAGGTCTGATAAATCGAGGGGTTCTGACTCGGAAAGAGTCGGAACTTCAGGTTGGTTCGGGTTAGTTTTTTTCATAAAGGAACTCCATTTATTTTCTGGATCTCCACTTTTTCGGCCTGTCAAAACCGTTCGCTGGTTCACAGCGAAGAACCAAGGTTATCTGCCGGACGTGGTGTCCGCCAGTTCATGAAAGTCGATACGAGTTGCGGGAAGTTTCCTAGGGCGTGGACTACATATTTTTTTGCTGGGAAATCGGTCAATGCTGATCAGTTAAGCAATAACGCGATCCGTAGCAGCTGGCGAAGCCTGCGTCCGACTGCGCAGCAGTCGTAATACCTGCGTTTTCGGTTTTCCTGAAACACCGCGTCACCTGATTTCACGACTGCTGCGCAGTCGGACGCAGGCTTCGCCAGCTGCTACAAAAATTGCGTTACCACAGAAATTGCTTAACTGACTGGCATCAGGGAAATCGGTCTCTTTTTTTTCAAAAATACGGCTTGGGATAGCGCCCAAGAAATCTAGCTACATCACCAATCTATATTTCTTACGAGGCGTGTCCGTTGACTGCGATTACCTCAATGCTTGTCCTCTACCTCGGCACCTCAACAACTCTCCGTGATCATCAGATGAGCATTGACGATGGTGGTCGAGCTGCTTAAAGTCTGCGTCAACAACTAACCCATATCTCCGGCGTGGCATGACCATCTGGAGAACGGGGGGGAAGCCGACGAAAGTCGGTTTTTTCGTATCTGGGGTATGGAAGTTCAGGGATGCCAGATTATTTCTTAATACTCCACCCCCTCATCCCCTTTCAAAACCCACCCCGCCTCCCCAGCCTCCAACCGATACCGAACCTGCCGCATCTTCCCCGTCCTCCCCGCCCCAGCATCCGCACTCTCATAAACCGGAAACCGCCGCACCAGCGCATTCTCCACCACCGCAAACTCATCCTCCCCTTGATACCCCTCCGCCCACTTCGCGTTTTCACTAACCGGCGGAAGGTAAATCTCACTCAGCGACTTCTTACGGTTAGCCGCGTACGCCACCAACTCCCCCGGCATGCCGCGACCAGGTGATCGGGCGAAGACGTAAATCTCCGGCGAGCCGTCCTGGTCAAGGTCGGCGACTTCAGCGCGGGCGATGTTGCCGGTCTGCGGTCGGCTGATAGCCGAGTTGTCGATTTCCAGCCCTTGCGGCGAGATGCGCACCACCGGATTGCCGTCGACCCATTCGCCCTTCACCTGAAATCGAATGCCTTGCAGTTCAAGTGTTTGATCAAACGGCTGGGCGCTGTCCGAGGAGGGGCTGAGGTTCATGGACAGGCTGTAATTCGCCACTTCGTTGCGCCGTGCGGCGTTGCGCATGAGGTACACCTGAACCGTGTATTCGCCATCCACGGGCAACGGGCCCATGAAGTGGTTGCCCATGATCGAGCCGTTGAACAGCGCAGCGTCCGCGCCTTTGGCGCTGATATTGAAATAGACAGATGTGTTGGACGTCTTGAGGTCGACGGTCAGTATCTGGCCGGCCTTGGCGGTGGTGCGGTACTGCGCGGTGAGCCGGCCTTTGATGGACTCATTGAACCTGGCGCTATCGGTCCCCTTGTCGAAAGGCACTTGCTCGACCCGAGGTGCAACTTCAGTGGCGGCCTGTGCAGACGTGAAAATCACGGTCAACAGAATGGCGCCCAGCCAAAAATTCATATTTATTTTCCTGAGTACACCGACGACGAAAGGATAGATCAGGGAGTCCATTCGGCGCTGAAATCGATTCGCCACTGGCTCGATCAGCCGTTCGACTCTGGTACTTGATACGCAGCGATCAGCCTCAATCACGCCGTCATCGTCCAGTGGCTTGCGTCGATAAGCGGTGATGCGGTCGGGGTGGGCTAGCCGTCGCCTATGTGCCCCTCGAAACCGGCGCAGAGCCCCGTTCCAGACGAGTCTGTCGTTCTTTCTTGGCAGTAGCATGACATCTTGAATCTATTAAATGCCGCCAAATTAATGACGTGTTCGGCTGCGTTTTTTCATGCCTGATCAGATTAGACAAACTATTGACAGTGCGCTCCTGAACTCCCATTATCGGCCGCGTTTTGGTGGCCTTGCGCCATAAAGTCGGCGGAACCCGCTCTACTGTTCAGGGAGAAATGTGATGTTTGTCGAGCGAATACTGGTGACTGGCGGGGCGGGATTTATTGGTTCGCACCTTGTCGAAGCGTTGCTTGGCAAGGGCTACAAAGTTCGCGTGCTGGATAATCTGTCGACCGGCAAAGTCGATAATTTGCCAATGGACAATGCCCATCTCAACCTGGTCATCGGTGATGCGGCGGATGGCGCTGTCGTTGAGCAGGCCATGCGCGATTGCAGCGCCGTGGTGCACCTGGCGGCAGTGGCTTCAGTGCAAGCCTCGGTGGATGATCCGGTCAGCACGCATCAAAGCAATTTCGTCAGCACCCTCAACGTCTGCGAAAGCATGTCGAGAGCCGGGATCAAGCGTGTGGTGTTTGCCTCCAGCGCGGCCATTTACGGCAATAACGGCGAAGGCACGGCGATCCACGAAGACACGCCAAAATCCCCGCTCACACCCTACGCTGCCGACAAACTGGCCAGCGAGTATTACCTCGATTTCTATCGTCGCGAGCACGGCCTGGAGCCGATGATCTTTCGCTTCTTCAATATTTTCGGGCCACGCCAAGACCCGTCTTCGCCGTACTCCGGCGTGATCAGCATTTTCACCAAACTGGCCATGGCCGAACAGTCGGTGGCGATTTTCGGTGATGGTGGGCAGACCCGCGATTTCGTGTTTGTTAAGGACCTGGTGAGCATTCTCGTCCAGGCCCTGGAAGTGAGCGAACCGAGCCCCGGTGCGGTCAACGTCGGTCTCAGCCGCTCCACCAGTCTCAACGACCTGATCACTGAGTTGGGGAGTGTGGTCGGCACGCCACTGAAGGTGGTTCATCACGCGCCACGACAAGGCGACATTCGCCACTCGCGCGCCAACAACGCTCGCCTGCTCGAGCGTTTCACGCTCCCTGAGCCGACCACCATCGGCAAGGGTTTAGCGCAGCTTATCCGCAGTCTGTAATTCGGCCGAGTCACTCGGCTCGACGTTGACGCGGTATCGATTCAGTCAATTCAAGAGTGCGTTATGGAAATCGTTTTTCGCAGGACGCGTGTCCGCTCGGCCGCTAAACGGCTGCTGGCTGCCATCGCGCTTATCGTGAGTGGCCCGGCAGCCCAGGCTGCTGCCTTGCCACAACCCTCTAGTGTGACGTTTTGGTACGCCGATCAGCCGCCGATCCCGGAGCTCGCACAGTTCGACTGGTCGGTGGTGGAGCCCGGGCACATGACCCAAGGCGACGTCAAAACCCTGCGCGACTTGGGCAGCCAGCCATTCGCCTATCTGTCGATTGGCGAGTTCAGCGGCAACAAGGCCGACATCGAAAAAGCCCACCTCGCCGGCGCGATCAGCCCGGTGCGTAACGGCGCTTGGGACAGTCAGGTGATGAACCTTGCCGCGCCGGCCTGGCGTGAGCATTTGTTCGGTCGCGCCAAGGCGTTGCAGGCCGAAGGCTATGCCGGGTTGTTCCTCGACACCCTCGACAGTTTCCAGTTGCAGCCCGAGGCAGACCGAGAAACACAGCGTCTGGCGCTCGCCAGTTTCCTGCGCGAATTGCACCAGCGCCAGCCGACACTGAAGCTGTTTTTTAACCGTGGTTTTGAAGTGCTGCCCGAGCTTGATGGTGTCGCAGCGGCTGTGGCTGTCGAATCGATTCACGCTGGTTGGGATGCGACCGCCAAGCGTTATCGCCCGGTGCCTGAAGCCGACCGAGCATGGCTGGAAACCCAGATCCAGCCCTTGCGTGCCAAAGGCATCCCGCTGGTGGCGATCGACTACTTGCCGCCGGAGCGTCGCGATGAAGCGCGCAAACTGGCCGCGCGTCTGCGCGAAGAGGGGTTTATTCCCTACATCGGCACGCCTGAACTGGACTCGATGGGCGTCAGCAACATCGAAGTCCAGCCGCGCCGGGTCGCGCTGCTGTACGACCCGCGTGAAGGCGACCTGATTCGCAACGCCGGGCACACTTTGCTCGGTGGCTTGCTCGAATACCTTGGTTATCGCGTGGATTACCTGCCGGTCGACAACACCTTGCCGGAATATCGCTTCAGCGGTTTGTACGCTGGCGTCATCACCTGGATGACCAGCGGCCCGCCGCAGGATGCCCCGGCATTCAACAGCTGGATCGGCAAGCGTCTGGACGAGCAAGTGCCGGTGGTGTTTTTTTCCGGCCTGCCGATTCAAGACCCGCTGCTGCTCAAGCGTCTGGGCTTGAATCGTGCGGCGCCGATCGGCACGCAAGCGTTGAGCATCACCTATCAGGACAAGGCGCTGATTGGAGCGTTCGAAGCACCGGTGCAGCCCCGATCCCGTGACCTGACTGCGATCTCCCTGTTACCCAAAGGTCCAAAAGCCGCGCTGCTGTTGACCGCTGCTGATGGCCAGACCTTTGCGCCGGTGGCGGTGGGCGAGTGGGGTGGTCTGGCCCTCGCGCCGTACATTCTCGAAACCAACAACGAGCGCAGCCGCTGGATTCTCGATCCGTTTGCTTTCCTTCAGGCCAGCTTGCGCCTGCCGGTGCAACCACGTCCGGACACCACCACCGAAAACGGTCGGCGCATCGCTACCGTGCACATCGATGGCGATGGTTTCCCGTCCCGGGCTGAAGTGCGCGGCACGCCGTATGCCGGCAAACAGGTGCTCGACGATTTCATTCGGCCCAATCCGTTTCTGACCTCGGTGTCGGTGATCGAAGGTGAGATTTCACCGCGCGGTATGTTCCCGTTTCTCGCCCGCGAACTGGAACCGATTGCCCGTGATTTGTTCGCCGACCCGAAAGTCGAAGTCGCCACTCACACCTTCAGCCACCCGTTTTTTCTGCAACCTGAACTGGCCAAGAAGCGTGAAAATTTCAACCCTGAATACGGCCTGAAAATGGCCATACCGGGCTACGACAAAATCGATTTTCGCCGCGAGATTTTTGGCTCGCGCGACTACATCAACCAGCACCTCACCACCCCGGAAAAACCGGTGAAGATGGTGTTCTGGCCGGGCGACGCATTGCCGTCTGCCGCCACGATCAAACTGGCGTACGACGCCGGTCTGAAAAACGTCAACGGCGCCGAGACCATGCTGACCAAGGCCAACCCGTCGCTGACCGGTTTGAACCCGCTGCTGCGCCCGACCGAAGGGGGTTTGCAGTACTACGCACCGATCATCAACGAGAACCTCTACACCAATTTGTGGAAGGGGCCGTATTACGGTTTCCGCGATGTGATCGACACCTTCGAGCTCACCGACAGCCCACGGCGCTTGCGTGGGCTGCACCTCTATTACCACTTCTATTCGAGCACCAAGCAGGCCTCGATCAAGGCCATGGACGACATCTACGGCTACATGAAGACGCAGCAGCCGATGTCGCTGTGGATGAGCGATTACCTGGATCGTTTGCACGGGTTGTATCAGGTCAGTCTGGCGCGGACCGCCGAGGGCGCCTGGCAGATTCGTGGGCTGGACGCACTGCGCACCCTGCGACTGGACCCTCAAATGGGCTGGCCGGACCTGATGCGTTCGCAAGGCGTGGCCGGTGTTCGCGACTTGCCGCAAGGCCGTTACGTGGCCTTGAGCAGCGACCATGCGTTGCTGGTGTTGCGCCCTGATCGGGATAACCGACCGGCACTGGAGGAGGCCAATCTGCCGTTGGTGGACTGGCGCTATGTGGATGAGCACCAGGTGGACTTTTCGTTTGCGGGGCAGGTCGACCTGACCTTCTCCGTACGCTCGGCGGGCACCTGCCGGGTTGAAGTGGATGGACAACGTTTTGCAGGCAAGGCATCTGCCGGCCTGTGGACTTTTCAATTACCAATGAAGCAGGTGAGTCATGGTCAGCTCTTCTGCAACTAACTCCCCAGCAACTAAAAGCAGCCGCCTGCTCAATCCGTGGACATTGGCGGTGGTGGCAGTGGCGGTGGGTGGCATCCTTTGGCTGACGTTCCAGCGCGAAGAAGTGTTCCAGCCCGACGGTCGCGAGCCGGACGCGGTGTCGGCCAATTACGCCGAACTGCTGTTGTCGGCGCACCCGGACGACGATCACTTGCGACTGCAATTGGTCGACCTGTTGATCCGTCTCGGCGACTACACCAAGGCACGCCAGCACCTCGAAAACTGGCCGACACCGATGCCGGAGTTGCAGGCGTATTACCGGCTTGAACTGGACGCACTGGAAGCGGCGAAGGCGCAGGATCCGGTTGCGCAGAAAACCTTGATCGAGCGCTTGCAAAGCTTCGATCACCGGATGCTGCCGCTGCCGCAATTGCAGAACCTGGCCAAGCTTGCCCTGACGTTGCAGGCGCCGGCCTTCGCCGCCAGCGTCTACGAAGAAATCGCCGATCGTGATCCGGCGCAGCGCATCGAGGCGCTCAAGTCCGCCGCGCAGTGGTACCTGGGTGGTGAGCAGCCGGGGCGCGCAGCCGACATTTATCTGCTGCTCAAACAGGACAGCCAGCAAGCCTCAGAGCGTCGTGAGTATGCACAACTGGCGTTCAACAGCCTGTTGGCCGCTGGCCGTGGTGACCAGGCGTCGCGTGTGCTCGCCGATGAACTGGATCAGCTCAAGGGTCCGCAAACCGACGCACCGTGGCTGGAGCAGGGCGTCGATGTCGCCGTCGGCAGTCAGCGCTTTGATCTGGCGCAGCGCTTCCTTGATCAATGGCGTGTTTTGCAGCCGGACAACCCGCAAATACTCAGGAAAGAATTTGGCATGCGCCTGGCCCTCGGCGACCTGGCCGGTGCCTGGGAGAGCGGTCAACAGCTCGTGACCGAACACCCGGATGAGCCGGCCTTGCTGGAACAAATGGCGCACCTGGGTGAATGGCGTGGTGATGGTCAGGCGGCGCTGGCCTACTGGATTCGCGTGCTGGCATTGCACGAAGACCCGCAAACACGCGAGCACGCCTGGCGTCTGGCGAGTCAGCAGTTTGACTTTGATCAAGCCATCCCGTTGCTTGCCCAGATCATGGAGCAGCGTGCGCTGACCGACGTCGAACTCGATGCGTTGATCTACGGTCACGAATCGCGCGGCACACCGACGCAAGCCGAAGCGTGGTTGCGCGCTTACCTGAAAAAGTACCCGGCGCATCGTCTGGCCTGGACGCGGCTGGTGCAAAACCTGGAGAACACCGGGCAATACGCGCATAAGGCCGAGGTCTACCAGACTTACTCCAAACGTTTTGCACTGACCACTGCCGAGCGTGTCGATTGGGCCAACACCTACCTGAAGCTGTTCGACAATCAGTCGGCGTGGGGCGTGATGCAGGTCGATAACCGCAAGATCGCCGATGAGGAATATTGGCGCCTGCGCTCGGCGCTGGCCTGGGATCTGGAACTCGACAACGAGTTGCAGACGTCGCTGGAAAAACTGCTCACGCTGCGAGGCTCGCTCAACAGTGGCGACGAAAGTCAGCTGATCACGATGTACCGCACCAGCAATCCCCAGCGTGCGCTGACCATGATGGTCGGCAGTTGGAATCGTCTGCAAGACCCGCAGCGTCTGGTCGAAGCCTTGCAGCAAGCCCAGGATTTGCAGGACTGGCCGCAAGTGGCCGCGTTGCTCAAGAGCGCCGAGCAAAACCCGGACGCCTACGAGCAGGCTCAGGTACTGTCGATTCGGGGCGCCTTGGCGGTGCAGCAAGGGCAGCCCGAAGAAGCGCAGCGCTTGTACTTGTTGGGCTTGTCGCGTTACCCGGATGACAACCAGTTCCGCGAGCGCCTGATGTGGCTCTACATCGATCAGGGCAACACAACGGCTCTGAAACCGCTGCTGACCGAGTGGCGCAAGCAGGCGCGGGAAGACCGGATTCTGTGGTTGCCGTTCGCCAGTGCCAGCCAGTTGCTCGGTCGTGAAAGCGAGGCCCTGGCCTGGTATCGCCTGTACCTCAAGACCAGCCCGCAGGATTGGCTGGTGCGCGCAGCCTATGCCGATGCGCTGGAAAGCGCCGGTTATACGGACGCAGCTCAACGCTTGCGTCTGAAGTTACTGCGCAGCCCCGAGGGTGAAGAAATCAAGCCGTCGTCCCAGCGTTACGCGGTCTGGTTACGCCTGATGGCCAGCAGTTATTCGCCTGGCAAGGCGTCGCAGGAAGTGTCGCAGTGGAAAGACGGCTCGCCGGCGATGCTGCAATTGTGGTTCGAACGGTTGCTGGCGCGTCTCGACGCGACCAACCAGGAATCGCAGAAAGACCAATGGCTGGATTGGGCGCGCAGCCAGGGCTTGAAGGTCGAGCGTTATGAACAGATTCAGCAGGCCTTGCGCAGCCGCAACAAGCAGCACGTCGAAACGCTGTTGGCCAGCAACGACCTGAACCCGGCGCAACGCGCGCAGGCCCTCAGTCGTCTCGGCCGTTTCGGCGAGGCCCTGGACCTCAGCCAGTCCGCACTGGGTGACGATCAACCGGCCGCCGTGCGCGAGCAACTGCGTCGCCAGGCAGTGGAACTCCAGGAGCTCACTCCGCAAGGCGCGCTGCTGTCCTGGCATCAACAGGATTTCGGCGGCCTGGAAATCAACGGCCCGCGCTTGCAGGTCGGGCACAACATTGGCGATCAGTGGTACGCCGACGTTGAGCTGGAGCAGGGCACGTACAACAGCGATCAGTTGATTGAATCGCGCATGGGTGATGAGAACAACGCCGGCCTGACCTTGCAGCGTTTCGTCGAGGACGGCAGCTACAAACTGTTCGCCGACACCAGCCAGCGCAAGGACGACGACCGCAATGGCCTGGGTCTGTCCCGGACCTGGCAGTTGGGCGCCAGTGATCAAATCGAGAGCGGCCTGGACTGGCATCGCAAAAGCGAAGACAGCGGTTTGATGCGCGCTTTCGGTCAGCACGACAGCGTATGGCTCGGCGGTCGTCACGGGTTGTCGGCGCGAGACCAGCTCAGTTGGGAAGTGGCACAGAAATCGTTCTCCACCCGTGAAGGCGATTCCCTGGGCAACGGCCAGGCACTGAAGATGGAATACAACCACACGCTGGAATTCGCCGGACCTAACTGGACCCTGCGCAGCGGCGTCGATTACCAGCACAACAACGTGGATGACCGCACGCTCAATGACTTGTCCAGCGCCAACGGCGGCCCGGTGAAAAACGTTGATAACTCGGATGATCCCTCAGTCGTCACGGCCAGCGATCTGCTGCAAAGCCGCTACGGCCAACTGTATGTCGGCAGCTCCTGGCGTCGCGGTTTGCCGGGCGCATTGGTGCGCACTCGCCCGCAATACACCTGGCTGGTGGACGTGACGGCGGGCTGGCAATGGTTCGATCAAACCTTCAACTACGGCATCAACACCGGGATCGGCGTCGAAGTGCTGGGCAATGACGAATTGGCCCTGACCTTCGGTTACCAATCTGCGCCACAGGGCGGGGATGGTCAGGCGGGCGGAACACTGGGTGTGAGCTACGGCGTGCGTTTCGGACGCTGATCATCAACTGTTTACAGGAGTAATACCGATGCAAGCAATTCGTAATCTGAGCCTGGCTCTGGCCGTCCTGTTCGTCGCCGGTTGCGCCAGTTTCACCGGCGACACCAGCCCCAATCTGCCGCGTAACGCGAAGTGGGGCGTGGTGCCGATGGTCAACTATTCGCAGACCCCGCAGGCCGGCGAGCGCAGTGAGCAAATCCTGCTCAGCGTGCTCAGCAGCCACGGTCTGCAACCCCGGGTTTACCCGGCCAGCACCCAGGGCGAACAAGCCTTGATGGATGACACCGAACGCCTGGCCGGCGCGCTCGATTGGGCACGCGATCAGAAGCTCGATTACGTCCTGTCCGGCAGCGTTGAAGAGTGGCAGTACAAGAACGGTCTGGACGGCGAGCCAGCGGTGGGCATCAGCCTGCGCGTGCTCGAAGCCAGCAGCGGTCGTGTGCTTTGGAGCAAAAGCGGCGCCCGCGCCGGTTGGTCCCGTGAAAGCCTGGCCGGCACCGCGCAAACGGTGCTCGACACACTTGTTGGCGCCCTCAAGTTCGAGTGAATGCAATGAATTCTCCCCATATGGATTACAGCCTCGCGCCGCGTGCCAGCGGCCCGGTGTCTTGGCTGGAAACGCTGTTGGTGACCGGTGCGGCCATCGGCCTGGGCTTGTGGCTGACCCCGCAAGACCCGTTGCAAATGCACAGCGGTTTCCCCTGGCCGGTGCTGGCGCCGTTGCTGCTGGGTGTGCGTTACGGTTTTGTGCGCGGGCTGGTCAGCGCCAGTCTGTTGGTGATGGCGCTGTTCGCCCTGCGCTACGTCGGGCATGACGGCTACACAGAGCTGGATCCGTCGTTCATCGTCGGTGTGCTGGTCAGCGGCATGCTGGTGGGCGAGGTGCGTGATCTGTGGGAGCGACGTTTGCAGCGCCTGCAGATGGCCAACGATTACCGTCAGTATCGCCTCGATGAATTCACCCGGGCACACCAGATTCTGCGGGTCTCTCACGACCTGCTGGAACAGCGCGTGGCCGGCAGCGATCAGAGTTTGCGCAGTTCCCTGCTGGGCTTGCGCGACAAGCTGCGGGTGATGCCGAACGAAGGTGATGCGCTGCTCGCGCTGGCCGATCCGATCGTGACCATGCTCGGCCAGTACGGTGCGTTGCGCGTGGCCGGTTTGTACCGCGTCGACGAGCGTGAAGAAAATGTGTTGCCCGAAGCCTTGGCGACCATCGGCGTCATGGGGCCGTTGGGCACCGAGGACGGTCTGGTCAAGCTGTGCCTGGAGCGCGGTGAGCTGGTCAGCGTGCGTCAGGAACTGATCGATGCCGGCAGCTCGGCGCAATTCTCGTCGCTACAGGCGTGCATTCCGCTGATCGATGCCGAAGGTCGACTGCTGGCGATTCTGGCCGTGCGGCAGATGCCGTTCTTCGCCTTCCAGGATCGCACCCTGAGCCTGCTGGCGTTGCTCGCCGGGCACATCGCCGACCTGTTGCGCCGCGACCCGCAAGTCTTGCAACTGGCCGACGCCGACGCGCAGCAGTTCACGTTGCAACTCAAGCGATCGCTGGTGGATGTCGAGCAGCATCAACTGGCGGCCGGGCTGTTTGCCTTCGAAATCACTCGTCACAACGATGAGCTGACGCGTCTGCTTGAACGTAGTCAGCGCGGCCTCGATCTGCATTTGTCGCTGCGTAACAACCTCGATCATCAATTGCTGCTGGTGCTGCTGCCGTTGACCAGCCCGCAAGGTACTGAAGGCTATCTGGCTCGGATCAACCTGATGCTGCACGAGCACTTTGGCGTCGAAAGTAGCCTGGAAAGCCTTGGCGTACGCGTGCTGCCGTTCAACCTGGAGCCTGGCTGCGAACGCAACGGGCTGCGTAATTTCCTGTTCAACGAGTGTGGCCTGAATGATCAGCAAGTGGCTGTTTAGCGGAGCCTTGTTGTTAGAGGCGGGCAGTTGGGCCAGTTTGTGGCTCGCGGCGCCCGAGTTACAACAATTGCTGGTGTTCACCCTCAGCCACGGTCTGGCCTGCGTGATGCTGTGCGCGGCGGTGTGGCTTTTGCTGCCGGCGCGTTACCGTTCGCCGTTGCCGTGGAGCCCGCTGTTCATCTTCAGCCTGGCGTTTTTTGTGCCGGTGCTGGGGGCGGTGGGCGTGGTCGCGGCGATTTTCCCGGCGCTGTACCTGCCGCGCAAACGCGACAAGCAGGCCTGGAAAGCCGTGGGTATTCCGAGCCTGCCGTACCGCGCGCAGTTGCAACTGCACAAGCCGATCTTCGCCGATGGCGGTTTGCAGGACGTGTTGCGTCATGCGCCCGATCCGGATCAGCGTCTGGCCGCGTTGCTGGCCACCCGGCGCATGCCCGGCAAAGAAGCCGTGCCGATCCTCAAACTGGCGCTCGCGGACCCGAGTGACGATGTGCGGCTGCTGGCGTATTCGATGCTCGACAAGCAGGAAAGCGACATCAACCTGCACATCCAGATCGCGCTCGGTGAACTGGCTGACGCCAATGCCAAAGCGGCGGGCTCGCTGCATGGCCGGTTGGCGCGCTGGTACTGGGAACTCGCGTATCTGGGGCTGGCGCAAGGCAGTGTGCTCGAACACGTGCTGACTCAAGCGGGTGAGCACGCCGAGCTTGGCCTGGCAGCGGGCGAGGGCGGAGAACTGTTTCTGCTGGCCGGACGCATCGCCCTGGAACGTGGCGATATCGAGCGCGCCGAAGTGCTGCTCCGTCAGGCCCAGGAGAACGGAATGGGCGCGGCGCAGGTGCTGCCCTTTCACGCCGAGCTGGCATTCGAGGCCGGTCGCTATCACGAAATTCCCGGATTGCTGGCGCGCCTTCCCGAGGAAACCCGTCAGCGTCCGCCGTTCGCCGCATTGGTCAGGAGCTGGACATGACTCACAAGGAACAGGCACCCGTTGCCGACATTTGCCTGCTGCTCGAAGGCACCTGGCCTTATGTGCGCGGCGGCGTTTCCAGCTGGATTCACCAGATGATTCTGGGGCTGCCGGAGCTGACCTTCTCGGTGATGTTCATCGGTGGACAGCGTCAGGCGTATTCGGCGCGACGCTACGAAGTGCCGGCGAACGTGCTGCACATTGAAGAGGTGTTTCTCGAAGATGCGACGCATCCGACCGACACCCTTGGCGATCCGCGAGAGGCCGACGAGCAGCAATTGCAGGATTTGTATCGTTTCCTGCATCACCCGGATGCGCCAGAAGCGGAGCTGGGTGAACGCTTGCTCGACTGCATCGCACAGGGCCGCTTGACCCTCGACGACGTCTTGCGCAGCCGCGCCAGTTGGTCGGCATTGAGCGAAGGCTACCGTCAGCATTGCGCCGACCCTTCTTTCGTCAATTATTTCTGGACCCTGCGCTCGATGCAGTCGCCACTGCTGATGCTCGCCGAAGCCTCGCGCCGGATGCCGAAAGCGCGAGTGCTGCACTCGATTTCCACCGGTTATGCGGGCTTTCTGGGATGCATCCTCAAGCAGCGCTGGAACTGCACCTATTTGCTCAGCGAACACGGCATCTACACCAAGGAACGCAAGATCGACCTGGCGCAGGCCAGCTGGATCGCCGAGAGCTCCGGTCAGGCGTTGAACCGCAGTCTCGACGCCGGTTCGGGGTACATCCGCACGTTGTGGGTGCGGTTTTTCGAGCGCATCGGTCAGCTGACTTACAACAGCGCCGACAACATCATCGCGCTCTATGACGGTAATCGTCAGCGGCAAATCAAGGACGGCGCCATCGGGGCCCGCACGCAGGTGATTCCCAATGGTATCGACCTGCCGGTCTGGACGGCCGCGCTGGAATCCCGTGCGCAGGGTATTGCACCGGTGGTGGGGCTGATCGGGCGAGTAGTGCCGATCAAAGACGTAAAAACCTTTCTGCGGGCGATGCGTGGCGTGATCAGCGCCATGCCGCAGGCCGAAGGCTGGATCGTCGGCCCGGAAGAGGAAGACCCGGAATACGTCAACGAATGCCGCAGCCTGATGGCCAGTCTCGGGCTGGAAGGCAAGGTGCACTTTCTCGGCTTCCAGCGCATTCAGGACATCCTGCCCAAACTCGGCCTGATGGTGCTGACCTCGATCAGTGAGGCACAGCCGCTGGTGATCCTCGAAGCCTGGGCCGCCGGTACACCAGTGGTCAGCAGTGACGTGGGATCGTGCCGCGAGTTGATCGAAGGCGGCAGCGCCGAGGACCGTGACCTCGGGCACGCCGGCAAAGTGGTGGCCATCGCCGACCCGCAAGCCACCTGCGCGGCGATCCTCGAACTGCTGCGCAGCCCGCAACGCTGGGAGGCCGCGCAGGCCAGCGGCTTGTTGCGGGTCACTCGTTACTACACCGAAGCCTTGATGCTGCAGCGTTATCGCGATTTGTATCAAGCTGCCATGGAGAACAGTTAAATGGCCGGGATTGGCTTCGAACTGCGAAAAATCCTTTCGCGTGACTCCTACACCGCCACCTTGCACGCCTACGTGTACGCCGGCTTGATCAGCTCCGGCCCGTGGGTGTTGTCGATCATCAGCGTGATGTTGGTGGGGATCATCAGCCTCGGCTTGTTGCTGCCCAACGCATTGGTCGGGCAGTTTCTGGTGACGGTGACGTACCTGATGGCCAGCTCGTTGATCCTCACGGGCGGCTTGCAGCTGTTCTTCACCCGGTTTGTGTCCGACCGCTTGTTTGAACACAAGTACGATCAGATTCTGCCCAACCTGCTGGGCGTGTTGTTGCTGGTGACGCTGGGCGCCGGGCTGCTGGGGATTGTCGTGCTGGGCTTGCTGTTCGACCAGCCGCTGATTTACCGCGTGTTGGTCCTGGCCAACTTTGTGGTGCTGTGCAACTTGTGGCTGGTGATCATTTTTCTCTCGGGGATGAAGGCCTATAACCGCATTCTGCTGGTGATGCTGGTGGGGTACTCGCTGATGGTCGCGAGTGCTTACGTACTCAGCTTTCTGCAAATGCCGGGCTTGTTGCTGGCGCTGTTGATCGGGCACAGCACGCTGCTGTTCCTGTTCCTCTACGACATCCTGCGCGAGTACCGCGCCGAGAAACTGATCGCCTTCGATTTCCTCGCACGGCGCAACGTTTTCCTCAGCCTGCTGGCCACCGGCTTCTTCTACAACCTGGGCATCTGGATCGACAAATTCATGTTCTGGTTCAACCCCGGCACCTCCAGCGCAATTGTCGGCCCGCTGCGCGCTTCGATCCTGTACGACTTGCCGATCTTCCTCGCATACCTGGCGATCATCCCCGGCATGGCGGTGTTTCTGGTGCGCATCGAGACCGATTTTGCCGAGTGGTACGACCGACTTTTTCGGGCGATCCGCGAGGGTGAAACGCTGCAGCACATCGGTCAGCTGAAAACCGAAATGACCTTGTCGATCCGTCAGGGCCTGGTGGAAATCTGCAAGGTGCAGGGGCTGACGGCGGTGTTGTTGTTCCTGTTCGCACCGCGCTTGCTGGAGTGGCTGGGCATTTCCAGTTATTACCTGCCGCTGTTCTACATCGACTTGATCGGTGTGAGCATCCAGGTGGTGTTCATGGCCTTGCTCAACGTGTTCTTCTACCTGGACAAACGCACCGTGGTGCTGGAGTTGTGCGTACTGTTCGCGGTGTTGAACGCCATGTTGACCCTGTTCAGCATGTATCTGGGGCCAAGCTTCTTCGGTTATGGCTTTACCTTGTCGTTGCTGATTTGTGTATTGCTGGGTTTACACAGGCTGACAACCGCACTGGAAGATCTGGAGTACGACACGTTTATGTTGTCGCGCTGACGGATTATTCAGGCACAAAAAAGGCACTGGCGATGATCGCCCAGTGCCTTTTTTTTCATCCGACCAACGTCACCTGTGAACAGGGATTGCACTGCTAGGCTTGCCTACTCTGTCGCTTCCCTTCAGGAGTCACGGCCATGAGTACTGCACTGGAAACCGTTCTGTACACCGCAAAAACCCACACCGTCGGTGGCCGCACCGGCACTGGCAAATCCAGCGACGGCGAGCTGGACGTCACCTTCAGCTCCCCCGGTTCGGGCAAGCCCGGCACCAACCCGGAGCAACTGTTTGCACTGGGCTATTCGGCCTGTTTCATCGGCGCGATACAGGTGGCAGCGGGCAAGATGAAAATCAAATTGCCGGAAGATACCTCGGTGGATGCAGAGGTGGACCTGGGCAAAACCAGTGCCGGGGACTTTCAGTTGGCGGTCCGGCTGAGCGTCAACATTCCCGGGCTGGAGGCGGGGGTGAAGCGTGAATTGGCTGAGGCGGCGCATCAGATGTGCCCGTATTCGCGGATGACCCGTGGGCATGTTGAGGTGGAGTTGAAGGTGGTTTAGGTGTGATGAAGAAATTTCAGTCATACACCTGACCCATGTGGGAGCGGGCTTGCCCGCGATGACGATGGTTCATTCAATATGGATATCGAATGAACCATCGTCATCGTGAGCAGCTAACTCCCACAGGGGACTAGCAGTGTGGTGATTTTGGCAACTCAACGTTATCCAGCATCCGGTTCACCGCCAGTTCCGCCAGCATCACAATCTGCTGAATCGCCATCGCCGTGTGCCGATGCGGCCCTTCCAGATACCCCGCAAAATTACTCGTCATCACACTCGCCGAAGCCAATGACTCACAGGCATACGCCAACAGGTCTTCGTCGTTGATATCCGGCGAAACGAAAAACATCGTGCTGGGTTTGCGGGATGCGGGGGATTTGAGGGCGGAGCACGGGGGCGCGTCGTCCGCAGTAGGCGGATTTGGGGTTTCTTTAATCATGGCAAATATCGTCCGTTGAGTCATAGGCGCTGCCACTGCTCCGATTCCACTCGAATGGGTGGCAACTGTGCGCGGGGTGGAATAACCGAGATAAACGGAGAAAACCCGGCAGGCCCGAAGGCCTCCCACGCACAGCCGCCATAACTTAAAACTGCGCCTGAAAAAGCGCCGCAGTATGCCATGGGGGCAAGTATGTTTATCTCGGGATTCCACACCCGATCGCTGATGCGCAGCGACCGACAAAGCCTACGGGCTCTGCTTCCCACCCAACAACCGCCAAAACCTGTCGGAAATCTCTCCAAAAATCACAGCGTCTGTAGGACCCGAAACTAATTCGAAGCCCCGACCCCAAACTTCAACCCACCCCAATTCCAATCCTTCGACTGTTTCGTATAACAGCCCGGCTGATTGGCCGGCTCGGCATCACAGGCAATCCGCCCGTTCTTGTTGGTGTCCGTGGTGCGGTCGTTGTAGTACGCGCAACCGGACGTCAGGGAGAGGGTTAACGCGACAATCAGCATTTTGAATTTCATGGCGGCTTCCTTGCGAATAGAACGCCAGCATAGGCCCGATTGTGTTGGGCTGCCCAGCCCGCCGGTTCGATCCAGTGATGAGCCCACGGTCAAATCCGTAATCAACGTTGGCTGTAACCCCGCATCTTGGGGTTTTCATAGAACAAATTGAGTCGTTACCGATGTCCATCTTGCAATCATGCAGATAACAGCCTTGCGCCACTGCCTGTCTGTCCATATCGTCAGATTTCACATACCGCAAAGTGCTTTGAGAGTCGCGAGCGCACGCTGTAACACACGTTTTCGCTGAGTTCTTCGGTGAGCAAACGAAGCGACTGAGCGATAAAAAATGGGAGAAAAATGATGATTCGCAAGCACTACTTGAAAGCCTTGGCGACGCTGCTCATCGCCGCCGGCGTGCAGTGGGTGACGCTACCCGCCTACGCGACCGAGCAGGGTGAACAACGGCGTGATGCTCGCGATACCAGGCAGGAAGGGCGTTCCGATGCCCGGCAAACCAAGGATGAGTGTAGAAAGGGCAATGACAAGAGCAACGTAGAGTGTCGCCAGGACAAGCGCAGTACCAAGCAAGATACCCGTCGCACAGCTCGGGACATCAAGTACTGATCGTGAACGTGGTCTGCCAGTGGGTCAATCGCTCCACGCGTCGGTCAAGCGATCAGGGATTTCGAGCGGTCGGCAGAGTGCCGGAGAGGATGCCGCTGATAAGTCGCCGATGTGGGCGTGAGTCGACAGGACGCCACAACAATCCTCCGCAATTTTCCAAACCCCAGATGCAACAAAACCCGCACTTGGCGGGTTTTGTCTTGCTTCGTATTTGGTGGGCCGGGGTAATCTGAATCTGTTAATTAAGTTATTGATTTATAAAATTAATATCGGTTTTTGTTTTTGGCTGGAATACCACTTGGAATACCACCTGGAATGCCGTGCGAAATTGGCCACCCGTTTGCATTCGATCTGACCACCGATTGCATCGGAGTTGACCAGCACACTTCGTAACCATGGTTGGCAGTTAACTGCGTATAGCTGCCGGTGACGACAGGCAGAAATCGGCCAGAAGTGGGCGGTCGTCGTCCGCGACGAAGCCGTGCCTAACCGCTGCCTGGGCAGCGACATTCCCGCGGTAGGGCTGATCGGCGGCTACGACAAAGACCGCACAGCCCTGCCCGAGCGCCACGGGATTCTGCATCACAGCGTAGCGCGCGCCTGGACGGAGCGAGGCTTGGGCTAAACGTGCGCCGTAGGATGTGTTGAGCGAAGCGATACCCATCGGCAGCGATCGCGGCAACAGCAAAAACAATGATGGGTATCACGCAGCTCAACTGATCCTACGAACTACGAACGCAGGCCCTTTCCAGCTAACATGTGGCGAATCACAATAGTCATGTTTTACTACGGGCCATATGAAGATCGCAGAGCACCATCAATGAGTGAGCAAAGAATCGAACAAGGCTTTATAGACAAGCTAGTTGAGCTCAAATACACCTACCGCCCAGATATCAGAGACCGCGCCTCACTGGAGCGCAACTTTCGCGATAAATTCGAGGCACTCAACCGCGTTCGCCTCACTGATGGCGAATTCGCACGCCTGCTCGACGAGATCGTCACCCCTGATGTGTTTGCGGCGGCGCGCACCCTGCGCGAGCGTAATGCGTTCACCCGCGAAGACGGCACTCCTCTGAACTACACACTGGTCAACATCAAAGACTGGTGCAAAAACACCTTTGAGGTGGTTAACCAGCTACGCATCAACACCGACAACAGCCACCACCGCTTCGACGTCCTAATCCTTATCAATGGTGTTCCGTGCGTTCAAGTGGAACTCAAAACGCTGGGTATCAACCCGCGGCGCGCCATGGAGCAGATCGTCGAATACAAAAACGACCCCGGCAACGGCTACACCAAAACGCTGCTGTGCTTCCTGCAATTGTTCATCGTCAGCAACCGCGACAACACCTACTACTTCGCCAATAATAGCGCCCGTCATTTCTCGTTTAACGCTGATGAGCGCTTCTTGCCCATATATCAGTTTGCTGACGAGGCAAATAAAAAGATTACCTACCTCGACAGCTTCGCCGAGACCTTCCTCGTCAAATGTACGCTTGGCCAAACACTTAGCCGCTACATGGTGCTCATTGCCAGCGAGCAAAAGCTCATGATGATGCGCCCGTACCAAGTCTATGCAGTCAAAGCCATCGTCGAGTGCATCCAGCAAAACTGCGGCAATGGCTATATCTGGCACACCACCGGCAGCGGCAAAACGCTCACGTCCTTCAAAGCCTCTACCTTGCTCAAGGACACCCCAGAGATCGAGAAATGTCTCTTTGTGGTGGACCGCAAAGACCTCGACCGCCAGACCCGTGAAGAATTCAACAAGTTCCAGGAAGGCTGCGTCGAAGAAAACACCAACACCGCTGCGCTGGTGCGTCGGCTGCTGTCCGAGGACTACGCTGACAAAGTTATCGTCACCACCATCCAGAAGCTCGGCCTCGCGCTGGATGAAAACAGTAGACGTAACAAGCAGCGCAAACGGAACGACCAGCTCACCTACAAAGAGCAGTTGGCCCCACTGCGCGACAAACGCATTGTGTTCATCTTCGATGAATGCCATCGCTCCCAGTTTGGCGAGAACCACAAAGCCATCAAGGAGTTCTTCCCCAAAGCCCAGCTCTTTGGCTTTACCGGCACGCCCATCTTCGAAGAAAACGCCTCACGCGTAAAAGTGGAAGACCAGCAGGCCTCTTACCAAACCACAGAAGAGCTTTTTCAGAAGCAGTTGCACGCTTACACCATCACCCACGCTATTGAAGACGCCAACGTGCTGCGCTTCCATATCGATTACTTTAAACCAGAGGGCAAAAAAATGCCCAAGCCTGGGGAAGGTTTGGCCAAGCGAGCCGTAATCGAAGCCATCCTCGCTAAGCACGACATGGCCACCTCCCAGCGTCGTTTCAATGCCATTTTGGCTACGGCCAGCATCAACGACGCCATCGAATACCATAGCCTGTTTGCCGAGTTGCAACATGCCAAACAACTGGCCGAACCTGACTACCCGCTGCTGAATATCGCCTGTGTATTCTCGCCGCCAGCTGAAGGCAATGCGGACGTAAAGCAGATTCAGGAAGACCTGCCGCAAGAAAAGCAGGACAACGAAGAAGACCCAGAAAGCAAAAAAGCAGCGCTCAAAGCCATCCTGGGTAGCTACAACGCCCGTTATGGCAGCAACCACAGCATCAGCGAGTTCGACCTCTATTACCAAGACGTGCAAAAGCGCATCAAAGACCAACAGTGGCCCAATGCTGACCACCCACATACGCAGAAAATCGACATCACCATCGTGGTCGACATGCTGCTCACTGGCTTCGATTCCAAATACCTGAACACGCTCTACGTGGACAAAAAACTCAAGTACCACGGTTTGATCCAGGCGTTCTCGCGTACCAACCGCGTACTTAACAGCACCAAGCCCTACGGCAACATTCTTGACTTCCGCCAGCAGCAAGATGCTGTAGATATCGCGATTACCCGGTTCTCCGGCGAACAATCCGGCAAACAGGCCCGCGAAATCTGGCTAGTTGACAAGGCTCCCGTAGTTATTGAAAAACTACAGGCTGCCGTGCAAAAGCTTGATGACTTTATGCAATCGCAAGGCGTGGCCTGCGCACCGGAGGCCGTGAATAACCTAAAAGGAGACGATGCCCGCGCTGCTTTTATTAGCCACTTCAAGGAAGTGCAGCGTCTCAAAACCCAGCTTGACCAATATACCGACCTCACTGAAGACAACGCCGCTGCCATTGAGCACATCCTGCCCAAGGAAAACCTGCTGGGCTTTCGCGGTGCTTATTTGGAAACAGCCCAGCGCCTCAAGGCTCAGCAAGATAAGCACAGCAAAGACAAAGATGGCAAAGCCAATGCAGTTGACCAGCTCGATTTCGAGTTCGTGCTCTTCGCCTCCACCGTTATTGACTACGACTACATCGTGGGGCTGATGTCACGCTTCTCGCAGCAAGAGCCCAGCAAGCAGAAAATGAGCCGCGAACAGCTGATTGGCCTGATTCAGGCTGATGCCAAGTTTATCAACGAGCGCGAGGACATTGCCGCCTATATCGCTACTCTTAAGGCCGGTGAGGGGCTGAGCGAAACCGCTATCCGGGACGGCTATAGCCGCTTCAAGCAACACAAAGACACCGCCGAACTCGCCGCTATCGCAGACAAACACAACCTGGCCCCAGCAGCCTTACAAGGTTTTGTGGATGGCATTCTGCAACGCATGATCTTCGACGGCGACCAGCTAAGTGACCTGATGGCCCCGCTCGACCTCGGCTGGAAAGCACGCGCCCAAGCAGAGCTGGCGTTGATGAAAGAACTCCACGACCTACTTATTAAACGCGCCCAAGGCCGCGAAATATCAGGACTTAGCGCGTATGAGCAGTAAGACAAATACAACCAGTTCGATGGAAGACAGCACGCCCACGCTGGTGCCGAAACTGCGGTTTCCGGAGTTTCGGCAGGCAGAGGGCTGGAAGTTTACCCCTCTAAATCGCTTGGCGATTCGTGCTAAACAGAAAAATCGAGACGAAAAAATTGATCGTGTGCTAACCAATTCTGCTGAATTTGGTGTAGTAGATCAGAGAGATTTTTTTGATAAGGACATCGCTACGCAAGGAAAACTTGAAGGCTATTTTGTTGTTGGGCTGGGCTGCTACGTCTACAACCCACGCATATCGTCAACAGCGCCAGTAGGCCCCATATCAAAGAACAAAATTGGCACAGGAGTAATGTCGCCGCTGTATACAGTCTTTAAATTCAAAGACGATAGGAACGATTTTTACGAACATTTTTTCAAGACTACCGGCTGGCACACCTATATGCGGCAGGCATCTAGCACTGGTGCACGCCACGATAGGATGGCCATATCAAGCGACGACTTTATGGCAATGCCTTTGCCTGTGTCGTCACCAGACGAACAACAAAAAATCGCTGATTGTCTGAATTCACTGGACGCATTGATAGTCGCTCAACGCAGCAAAGTGGACGCGCTCAAGACCCATAAAGAAGGGCTGCTGCAGCAGCTTTTCCCACGCGAAGGCGAAACCCAACCTAATCTGCGCTTTTCTGGCTTCCGAGAATCATGGATCGTAAATAAGCTCGATAGTCTTTGCATCAGTATTTCATCGGGTCGAGATAAGCTCAATCCTGAAGGAGCTTTTGATCTTTACGGATCGACTAGCATCATCGGAAAAACGACAAGCCCAAGCTTTAGCGGCGAACGAATACTAATCGCCAGAGTTGGAGCAAATGCTGGCCTATTAACCAAAGCAAAAGGTTCGTTTGGCGTAACTGACAATACTATTGTGGTCAGCCTAAAGCCTTCAATCAATATTGATTTTATCTTTTACTACCTGGAAAGCATCAATATAAACAGACTCATCTTCGGTTCGGGTCAGCCACTAATAACTGGAAGTATCTTAAAAAAACTGCCAATTCTGGTGCCATCCGATCTGGAACAACGAAAGATCTCTGCCTGCCTGTCATCACTTGGTGACCTGATCGTTACCCAAAGTCTTAAGCTTGAAGCCATAAAGGCCCACAAAATGGGCTTGATGCAGCAGCTCTTCCCATTATTTGCAGAGATCGACGTCTGATGCCTTCTTCTTTTGCTAATTTAACGAATTTAGCACTCCACTTACGAGATGCATTGAATACTAAAAAAATTGTTATTCTCTACGCTTTCAATGGCACTGGAAAAACACGTCTTTCTACAACATTCAAAGACCTTGGCAAGATTGATGGCGAGCCTGACACACTTTATTTCAACGCATTCACCGAGGACCTGTTTTACTGGGATAATGACCTTGAGGAAGACCGAGAGCGGAAGCTTAAAATAAACCGCAACTCGCGGTTCATCACCGCACTGTGGGAGCTGGAGATGGAAACGCGAATTCGCCCGTTTCTTGCTCGCTATGCGGACTTCGACTTCCGAATTGACACCGAAAATTGGGAAGTTGTCTTTTCTCGAAAAATACCTAATCCAAACTTCGATGAGAACGCAACCAGCCCTCTAGAAGAACGCACCAAGATGGAAACTCATATTAAAATTTCCCGAGGTGAAGAAAATATCTTCATCTGGTGCTTCTTTCTCGCCGTTGTTCAGTTAGTGCTGGATGACACAGAATCTTATAGCTGGGTAAAGTACATTTATATCGACGATCCAATCTCCTCTCTCGACGAGCATAACGCAATAACCGTTGCCAATCATCTGGCGCAATTGTTAACCAAAACAGACAAGATGCCTAGAACAGTTATTTCATCGCACCATGTTCTCTTCTTTAACGTCCTAAGCAACGAACTGAAGAAGAAGGCCTATCGTCACTTTGTCAAAAAGGGGGCGGCTCCAGAAAACTATATCCTTGAGGACACAACCAGCAAGCCATTCCTACACCACCTTGCGACACTGGCTGAACTTAATGAGTCAATTGCCACAGGTGCCATATATACGCACCACTTCAACATGCTGCGCCGCGTAATGGAGCAAACAGCGAATTTTTTCGACTTGAATAGCTGGGATGACTGCATCAAAATTGAGAATGATGACCAAGATAAAACTTTACACAAAAGAATCATTGATCTAATGAGTCATGGCGATTATTCGATATACGAGCCGAGGGAAATGATGGGCGAAAACAAAGAGCACTTCCAAAAAATCTTCAGAAACTTTATTGCCACTTACCCTTTTAACGAAGCGCTGTTTTCCAGCGAAACGAATTAATCACTATGACCGAAAACCAAAAGAAACTCGGAAAAACCCTATGGGCCATTGCCGATCAATTGCGCGGAGCTATGGATGCGGATGATTTTCGCGACTATATGCTGTCCTTCCTCTTCCTTCGTTACCTCTCCGACAACTATGAAATAGCGGCGAAGAAGGAACTTGGAAAAGACTATCCAGAGTTGCCCACTGACGCCTTGCTAAAAACGGGGGCAGCGACTCCTCTTCAAGTCTGGTATGAGGAGAACAAGGCGGACATCCCCGCCTTCGAGAAGCAGATGCGCCGCAAAGTGCATTACGTCATCGAGCCGGCACATCTATGGAACAGCATCGCCAATATGGCACGCACTCAGGACGATGATCTGCTCACTACGCTGCAAGCGGGCTTTAAATACATCGAAACCGAGTCCTTTGAGAGCACCTTCCAAGGCCTTTTCTCGGAAATCGATCTGGGGTCCCCCAAGCTGGGCAGGAGCTATACGGAGCGCAACACTAAGCTCTGCACCATCATCCAAAAGATCGCCGAGGGCCTAGCAGACTTTTCCACAGATAGTGATGCACTGGGCGATGCTTACGAATACCTGATCGGCCAGTTTGCCGCTGGTTCAGGCAAGAAGGCGGGCGAGTTCTACACCCCCCAACAAATTTCCGACATCCTTTCCGCTATAGTCACCCTTGACAGCCAAAACCCCAAAACCGGGCCCAAAAAGCGCTTGGAAAGTGTGTTGGACTTCGCCTGCGGTTCCGGCTCGCTGCTGCTTAACGTGCGCAAGCGCATGGGGCAGCAT
This sequence comes from Pseudomonas sp. B21-040, assembly GCF_024748695.1. NCBI lineage: Bacteria > Pseudomonadati > Pseudomonadota > Gammaproteobacteria > Pseudomonadales > Pseudomonadaceae > Pseudomonas > Pseudomonas sp. B21-040. Next base: position 827,822 of record NZ_CP087176.1, read on the forward strand.
GGCATTGGCAAGATTTATGGCCAGGAAAAGAACATCACCACCTATAACTTGGCCCGCATGAACATGCTGCTGCACGGGGTGAAGGACACCGAGTTCGCGATTTACCATGGCGACACTTTGAGCAACGACTGGGGCATTCTACGCGAGCTAAACCCTGCTAAAAAACCCACGTTTGATGCCATTGTCGCTAACCCGCCCTTCAGCTACCGCTGGGACCCCACGGAAGCCCTGGCCGATGACGTGCGCTTCAAAAACCACGGACTAGCACCTAAATCGGCTGCCGACTTTGCCTTTCTGCTGCATGGCTTTCACTTTTTGAAAGACGAAGGCGTGATGGCCATCATCCTGCCCCACGGTGTGTTATTCCGTGGCGGTGCTGAAGAGCGCATCCGCACCAAACTGCTAAAAGACGGCCACATCGATACCGTGATCGGCTTGCCATCTAACCTGTTTTATTCCACAGGTATCCCTGTCTGCATTCTTGTGCTCAAGAAGTGCAAGCAACCGGACGACGTGTTGTTTATCAACGGGGCTGAACACTTCATCAAAGGTAAGCGCCAGAACCAACTGACCGATGAGAACATCGCCAAGATCATCGATACTTACCAGTTCCGTAAAGAGGAGCCCCGCTATGCTCGTAGGGTGGAGATGGGGGAGATTGAAAAGAACGGCTACAACCTGAATATTTCCCGCTACATCACTACCGCGAGCGCAGAGACAGACATTAACCTACAAGCCGTGAATGACAAACTGGCTACGTTAGAAGAAACCATTCAAGCGGCACGGGACAAACACAATGTGTTTCTGAAAGAGCTGGGCCTGCCATGCTTAATGTGAACCGCGAGACGACTCAACGAATTAGCACAACAAGGCACTAAATAGAGAATAATGCCTCGTTATGCGTCTACAAATAACTGAAAGATTAAAAGGGGACGATTTATTTATAGGGCCGACCGGCCGCTTTTGGCCGGTTTATGCCTATCGGTACCCTCGGCATCGGGGGAGCGTTCAGCTAGGGACGATACTGCGAATGATACTGTACTGTAAAACTAGCGATACCATCACCGTAACTGAGGTTTAAGTGATCAAGCGACACGAACTCGCCGGTTGGGCGACTCGCGGTAACAGCAAGCGATTCAAGGCCAAATTAGAATGGCCGCTTACATCGACTTGACCGAAATAACCTCCACAAACTTGAATTTTTTTCTAGCCGTCTTTTTAGCTTCTTGCTCCGCAACTAGGGTGCTCAGTGTATCGACCTCATGTACTTCCTCGTGCATTTTGCCTTCAAACTCATTTCCCACCCGCAGCGTGACTCTCAGCCTGGGCGTAAAGGCTTTTGACGCTTTCTTTTTCTTCGCTGCCTTTACCGGTTGCACGGTCACGACATCCGGAACGGTGTCTTGCACGTGTGAGTTAATTGCCGGTGCAGGGGACTTAGACTCACTGAATAGCGCCCGGCGCATCTCTTCTTCCGTCAACTCTATATTCATATCATTTCTCAGAAGGGTGTTATGTACAGCCTGATCGATTCTATCAGTGTGGCCGGACTCGGCGGTAAATCGTCGTTGGGTCAGACCTGAGGCGATAGAGGGCCACCAGATACCTGCGAGCATCAGCGTCTGGCCGGCAGCCTTCGTTCGGACGCATATCTTATTGATACTGCATGCTTGTGTTGTCGCTGCTTCACATTTACGCTTTGTCCGTCGCGGTCAGTCCCGTGACCGGGTGTCAGAACCTGAATTGTTCGAGGCGCATGGCGCCATAGCCAGCAATTAAGTGCTTACAGAGGCTTAGCTGCCGCTTTTCTATGGCGGTCCGTGCGGGGCAGGCTTCGGCCTGGCCGGTTCCCTCGGACGCCGGTTTCTGACCCCCGTACGGTCCGCCACCCATTTCGTGTCAGAACGGCTGGGTGGACGGTTCCTTAACTGTCCGAGGAGATAAGGAAAATGCCCTGTCCCCCTTTTAAGCTCGTGCGCCACCCCGGCCGTTTGTTTTGTACTTCAAACTATCTCGGAGGATTCCGTGATGTTTGATCTCTCGCTTCTAATCGGCCTTCCCAAACCCAACACCATCGATACTGCATCGCTTACCCCTGAAGATGCCGCAGTTAAACTACGGCAGGCTGCCACGCTTCGGCTAAATGGAGCGCAGAGTATTCTGCTTCATTTTCCGCAGGACGTTGAGCTGGCCGTAGAACTGCTGGATGACGCGGCAGTGCTTTTCGACAAGGCCTTTCGCTATTTGACTGGCATCCCGGCTCAGCGCGTTCATCAACAGATCGGTGAGTACGTCTCTGTTCCGTCCGCAGAAGGTTCGCCCGCGATTCAAACCCCCTGGGGTGATGAGTTCGCTCCGGCGATTAAGGATGGCGTTCGGTGTGCTGAGACCTGGCTTGAAGGCTCATCATTACCATTATGGTGGGCGCTGTCGCAGAATCGAAAACGTCATCGTCCAGGTGATTTTCAGGAAGCGTTCGAGGCCGGTTTTCTCCTGCGTTTGCAGCAGACGCTGATCAACCTTCGTGAAGTCGCGGCATCCCGACCAACAAGTTTCGATGCTTGAGGCTCTAATTGACGTTTGAGACTTTGCTTTTCCCGCCAAACCCTCCGATCCAGCGATCTTTGATCGCGCCGATCGGAGGGTTCACCCGCTCTTTCTTGAAGCCACCTCGTTCCACCCTCCCATTTCAAATATGATTAGCGCCACGCCGTTGTTTATCCGTCATTAATTGCCCGTGATCTCTATCGAGTATCGCGCAGTGCCAGAGCGTCAGAGCGGGGGTTGTCGTGGGGCTATGCTCGAGAGTTGGCGACACCGGCGACACCGGCGACAACCCTGGCAGAATGGGGCCTGGAGCGTGGCGACAAAAGTGGCGACAGTCGCCATTTTCTGAGCGCTTTTGCCATGATGCTTGACGCGACTTTTCGCGTGGGTGTAAAAATTGGCGCACGGACCGCTGTCGTTGACAGCACCAGCCCAGGTAGCCAGAACCTTTAAGGCTACGCCACTTGTGTGGTGGTTCTTCCGAAGTGCGATTAGCGTCCGGCGGCTCGCACGGTCACTCCCCAAGAGTGATGGACGCCTACTCGACTGATCTGCCCACCGCGGCAGACGATGGACCTTCCTCGCTGCACTGCAGCAACCTCACCTCTCGGCACACTTCGCTGCGCCAATCCGCGCCCGTCTCTTTCTCCTTGAAAGAGACGGGCGCTCGTACCACTGCTGCAAGCCACGTCGTACAAAGCATTGCCGCAACTCTCCTCGTGACAATCGGCCTGACAAATCCGATTCGTCGCCATCCGCAATAATACAGGCACCGGTGCCGCAGCCTAAGGAAAGGCTGCATCTGACTGACAGTCAGGCATGCCCCAGGTGTCGATGTTTTTGCCTTCTCCCACTCAGGATCTCCAGGTGCCGAACTCGTCAGTCGGTACAGCCTCCACCCGCCCGTGTCTTTGGATACGTCAAGGAGGTCAGGTTCATGGGGTCATGCCCTCGCTCCCGGCCGTAAGGAGCCGTGCGTTCCACGTCAGTGAACACCTCGCAGGCCGCAGGGGCCTTGATCCCTGATAACACTCAACAGCCGTGGCGGGACTACGTGAGGACAACCAGCAATTACCGAGGAGAGAGCCCATGCAGCAGTTAGATCCGAAGCTTGAACTATCACGACCGCTAATTGAGTCAAACCCCGTGGCCGAGCCTTATCCGGTCCAGGCACTGGGTGGAATTCTTGGGCCTGCGGTTGAGCGCATGGCCGAGGTCATCGGCGTGCCCCAGGCACTGGCCGCACAATCGGTCTTGGCTGCCTCGGCGCTGGCCACTCAAGGTCATGCGGGCTTGCAACTCGATGGACGAAATTACCCCCTGTCGCTGTTCCTGATTACAGTGGCCGCGTCAGGTGATCGCAAGACCGCGGCAGATCGTTTTGCATTGCTGCCAGCACGGCAATGGGAGCGTGAACAGTGGCAGCGCTATCGCGAACAACTTGCCCGGTACCGTGCCGCACAGCGACAGGCGCAGCGTATCAAGCCCGGCGATCCTGAGCCCGCAAACGGAATGTCGCTCGAAGCGGAGCCCTCAGCCCCTAGACTGATCACCACGGACCCGACTATCGAGGCCCTGATCAAGGGGCTCTGTCATGACCTGCCTAGCATGGGTCTGTTCTGTGATGAGGGTGGACAATTCCTCGGCAGCAGCACCATGAGTCGGGATAACCGTTTGAAAGCGGTCACGACCTTGTCGTCACTCTGGGATGGCAGCCCGATAGATCGCGCGCGTTCCATGGTTGGTGAAAGCTTGCGAGCCTATGACCGACGCTTGAGCCTGCACCTGATGCTGCAACCGTATTTGGCCATGCAGTTACTCAGTGACCCGTTGCTGCAGGGGCAAGGCATTCTAGGGCGCTGCTTGATGACCTGGCCCACCAGTCTAGCCGGGCAACGTAGCTACCAGGCTGTCGACTTGTCCAAAGACGCTGCCCTCAAGCGCTATCATCACCGCCTTTCGGCTCTGTTTTATCAGCCTTGGTCACTTTCCGCTGACGGAGCCTTGCAACTGTCAAAGCTGAGCCTCAGTCCGCTCGCGCGTCGTCGCTGGATTGATTTGCATGATGCTATCGAAGCTCAACTGGGTGAGTTTGGCGAGCTCGCCAGCGTGCGGCCCAGCGGTTCGAAGGCCGCCGACAACCTTTTGCGCGTCGCCGGCATTTTGGCCGTTGTGGAGGAGAGCAGTGTCGTGGAGGTCGACCATATCCAGCGGGCCTCGGCCTTAGTTGGCTACTACCTCACCGAGATGCAGCGCCTGACCGAGCAGGAGCCGGTGTGCAGGGTAAAAGAAGAGGCGGACCGGCTGTTGCGCTGGCTGCAGGTCAAGGATTGGAAGCGCTTCAGTATTCGAGATCTGAATCGCAACGGTCCCCGCTTTGCCCGCAAGAGCAGTCGTCATGCCGCAAAGCTGCTGGTCGAGTTGATTGATCATCAGTGGTTGATCTCCGACGGCCACACCTTCGAGGTGCGCCATGTTCAATCTTGATGAAGCGCTGCGCAACCATCTGGCTCAACGCCAAAAGGAGCCGAAAGTGCGATTTGTCGCCGGTACTGTCGCCACTTTGTCGCCACGCTCAAAGGCAGGCAAGGCAAGGGGTGTCGCCGTTGTCGCCGGTGTCGCCACCCTCCATAGAACTACCACCTCGACGACCTCCATTATCCAATGGTTGGAAGAGCAGGGCGCGCATCTTTACGTCACCGACAACACGCTGTGTTTTCGCCCGACTGATTGGGCTCAGTTCGCGATTGTAAGTGCGCACTGGCGAGCCCTTTTGCATGATCTCGCAGCAGCCGATCAGGAACAGAAAAATGGCTCGGGTCGGTAAGCGAGCAGGGCGCAATTTCGGCTACGGTCGCCAGCTCAGCTATGCCGGACCGCAAGCACTGAAAGAGCTGTTTGGCGACGGCCATTTTGCTACCGTCAAAGCCCATAGTGATCGCTGGCAGGCCTTCGTGCGTTGGTGTCTATCCGAGGAAGGGCCGAGGCTCAATGATGCGCGACAGATCGACCGCGAAGTCCTAATGCGGTACGCCGTCCACGTGCGGGAGCAGGTTGATCAGGGCAACGTCGGCATCGCTACCGCGCAGAACCGACTGTCCAGCGTGAACCGAACGATGGCTGCGCTGCGCGGTGATCAATACGTCAAAATCCCGAGTCCAAGTAAGGCGCTTGGCTTGCAGCGCTCAAGCGTGCGTAGTGAGGCGCCACAAGGCCAAGACCGTGTGCAGGTCAGGCTGATTGCGCAAGCGCTGTCAGAGCGACAGCAACTGAGGGTGAGTGCCATCGTGCTCCTCGCTCGGGAGACCGGCATGCGCCTGCGTGAAGCGATCTTGGCGGACTTGCCCCGGCTGCAACGTGAGGCTCGGCAACTGGGCAAGATCAATATCCAGGACGGCACCAAAGGCGGTCGATCAGGCGCATCGGCACCGCGTTGGATTGCGGTCACGGATCAAGTTCGTGGCGCCCTCGACAGGGCCAGCGAGGCCTCACCCAAGGGCAGTCGGAGTCTGTTAACACCTGATGAAAGCTACAAAGATTTCTTACAGACAATCGTACGACCGGCGCGGGACATCATGCATGAGCATGGATTGAAAGGCTTTCATGAACTGCGGGCGGCTTACGCCTGTGAGCGCTATGAACAACTGACCGGCTTCTCCGCGCCCATCAATGGCGGTCGTGGTCAACGAGAGGATCGAGCACTCGATCAGCGTGCACGTCAGCAGATCAGCCACGAGTTGGGGCATAACCGCATCGACGTGGTGAGTGCCTACATCGGAGGTCGTCGATGAAGTCCGAGTTCGATATGGCGTTGTTTCTGAGCCCCGTGCTCAAAGGTGCGCATGCCACGCGGCAGCGGCATATCAGGCAGGCAGAAAGGATGCACGAGGCGATTCGTGAGCGCTGGAGTTGTGCGACCCCTTGGTCCTGGAAGGAAAAGCACACCAGATGGTTTTTAGAGCACTACCTGCGTTGCTCAGCACCAGCGACCATCTATTACTATGAGTTAACAGCAGGGCTGATCCGCCGCAGAAAGACGCAACTCGTGGTTGTCTGATAGATCTTTAAGCGTGAGCCCCTAAGTATGGGAATGCGGAGCCTTCCCATACTTAGGGGCTTGGCCGAAGAAGCGCAGGCATGCGGCTGATTTAGCGACAGTCGCCACTTCAGTCGCCCTGCTGCACTGCACGAATTGTCGCCTGCTCAGCGTATCGGCACGACGTTACGGTCCCTGGTTTGATTGATGGCGGATGCCGACAGGCTGCCGGTGGCTGCCTTCTGGATATGTTCACTCCACCAGGCCATCATCGGACGCCGGCGTTCGATGTAATCCGCCCGGTTGTAGGCGCTTCGAACTTCGTCTTTATCGACATGCGCCAGCGCGACTTCGATTAGCTCCGGATCCCATCCATGCTCATTCAGAATTGTGCTGGCCATGGAGCGCATGCCGTGGCTGACTAAGCGGTCCTGAAAGCCCATTCGTTTCAATGCCATGTTGGCTGTCTGGCTATTCGCGTGGGTGCGCGGATTTCTATCTGACGGGAACACATATTCCCTGTGGCCGCTATGGGGCTTAAGCGTCTCCAATAACGAGAGTGCATGTTCGGTCAGCGGGATTGTGTGCGGACGACGCTTTTTCATTCGCTCCGGAGGGATGGTCCAGATGCGTTTTTCGAAGTCGATGTCTGCCCATCGGGTAGTCGCCGCTTCGGCAGGGCGGGTCATAGTGTGTAGCTGCCATTCGATCAGGCAGCGGGTCGTCCGCTTGATGCTGGCGTTCGCGATTTCCATCATGAGCTCCGGAAGCTCATCTGGTGGTAGCGCTGCCATGTTCTCTTTCTTAGGTTTCTTGAACACCGCTCGAATGCCGCTGAGAGGGTTGGCAAAGATCATTCCGGAATTGACCCCGTAGGTCATGATCTCGTTAAGGCGCTGGCTCACTCGCTTAACTGTCTCGAGGCTGCCTTTGGCCTCAATCGGACGAAGGAGCTTGATGACCATTGGGGCGCTGACTTCGGAGAGAGGCGTTGATTTCATGCTCGGAAAAACATGCAGTGTGAGGGAGCGCCAAATGTCTTCGGCATACGCCGGCGTGACGGAATCCTTCTTCAGCTCGAACCAGGCGGAGGCCACGTTCTCGAAGGTGTGTTCCGTTTCCGCTCGTTTGGCTTCCTGTAGCTCATTGCGCTGAGCTTTTGGGTCGATGCCCTGTGCAAGCAGCTCTCTGGCCTCAACGGTTTTCTTCCTCGCTTGCGCAAGAGAAACCTCGGGATAAGAGCCGAGTGCCATGTTGATTCGATTTTTGGTGACGGGATGCCGGTAGTTGAAATTCCACTGCATCGAGCGATTGACCCTGACTCGCAGTTGGAGCCCGTCGCCATCCGTGAGGACGTAATCCTTGTCTTTCGGTTTGACCGCCTTGAGCTGGCGGTCGGAGAGGCGGGTGGTTTGAGCGCACATGAGAAGTACTCCATGACACCTTTTGGTATTCCCAAGATTAGCGCCGGGTAGCCGGGAATACCATTGGGAATACCAAACTGCCTGGAACTCAAAAAGCCTGGAAAGCCTCCCGTGGCCCTGAACCCCCCGTATTTACTGGATTGCAGGCACAAAAAAAGACGTCCGTGGACGTCTTTAGTTGATCAAATGGTGGAGCCGGGGGGATTTGAACCCCCGTCCGCCAGTACTCCGCTGTCGGTACTACATGCGTAGCCGTTTCTATTAAGTTAACCCTCAGCGACCCGAAGGGCAGGGTGCTTTGGGCGAGTTGTGTAAGTTTTAGCCGCTTCGTCCACAACGTACTGCACGGCGATTCTGTTCTATATGACAATCACTTTGGGTTTACAGACATCCCCTGGTGATTGCTGGACCCGAAGGTACCAGAAGCTCAGGATCTAAAGCTGCTTACGCAGCGAGAGAGAATTCCTGGCCGTAGGTTTCGTCATTGGCAACTATAAGTAGTTGCAACAGTGGATTTACGAGTTCTGTTACCAACTCGGCATGCACCTAAAGTTTCGCAACCGGCGTCGAATCCTAAACGGCCCCGAGCCTGTTGCTCCGTGAATCAAAGTGAGCAACAAGCCTTTGCAGTGTACGCCAACACGCCTCAGAAGGCCACCCGCAAGGTTGGCCTCGATTGATCATGGGGTGGTTCCTTGTTCAATTTGCCATCGACAATGCCTGGCTGGCCTCGGTGGCGCATTTTTTTTCATCGTTGGCGGCTTGTGAAGCCTTGGCGCTGGCCAACAGTCTTTTGATCTCCGGCGCATTGCTGGAGGTCGCTGGCAGCGAATTCACTTTGGCTTCGAGCTCTTGCAGCTTGCTCGTACACAGGTTGTTGTCCGCAGCAAATACGGGAGAGGCCAGCATTGCAGCAGAAATGAACAGACCAGCGAGTGCGGTACGTTTCATGGGTATCTCCTCGAACTGATGGTCTCGGTGCTGCCGCATGGGCGGGCGGCTCGGCCGAGTCTGAAAAATCAGCCACGATTGATGGGCTTATCCAAAAGACTACGGAGCGGCACAGGAATTCGGTTTTTGCAGAAAAGCGATGAAAAAACTGTGTGACAGGAGCAATGGCACTAAAACGGATTACCAGACCCCAGATGCGACAAAACCCGCAATTGACGGGTTTTGGTTTGCTTCGTATTTGCTGGAGGCAGCACGCCAACACGGCCCAGAAGGCCAACCCGAAGGTTGGCCCGGAGCTGAGTTACTTCCCGCCTTTGTGCGCGTCGGTGATGGTCTTGATGATGTCGTTGGTCTCGGCGATGCAATCATCAATACCTTCCTTGGTGCCTTTTGCCTGGTCGGCTTTGGCCTGCTTGACGGAGGCCTCCACCTGGTCCGCCATTTCCTGAGGAACCTGTGCCTTGCCGTTTTCAATGGTTTGCAGGTTGACATCGCATTGGGTTTTTTCGGCCGCAAACGAAGTGGAAGCCATCATGGAAGCAGTAACGAACAAACCTAAAAGCACAGAACGATTCATGTGTTTCTCCTTGGACTGAAGGACCAGGCATTGCTGGCCATCAAAACGGTCTACCGATTTTTTAGGAGGTCCCGCATTAGCGGGACTTGGTCAGTGGACTGCGGCGGCACGTCAGGGTTCTTTTTTTTGCTTTAAATCTGTCGTTTCCAGCAAGAAGCATAAGCACGGCATGCCTATGCTTCTTCCTTTAGATCCTGCTATCAGGGCACCCTAGCCTGGGTAACGCGGTCCACCAGATAGACTAGTCCGTGGTAGTCAATGCCGCCATGTTGCGTCAAACCAATCTCACAAGTGCGGCTGGTAGAGATCCCTTCGCTGCACTGCTGAACCGCATCCTTGAGCGTGCGCAGCGAGTGGGCGTTCAGTTCGGGCGTCGTGAATCCTTTGTCACCGGCAAACCCGCAGCAGTGAATGCCTTCAGGAATCACCACGTTTTTACTGCATTTGCGCGCCAGTTCGATCAGCGCCTGACTTTCCCCAAGGTGCTGAGTGCTGCACGTGACGTGCACTGCAATCGGCGCTTCCTGCGGTGTGAAGTCGAGGCGATCCATCAAATGCGTACGGATGAAACGCACCGGGTCGTACAGGTCGAGTCGAACTTCACCCTGGTCTTGAACCAGCCGTAACGTGCACGGGCTGGTGTCGCAATAAATCGGATCAAGCCCGCCGCGACTGGCGTGCAGTAATGCGCCGATCAGTTCCTGGCGCTTGTGTTCGGCCTGTTCGGCGTAGCCTTTGGAGGCGAATGGCTGGCCGCAGCAGAGGTTGTCCAGGTTGTCCGGGAAGACCACTTGGTAACCGGCTTTTTCCAGCAGCCCACGGGTTTTGTCGTACAGCGACATCTGCTCTTTATCCGCCGCCGCCGGGCCCATGACCCGCGACACGCACGCCGCCAGGTACACCACGCGAGGGCGTTCGTCCGACACGGTGGGGCTGAAGCGAATGGCTTTTTCCGGCTGCGGCATGGCGTTGGTCCATTGCGGGACCTGACCTTTGGACAGCTTCGTCAGCGACGCCGAAAGTTTCGCCAGGCGTGGTGCTCCCAGCAGCATCCGTGCGCCATTGGCGACGTGCAGAGTGAAACGTGCACCTTGCAGCGCCGTGGCGAAATTGCCTTCCAGCCAGTTGGCAGTTTTCGTACGTGTTGCGTGACGGCTGCGCAGCTTTTTCACCAGCTCGCCGGTATTGATGCCGACAGGGCAACGTTGAGCGCAAAGACCGGTGGCCGCGCAAGTATCGATGCCTTGGTATTCGTAGGCCGCTTCGAGTTCGGTGGCATCAACGCCCGCACGCTTTTTCGCCTGAATATCCCGCCAGATCACGATGCGCTGGCGCGGGCTCAGGGTCAGGCCTTTCGAGGGGCAGACCGGCTCACAGAAACCGCATTCGATGCACTTATCCACAATCTCGTCGGCGGCCGGCAACGGCTTCAGATGCTTGAGGTGGATTTGCGGGTCCTCGCTGAGCACCACGTCCGGGTTGAGAATGCCGTTGGGGTCGAGCAGGCGCTTGAGCTGCCACATCAATTGGTAGGCATCGCTGCCCCATTCCAGCTCAACGAACGGCGCCATGTTGCGACCGGTGCCGTGTTCGGCCTTCAACGAGCCGCCGAATTCCACCGCCACCAACTGCGCCACGTCGTCCATGAACGCTTGATAGCGTGCGACTTCTTCCGGGTTGTTGAAGCCTTGGGTGAAGACAAAGTGCAGATTGCCTTCCAGTGCGTGTCCGAAAAGGATCGCTTCGTCGTAGTGATGTTTGTCAAACAACTCGATCAGGCGATTGACGCCGATGGCCAGTTGTTCCACCGGGAACGTCACGTCCTCGATGATCACCGTGGTGCCGGTTTTGCGCACGGCGCCGACGGCGGGGAAGGTGTCTTTGCGGATCGCCCAGAGACGGGCGTTTTCCACCGGGTCTTCGGTGAAGTCGACCTGTTTCTCCACCGGGAACGAAGACAGCGACGCCATGATCTGCGCCAGTTGTTCCTGCAACAAAGTGGACGATGCGGCGCGGGATTCGATCAGCAGCGCGCAGGCATTATTCGACAGGTGTTGTACGAAAGACGGCATGCCGGGTTTGTCTTGCACCGAGCGCAGGCTGCGGCGGTCGAGCAATTCCACCGCTGACACCGGCTGGCTTTTCAGCACGCTGACGGCATTGCAGCAGGTTTCCACATCCGGGAACACGATCAGCGCGGACGCCTTGTTCGGGTGATCGATCACCGTGTCGTACGTCACGGCACTGATAAAACCGAGGGTGCCTTCGGAACCCACCAGCAAGTGGCTCAAGATATCCACAGGCTCGTCGAAATCCACCAGCGCATTGAGTGACAGGCCGGTGGTATTTTTCAGACGGTATTTGTGGCGGATTCTCGCAGCCAATTCAGCATTGGCGCGGGTCTCGCGGCCCAAGGTCGCCAGGCGTTCGAGCAACGAGGCGTGGCTTTGGCGAAACGCCGCGACACTGGCCGAATCTTCGGTATCGAGGCGGCTGCCATCGGCCAGCACCAGCCGAATGCCGGCCAGGGTGTGATAGGTGTTCTGCGCCGTGCCGCAACACATACCGCTGGCATTGTTGGCGACGATACCGCCGATTTTGCAGGCGTTGATCGAGGCCGGGTCCGGGCCGATCTTGCGGCCGAACGGTGCCAGCCAGGCGTTGGCCTGCGCGCCGATCACGCCCGGTTGCAGACGGATTTGCGTGCCTTGGCCACGGATCTCGCGACCATTCCAGTTATCCCCCAACACGATCAGCACCGAATCGCTGATGGCTTGACCAGACAGGCTGGTGCCGGCGGCGCGGAACGTTACCGGGACGTGATCCCGTTGCGCCAGCTTGAGTAGCGAGACCACTTCGTCTTCCGACTCGACGCGAATCACCAGCTTCGGAATCAGCCGATAGAAACTGGCGTCAGTGCCAAAGGCCAGGGTCGATAGCGGGTCGTCGAAACGTCGCTCGTGGGGGATCAGTTTTTCTGCATCTCTGAGGAACGCCGTCGGTAGACTCATTGGTCCTCCAGGATCAGCACCACGAGGTCTTTCGGTCCATGCGCGCCGTACGCCAGGACTTGTTCGATGTCCGCAGTTTTCGACGGGCCGGATACCAGCAAAGCGTTGGTCGGCATGCCTTGGGCCCAATTGAATTCCTGCTGCACCTGATAGAAGTTGTCGCGGATTTCACTGGCCTTGAGCAGGGCGAAATGCACCGGCGGTACCAGGCTCATCAAGCGCGGTTCTTCACGCGTCGGCCAGAGAATCAGGCTGCCGGTTGCGGCAATGGCGCCAAGGGTGCCGGTGAGGCTGGCCGGGGTATCGTTGAACAGCTCGGCTTTCCATTCTTCAACCGGACGATCGTAGGCTTTGAGCGTTGGCAGCTCAGGATGATTCGCCCAGTGCCCAGTGATGCGTTGGCCGTGGGGCGTCGTCGGGGCGATCAAAAGGCTTGGCAACTGGCGATCACGCAGCAGTTGGGCGAGCAATGCGGGCCAGGCTTCACTGGAGGTCAGATGGATTTCGGTGTGCACCGCTTCCATCAGTTTGCGCAGTTGTGGAATGCGTTGTTCAGGTGTGTAGGTGTAGGGCGCTGTCACCAGTTCGACGTCGAATTCGTCAGGCACGGGCGTAGTGCCGGTCAGACTTTTCCGTAACTTGGCAAGGATGTTTTGCTTGGCGCTCATCAACGGTCTCCCTGTTTGGCCAGGTGTTCGCGGGCCATGTCGTGCAGTGAGCGGGCGGCGGGCTTTGGCGCGCTGTGGTTTTGCGTCCAGGGGCCGACATTGTTTGGCGTGAGGGCGCGCAGGCGAGTGGCGAAGAAACCGAACAGGCGATAAAGCGTCGGCGAACTGTTGAGCCTGGCCCAGGCGTTCCAGATGAACCGTTCCTTGCGCGAATACTTGCTGCCTTGACCGCGCATGACCTGATTCGGGCTGTCCGGGGCTTTGACGTTCTCTTCCCGCAGGCGACGCAGCAATGCAGGGATAGGAATTTTTACCGGGCAGACTTCGCCGCAAGCACCGCAAAGCGATGAAGCGCTGGGATGATCCGGGACTTTCGCCAGGCCGACCATGTGAGGCGTGATGATTTTTCCGATAGGCCCAGGGTAAACCTCCCCATAGGCATGGCCGCCGATTCGGGTGTAGACCGGGCAATGATTCATACAGGCACCGCAGCGGATGCAGTTCAGGGTCTGGCGCAATTCGCTGTCGGCAAACGCCTGGCTGCGACCGTTGTCGAGCAATACCAGGTGCACTTCCCGGGGGCCGTCGAGTTCATGCTCCTGGCGTGGGCCGGAGATCATGTTGACGTAGGTGGTGATCGGAATGCCCAGCGCCGAGCGGGTCAGCAGTGACAGCAGCGGCACCACGTCGCGCAGGTTTTCCACGACTTTTTCGATGCCGGTCACGGCGATATGCACGGGTGGGACAGCGGTGGTCATGCGCCCGTTGCCTTCGTTTTCCACCAGCAACAGGGTGCCGGTTTCGGCCACGGCGAAGTTGACGCCGGAGACGCCGATGTCCGCTTCGAAGAATTTCTGCCGCAAGACTCTGCGACCGATCTGAATGAGTTGGTCAACGTCCTTTGTGTATTCCACGCCAAGTTTGTCGTGGAACAAGGACGCGACCTGACCGGCATTCTTGTGGATCGCCGGCATAATAATGTGTGAAGGCTTCTCGTGGTCGAGCTGGACGATGTACTCACCCATGTCCGACTCCAGGCATTCAATGCCTTGAGCCTCGAGGACATGGTTCATCTCCATCTCTTCGCTGACCATCGATTTGCCCTTGATCACTTGCCGCCCCTCGTGAGCGCGGATGATCGAGAGGACGATGCCATTGGCTTCGTCCACCGTTTCCGCCCAGTGCACTGTCACACCGTTGCGGGTCAGGTTCTGTTCAAGCTGCTCGAGCAGGTCGGGCAACTTGGATAACGCACGGGCGCGGACAGCATTGCCCAGCGCTCGCAAATGTTCTCTTTCGTGGGCATCGCTGAAGGACGCTGCCCGTTTGGTCATCAGTGAATCCATCGCAGTGCGAAAGTTGTTTCGCAGTTGCTTGTCGTCCAAAGCCTTGTGAGCCCGGGTGCGAAAATCCTCTTCTACGGCAACCGTAGGAATAATCGTGGAAGTGCTCATCGGGCACCTCCGGTTCGCTGCCAGAGAAAACTGGCCAGGTGTTGGCCGCGCAGCGCTTCCTTTTGTTTCTCCAGCGAGCCGTTGATGTTCATCAGGCAACCGCAGTCGGCACTGAGTACCTTGTGCGCGCCGGACTCCTTCAACGACCGGGTCTTGTCCACCACCATCGCACCGGAAATGTCTGGCATACGGACGCTGAACGTCCCGCCAAAGCCACAACATTCACTTTCGTGATCGTGATTGACCCGCTCTACGTTGCTCAATTGCGCCAACAACTCGCGACCGTGCAGGTGGGTGTTCATTTCGCGGCGTGCCGAGCACGACGTGTGCAGCGCCACTTTGACCGGCTCGCCGCTGTCCTTGAGCTGCACCTTGCAGACAAACAGCAGGAACTCGGCCAGCTCATACGTCCTGGCCGCCAAGGCCTGAACCTGTTTCAACGTCTGCGGCTCGTCCTTGAACAAGTCGGCGTAGTGTTCGCGCAACATCCCGGCACACGATCCCGACGGCACCACCACCGGATAATCCCCGGCAAACAGCGCCAGTTGCGAGCGCGCCACCGTCCTTGCCTGCTCGGTGTAACCCGAGGTGTAGGCCGGTTGTCCGCAGCAGCTTTGCCCTTGCGGGTACTCGACACGAATACCTTCGCGTTCCAGCAAGTGAATCGCGTCCATCCCGGCTTCGGGGTAGAACAAGTCCACCACGCAGGTTCCGAACAGGTAAACCCGTGACGGTTTCTCGCTAGGGTATTGCCGAGGCTCGTGCAGTGGCGGGGCGACGCGGGTCGCATTCGGCACGGCGTTGTAAAAAAGCTCGCTCATCAGGCGTGTCTCCGGGTGGTCCCGGTTATCCGTCCGCTGAGGCTGCTGAATATAGAGAGGGAAGCTTTCAGCAGCCTTGCAGACCGGGTTGTGAATTGCTGACGCCGGAATCGTGGTCCGGCGTCGGTTTTTGCTTTTTAACGTGTAGTACTTAGTGCACCAGCATGCCGGTGAACCAGTAGGCCTGGGCCAGGGTGATCAAGCCGACTATCGTTGCAAAGAATAGGCTGTGCTTGAGGGTGAAGCGGAACAGATCCGATTCCTTGCCCACCAGACCGGTCGCGGCGCAGGCCACGGCGATCGATTGTGGCGAGATCATCTTGCCGGTCACGCCGCCACTGGTGTTTGCCGCCACCAGCAACACATCGTTGACGCCGATCTGGTGCGCGGTGGTTGCTTGCAACGAACTGAAGAGTGCGTTGGAGGAGGTGTCGGAACCGGTCAGGAACACGCCCAGCCAGCCGAGGAACGGCGAGAAGAACGGGAACGCTGCACCCGTCGCCGCCAGCACCAGAGCCATGGTCGAAGACATGCCCGAGTAGTTGGTGACGAAAGCGAACGCCAGCACCATGCCGATGGACAGGATCGGCCAACGCAGTTCGTAGAAGGTCTCTTTCAAAGTGGTCAGACCAGTTTTGATGTTGATCTTCAGAACCAGCATCGAGATCAGCGCAGAGAAGAAAATCGCCGTGCCGGTCGCGGAAATCGGGTCAAGTTTGAACACCGCCGGAATGGCAGTCGGCGCCGCCACGATCGGAGCAACCTTGATCACCATTTGGTCCAGGTGCGGAATGGCGAAGTTGAATACGAAGCTGTACATCGAACCGCCAGCAGCGAACATGGCTTTGAACGGTTTCAGGGTCCAGATGGTGACCAGTACGGTGAGGATCAGGAACGGTGACCAGGCTTTGAAAATTTCACCGAGGCTGTAAGGCGAGGCCACGGTGGTGCGCGGTTGACCGAAGCCGCCGGCGCTGGCGGTCACCACGGACGCCGAGACGGCACCGACAATGTGTTGGCCCGCGGCGCGTTTCGGCTGCCAGACTTTCAGGAACAGGGTCAGCGAAATCAGGCTGACCAGAGCCGAGGTGATGTCCGGCAGTTCCGGTCCAATGAAGTTGGACGTGAAGTATTGGGTGATGGCGAAGCTCAAACCGGCCACCAGGGCAGCGGGCCAGGTTTCCTTGACGCCGCGCAGGCCGTCCATCATGAACACCAGCCAGAACGGCACGAACAGCGACAGCAGCGGTAGTTGGCGACCGGTCATGGCGCCGATCTTGAACGCGTCGATGCCGGTCACTTGCCCGGCGACGATGATCGGGATGCCCAGGGCGCCGAAGGCTACCGGCGCGGTGTTGGCAATCAGGCACAGGCCCGCGGCATACAGCGGATTGAAGCCCAGGCCAACGAGCAGTGCGGCGGTAATCGCTACCGGCGCGCCGAAACCGGCTGCACCTTCCAGGAAAGCGCCGAAGCAGAAGCCGATCAGCAAAACCTGCAAGCGCTGGTCGTCGGTGATCGACAGTACCGAGCTGCGGATGACTTCAAACTGACCGCTCTTGACCGTCAGTTTGTAGAGGAACACGGCTGCCACAATGATCCAGGCGATGGGCCAGAGACCGTAGGCGAAACCATAACCGGCGGCGGCGAACGCCATGTCGACCGGCATCTGGAAGGCAAAAATCGCCACGGCGATGGATAACGCCAGGGTGATGCTGCCGGCCACATGACCTTTGAGGCGGAACACCGCCAACGCCAGGAAGAAAAACACGATAGGGATGACGGCTGCGAGGGCGGAGACGCCGAGACTGCCGAGCGGGGTGTAGAGCTGTTGCCAGGTTTGCATATGGGGTGGCCCCTAATTGTTGTTGGTCAGGCACTGGGCAGCGTTTTTGGTTAATTGGTAATACCAATTTACAATCGCTGTTGGCTAGGGTAAAAGCCTTATGCGCGGCGTGTCAATTTGCCGCCCTAAAACTTTTGTCGAATAAGCCGTGTGCAGCGCATCGGATCGGTTTGATCGAGCGTCGTCTTGCCAGATGCTGGCGTCGCGCCAATAGGCCAGAATAGAGATCCCGGCAAGCTGTCGGGATCGTGGAGAATTGAGTTATGGGGTTTGATCAGATTCGTCAGCGCCGTTTGTCTGACGATATTGTCGAGCGGCTCGAAGGGATGATCCTGGAAGGCACGCTGAAGCCTGGTGAGCGCTTGCCGGCCGAGCGCACGCTGGCTGAGCAGTTCGGTGTGTCACGCCCTTCATTGCGCGAGGCGATTCAGAAGCTGGCGGCCAAGGGTTTGCTGGTCAGTCGCCAGGGCGGTGGCAATTACGTCGTCGATTCGTTGGGGTCGACCTTCAGCGATCCATTGCTGCAGCTGTTGGAAAATAACCCTGAGGCGCAACGCGATCTATTGGAGTTTCGCCACACGCTGGAAGCGTCCTGCGCTTACTACGCGGCCTTGCGTGCCACCGATGTGGACCGTGAGCGGCTGACGGCCGCGTTTGATGAGTTGCAGGACTGTTATTCGCGTCACGATGACGTCAGTCGGGCTGAAGAGGGTGCGGCAGATGCGAAATTTCACCTGGCGATTGCCGAGGCCAGTCATAACGCGGTGTTGCTGCACACCATTCGCGGGCTGTTCGATCTGCTCAAGCGCAACGTGGTGACCAATATTGGCGGCATGTACAAGCAGCGCACCGAAACCCGCGACATGCTGATCACGCAGCACCGGGAGTTGTACCTGGCGATTATCGAGGGGCGGGCGGAGCAGGCGCGGGAAGTCTCCAGCCGGCACATTTTGTATGTGCAGGAAGTGCTGGAGGAAGTGCGTCAGGAAGTGCAGCGCATGGCTCGGGCGGAGCGGCGCAAAGGGATGTAGTCTGATCGTTCCCACGCTCCGCGTGGGAATGCATCCCGTGACGCTTCGCGTCACAAGGCGGACGCAGAGCGTCCATTGCTGCATTCCCACGCAGAGCGTGGGAACAATCAACTCAAGGCAAAGAGTTAGTCTTCCTTGCCCTTGTTGCGCACCGCACGCTGCAACTCGCGACCGGCGTCGCGCTCGCGTTCGGTATCACGCTTGTCGTATTCCTTCTTGCCCTTGCCCAGTGCGATCTCGCACTTGACCATGTGCTTACTCCAGTACCAGGACAAGCATACGCAGGCATAACCTTTCTGTTGCACGGCCGCGGCGAGCTTTTCCAGCTCGCGGCGGTTGAGCAGCAACTTTCGGGTGCGGGTCGGGTCAGCAATGACGTGGGTGCTGGCGGTCATCAGGGGCGTAATGTGGCTGCCAAGCAGCCAGGCTTCGCCATCCTTGAGCAGCACGTAACTGTCGACCAGTTGCAGCTTGCTTGCCCGCAGACTTTTTACTTCCCAGCCGGCCAGGACCAGACCAGCCTCGAACCGATGTTCGATGAAGTAATCGTGTCGCGCCTTTTTGTTCTGCGCGATGGTCCCTGTTGGGTGTTTCTTCTGTTTAGCCATAGGGGCGGCATTATAGGGAGTTGCGCGCGAGTCGGCTACGGTATCGCTACGTGCTTGAGCAGGTTGATTGAATCCCGGACAATGCGGCCTCTTTTTTGAACGCTTGGGCGTGATAACGATGTCGACAGACAAGGTTTCTGTCCACGGCAGTTGGGCTAGCCGCTGGGTCTTCATACTCGCCGCGACCGGTTCGGCCGTGGGCCTGGGTAGTATCTGGAAATTCCCGTACATGGTCGGCGTCTATGGCGGCGGCGCTTTCGTGCTGATGTTTCTGGCCTGTATCGCGCTGATCGGTGTGCCGGTCATGCTGGCCGAAACCCTGATTGGTCGTCGCGCCCGGCAAAGTCCGGCCAACGCCTTGAAGGTGTTGGCGCTTGAAGCAGGGCATTCGGCCAAATGGTCGTGGGGCGCATTTGCCGGGATGATCACGGCGTTGCTGATCCTGTCGTTCTACAGTGTGGTCGGTGGCTGGTCGCTGGATTACATCATCGACATGGGGCGAGGCGACTTCCAGGGCGTGACGGCTGACCAGGTCGGCGCGTACTTCGGCAATGTGATCGCCGATCCTTGGCGCCTGACACTTTGGCACACGATTTTCATGCTGTTGTCTGCCGTGGTGATCGCCAAAGGCGTGGTCGCCGGGCTTGAGCGCAGCTTGCGGATCATGATGCCGCTGCTGTTTGTGATGGTCATCGTGCTGCTGGGTTACAGCATGACCACCGGCCACTTCATGGAAGGCGTGCATTTCATGTTCGACTTCCACCCGGAAAAAGTACTCGACGGTTTACTGCCTGCCATGGGGCACGCGTTCTTCTCGCTGAGCGTCGGTGTCGGTTCGATCATGATCTATGGCGCCTACATGCCAAAGCATTCGTCGATTTCCGGCACCGTCGTGGGCGTGGCGCTGCTGGATACGTTCGTTTCGCTGGTGGCCGGCCTGGCATTGTTTCCGATTGTGTTCGCAGCGGGCTTGAACCCGAGCGAAGGCCCTGGCTTGATGTTCGTCAGCCTGCCATTTGCTTTCGGCAACGTAGCGTTTGGTCAGTTGATGGGCGTAGTGTTCTTCGTGCTGGTTGCGGTTGCTGCCTGGAGTTCGGCGATTTCGCTGCTTGAGCCCATGGTGGCTTACCTGGTTGAACGCACCAAAATCCGCCGCGCCTGGGTGACGTTCTGGTTGGCTTTCTCCTGCTGGTTCGTCGGTCTGGGTACCGTGTTTTCCTTCAATATCTGGAAGCAAGCCAAGTTTTTCGTGAACGATGGCGGGATGTTCCACCTCTACCAATGGGGGGCGACCGGTGGTCTGGACTTCTTTGGTGTGATCGATTTCTTTACCTCACGGATCATGTTGCCACTCGGTGGTTTGTGTTTCGTGGTGTTTGCGGGCTGGATCATGGGGCGTGAAGCGGTGCGCGACGAGTTGTCGATCCGCAGCCCGATGCTGTTCGGTCTGTCCCTGTTCTTGATGCGCTATGTGGCGCCCATCGGCATTCTCGTAGTGTTTGCCGCCCAGCTGTGGAAGTGACGCTGACATGACGACGCATATTCAACGTTCGGCCTTGCTGCCGTATCCGGCACAAGCGCTGTATGACCTGGTCAACGACGTAGCGCGTTACCCCGAGTTTCTGCCGTGGTGTTCGGCCGCCGAAGTGCTGGAAATTTCGCCTGAGTACATGCGTGCCAGCGTGGGTGTGGCCAAGGGCGGCCTCAGCCAGCATTTCGTCACCAGAAATACTCTGGTGCCGGGGCAATCGATCGAAATGAACCTCGAGGAAGGTCCTTTCACCCAATTGCACGGCGTGTGGGTGTTCAAGTCGCTGACTGAGAAGGCCTGCAAGATCAGTCTGGACCTGTCGTTCGACTACGCCGGGCCGATTGTTCGCGCAACGTTGGGGCCTTTGTTCAATCAGGCGGCCAACACGCTGGTGGACGCGTTCTGCCAGCGCGCCAAGCAGATACATGGTTGAGTCGGTGATTGAGGTCGAAGTGGTGTATGCCGCCGTGGATCGCCAGGTATTGCTCTGCGTAACGATGCCAGCAGCATCGACGGTGCGAGCCGCCGTGCAATGCTCAGGCATTGGCGCAGCGTTTCCGGAACTGGATCTGGCGGCTTGCCCTGTAGGGATTTTCGGCAAGGTCGTCGCTGATCCGGACAGTCGACGGGTTCTGGCTGGAGATCGCATCGAGATCTATAGGCCTTTGCTGGCCGACCCGAAGGAGGTTCGCCGGTTGCGCGCAGCCAAGGCTGCCGAGGCCAAAGCCCGGAATCAGTGATTCGGTCAAACGCCAGACAATAAAAAACCCGGTAATTCCGGGTTTTTTATTGCGTCGCAAATTATTGCGGCGTGGTGTCCAGCGGTTCTGGCGTCGGGACTGGAACGGTTTCTACACCGTCGACGTCCTTCTGGATCTGATCCAGCAACGAACCAGGCTTGGCCGGTTTTTCCGGTTTCGGCTTCTCGACATTTTCAACTGGCGCAGTGACTGTGGTGCCTTTGTCCTTGCCGAGAATGGCTTCGTCGCGGCTCACGCCTGGCATGAAATCACCAGAGAGGCTGACAAGCTGGTCATTTGGGTTGAAGATAACGCTAATGCGTTCCTGTTGGCGTTCACCGCCACCCGGTTGCAGGCTGTACAGATAATCCCAGCGATCGGCATGGAACGTGTCAGTCAACAGAGGGTTGCCCATGATAAACCGTACTTGCTTGCGGGTCATTCCCGGGCGTAACTGGTCTATCATGTCCTGCGTGACGACATTGCCCTGCTGGATGTCGATTTTGTAAACCCCGGGGAATGAACAACCGGCGAGTGCGAGCAGTCCCACAAAGGTGAAACTGGTTAGCAAGAGCTTGGTGTTTTGCATCGGTGGGCGACTTCCACTATCTTGGCTGGGACAACGTAAACGCCGATCATACCCGCATTAAGAGAAGCTGCGAAGCAGCATCGCGAGAAAGCTGACCATGGTTGAAAATAGCGAACTACGCAAAGCCGGCCTCAAAGTGACCCTGCCAAGGGTCAAAATTCTGCAAATGCTCGATTCCGCCGAGCAACGCCACATGAGTGCCGAAGATGTTTACAAGGCGCTGATGGAGGCTGGTGAGGACGTCGGTCTGGCCACGGTTTACCGTGTACTGACTCAGTTCGAGGCAGCTGGCCTTGTGGTGCGGCACAACTTCGACGGAGGCCACGCGGTCTTCGAACTGGATGACGGCAAGCATCACGACCATATGGTCAACGTCGAAACCAGCGAAGTGATCGAATTCTTCGACGAAGAAATCGAGCGCCTGCAGAAAGCCATCGTCGACAAGTATGGTTTCGAGATGGTTGATCACAATCTGGTGCTGTACGTACGCAAGAAAAAGTAAGCATGTCGCGCGAATTTCAGATTCGCGAAACGAACGAAGGCGACCCCAGGGTCGCCTTCGTGCTGTCTGCTGTTCCTAAATTTTTGCGGTAACAACCATTTTTTTCGCGTGTGCCAGAGATTCCTTGGTGAGGTCGATGCCTCCCAGCATCCGCGCCACTTCTTCGATGCGATCATTTTTGCTCAGCTTGGAGACAGCCGTATGAGTTGCATCCTCGCCCCGCACCTTGTGTACGAACAGGTGTTGGTGACCCTGCGCAGCCACTTGCGGCAAGTGAGTCACTGTCAGCACCTGCCCCCGCTCCCCAAGTCGACGCAGCAGTTGGCCGACGATTTCGGCGGTCGGACCACCGATACCCACGTCCACTTCGTCGAACACCAGTGTTGGTACGCGTGAGGTTTGTGCGGTGATCACCTGAATAGCGAGACTGATCCGCGACAGTTCGCCACCCGAAGCTACTTTGGCCAAGGCTTTCAATGGCTGTCCAGGGTTGGCGCTCACCAGCAGTTCTACCTGTTCGAGCCCGTTGGGTAACAGCTCATCGCTGCTGTTGGGTCGTAGTTCGATGGTGAAGCGGCCCCCCGGCATGCCCAGTCGCTGGATTTCCTGCTCCACGGCGCTGGCCAGGCTGCTCGACGCCTGATGGCGCAAGTCACTCAGTTCACGCGCGCGCTCCTGATAATGACGGGCATAGGAGGCCAGCTCATCGCTGAGCCGCTCGATGGATTCGTCGTTGGCATTCAGGGTTTCGATTTCATCCAGCAGCCGTTGCTGCATCTCCGCGACTTCGGTCGGCTGGATGCGGTGCTTGCGTGCCATGGTGTAGATCGCATCCAGGCGTTCTTCCAGGTATTGCAGTCGCGCCGGGTCGGCGTCGAAGTTGTCGAGGAAGCGGTTCAGCTCGCCCACGGCTTCTTCTACCTGGATTTGTGCGCTGGTCAGCAGGCTGCTGGCTTCGCCCAGGGCGCCGATTGAATTGTTCACGCTCGAAAGACGGTTGAGGCTGGCGGTCAGGGCGTTCAGGACGTTGCCGGAATCACTTTCGCTGCATTGCTCGACGACTTGTCGGCAGATGCCCAGCAGGGTTTCGGCGTTGGTAAGGTTCTTGTGTTCCTGCTCCAGTTGTTCCAGCTCGTTTTCGCCGAGGCCGAGGTTTTCGAGTTCTTCGAGTTGATAGCTGAGCAATTGATGGCGAGCGCGCTGCTCGTCGCCGGAGTTGGAAAGGCGTTCGAGCTCCTGGCGCGTCTGGCGCCAGCGCTGGGCAGCCAGTTGTACCTGGCGGGCAAGGTCCGTGGCTCCGGCGTACTCGTCGAGGAGGCGGCGGTGGGTGTCGGTCTTGAGTAGCGATTGGTGTTCGTGCTGGCTATGGATGTCGATCAGCAACTCGCCCAGGGCCTTGAGGTCGCCGAGAGGGCAGGGCGTACCGTTGATGTAGCCGCGGGAGCGGCCTTCGGCAGTGATGACTCGACGCAGGATGCAGGGACCATCGCTTTCGAGGTCGCGCTCGGCGAGCCAGGCACTGGCTTCCGGAATATCAACAAGGTCGAAGGTGGCCAGGATGTCAGCCTTGTCTGCGCCTGGGCGGACCACGCCGCTGTCGGCGCGGTCACCCAGAGTCAGGCCCAGGGCGTCGAGCATGATCGACTTGCCAGCGCCGGTTTCCCCGGTGATCACGCTCATCCCGCGATCGAGTTCGAGATCGAGATGTTCAACGATGGCGTAGTTATGTACGGACAGGTGCACCAGCATAAAGGCCGCTCCCAGGCTTTAGGTCTGGTTATTTATACAGTGTTTTATTTGTGCCTGACAATGGCCTCGCTTGGCTCGATTTGCTTGGCCTGACGAAATGCCCGGTGCGTCGGGTAATCGCAATGCAGCGCTTTTTGTAAGGGTAATCGCAAGAATCCCCTTGAAGCTGGATTTTGCGGCCCCATATACCGGGACAGAAGCGCGAGTTGAGCTCGCGGACGATATTGAAAGGAGAAATCTATGGCTGACGAACAGACAGTGGATACGCAAAATCTAGACGCCGATCAGGCTCCACAAGCTTCGGGCGATGACCTGACGGCTCGTGTACAAGTGCTCGAAGAGCAACTGGCAGGCGCGCAGGATCAGGCTTTGCGTGTAGCCGCCGATCTGCAGAACGTCCGCCGTCGCGCCGAGCAGGATGTAGAAAAGGCTCACAAATTTGCCCTGGAGAAATTCGCGGGCGATTTGCTGCCGATCATCGACAGCCTTGAGCGCGGTCTGGAGTTGTCCAACCCGGACGACGAAAGCATCCGTCCAATGCGCGAAGGCATCGAGCTGACCCTGAAAATGTTCCAGGACACCCTGAAGCGTTATCAGCTGGAAGTGATCGATCCGCATGGCGAACCGTTCAACGCTGTTCAGCATCAGGCAATGGCCATGCAGGAAAGCGCCGATGTCGAGCCGAACAGCGTGCTCAAGGTGTTCCAGAAGGGCTATCAGCTCAATGGCCGCCTGCTGCGCCCGGCCATGGTCGTGGTCAGCAAGGCGCCTGCGCCAGTTTCGCCTTCGATTGATGAGCAGGCTTGAAAATGGCCGCAAGGCCCCCATTTATAAGTCAAGCGTTTAAGTGCTACCGCAGTTAGCCACCACTGCTGCGGCAACCAAATCCAAAGTTTCGGGAGAGTGAACATGGGCAAAATTATCGGTATCGACCTGGGGACCACCAACTCCTGCGTCTCCGTACTTGAAAACGGCGTAGCCAAAGTTATTGAAAACGCTGAAGGCGCGCGTACCACGCCGTCGATCATCGCTTACGCCAACGATGGCGAAATCCTCGTTGGCCAGTCGGCCAAGCGTCAGGCTGTGACCAATCCGCACAACACCTTGTATGCGGTGAAGCGTCTGATCGGTCGTAAGTTCGACGAAGAAGTCGTACAGAAAGACATCAAGATGGTCCCTTACAAAATCGCCAAGGCTGACAATGGCGACGCGTGGGTAGAAGTGAACGGCCAGAAAATGTCGCCGCCACAAATCTCGGCTGAAATTCTGAAGAAAATGAAGAAGACCGCCGAAGACTACCTCGGCGAGCCAGTGACTGAAGCGGTCATCACCGTTCCGGCCTACTTCAACGACAGCCAGCGTCAAGCCACCAAAGACGCCGGCCGCATCGCGGGTCTGGACGTAAAACGTATCATCAACGAACCAACCGCAGCCGCTCTGGCTTACGGTATGGACAAGGCGAAGGGCGATCACACCGTGATCGTTTACGACTTGGGCGGCGGTACTTTCGACGTTTCCGTGATCGAAATCGCTGAAGTCGATGGCGAGCACCAGTTCGAAGTATTGGCCACCAACGGTGACACGTTCCTGGGCGGTGAAGACTTTGACATTCGTCTGATCGACTACCTCGTTGACGAATTCAAGAAAGAAAGCGGCATGAACCTCAAAGGTGACCCGCTGGCCATGCAGCGCCTGAAAGAAGCCGCTGAAAAAGCCAAGATCGAGCTGTCCTCTGCTCTGTCGACCGACGTGAACCTGCCGTACATCACTGCAGACGCCACCGGTCCGAAGCACTTGAACGTGAAGATTTCTCGCGCCAAGTTGGAAGCACTGGTTGAAGACCTGGTTCAGCGCACCATCGAGCCTTGCCGCATCGCTCTGAAAGACTCCGGTATCGACGTTGGCGCAATCAACGACGTGATCCTGGTAGGCGGTCAGACCCGTATGCCACTGGTTCAGAAACTGGTAACCGAGTTCTTCGGTAAAGAAGCTCGTAAAGACGTGAACCCGGACGAAGCTGTTGCCATGGGTGCTGCTATCCAGGGCGCGGTATTGGCCGGTGACGTCAAAGACGTTCTGCTGTTGGACGTCAGCCCGCTGACCCTGGGTATCGAAACCATGGGCGGCGTGATGACCGCGCTGATCGAGAAAAACACCACGATTCCTACCAAGAAATCGCAAGTGTTCTCGACTGCCGATGACAACCAGGGCGCTGTGACCATTCACGTGCTGCAAGGTGAGCGTAAGCAAGCGGCTCAGAACAAGTCCTTGGGCAAGTTCGACCTGGCCGACATTCCACCAGCACCACGTGGCGTGCCACAAATTGAAGTGACCTTCGACATCGACGCCAACGGCATTCTGCACGTAGGCGCCAAAGACAAGGCCACCGGCAAGACTCAGTCGATCGTGATCAAGGCCAACTCCGGTCTGTCCGAGGAAGAAATTCAGCAGATGATTCGCGATGCTGAAGCCAACGTCGACGCAGACCGCCAGTTCGAAGAGCTGGCAACCGCTCGCAACCAGGGCGATGCGCTGGTTCACTCGACTCGCAAAATGGTCGCTGACGCTGGCGATAAAGTGACTGCCGAAGAGAAGACTGCGATCGAAGCTGCTGTTGTTGCTCTGGAAGCCGCTGTCAAAGGCGACGACAAAGCTGCAATCGAAGCCAAGGTTGAAGAACTGTCGAAAGTCTCTGCTCCAGTGGCGCAGAAGATGTACGCCGAACAGGCTCAGCCTGCTGAAGGCGCGGCACCGCACGACGAAAAAGCTGAAAAGGCTGACGACGTTGTCGATGCCGAGTTCGAAGAAGTCAAAGACCACAAGTAAGTTGTTGGTCGCCCGGTTGACTGCCTTTAGGCGGTGACTGGTAGGATGTCGCCGCGCGGGAGCTTGCTCCCGCGTTGGCGTGTCTGGAATACGCGAATTTTTACAGCATGCGACAGCGTTCGCGTGCTGCTGGTATGGCCGGGAATGCTCCTGCTTTTCGAGCCGCAAGTACCGCAATGAATCAAAGACCAGGATCGTTGAATTGACGTGAGTTGGGTCCGGGCCTGTATTGGGGCTCAACGAGTTTGGCAAGGCTCAGGAGAGGTTTGCCGAACGTCCTCAAGAGTGCAAAGACTTATGACAAAGCGTGACTATTACGAAGTATTGGGTGTTGAGCGTGGCTCAAGCGAAGCAGACCTGAAGAAGGCCTACCGCCGCTTGGCGATGAAGCATCACCCGGACCGTAATCCCGATGACAAAGCGTCGGAAGAAATGTTCAAAGAGGCTAACGAAGCCTACGAAGTGTTGTCCGATTCCAGCAAGCGCGCGGCCTACGACCAGTACGGTCATGCCGGTGTCGACCCGAGCATGGGTGGCGGCGGTGCCGGTTTTGGCGGTCAGAACTTCTCCGACATCTTTGGCGATGTCTTCAGTGACTTCTTCGGTGGCGGTCGCGGCGGTTCCCGTGGCGGTGCCCAGCGCGGCAGCGACCTGCGTTACACCCTGGAACTGAACCTGGAAGAGGCGGTGCGCGGTACCACCGTGAACATCCGCGTTCCGACGCTGGTCAACTGCAAGCCGTGCGACGGCTCGGGTGCCAAGAAAGGCTCCTCGCCAGTTACCTGCCCGACTTGCGGCGGTATCGGCCAGGTCCGCATGCAGCAGGGCTTCTTCTCGGTGCAGCAGACCTGCCCGCGTTGCCATGGCCAGGGCAAAATCATTTCCGACCCGTGCAACTCCTGCAACGGCGAAGGCCGTGTTGAAGAGTACAAAACCCTTTCCGTGAAAGTGCCGGCCGGTGTCGATACCGGTGACCGCATTCGTCTGTCCGGCGAAGGCGAGGCGGGCGCTCAGGGTGGGCCGACTGGCGACCTGTACGTGGTGATCAATGTGCGCGAGCACGCGATCTTCCAGCGTGATGGCAAACACCTGTTCTGCGAAGTGCCGATCAGTTTTGTCGATGCGGCGTTGGGCGGTGAGCTGGAGATTCCGACCCTTGATGGTCGAGTCAAACTGAAGATCCCTGAGGGGACCCAGACCGGCAAGCAGTTCCGCGTTCGCGGCAAAGGCGTGGCGCCAGTGCGTGGCGGCGGTGCGGGTGATCTGATGTGTCGTGTCGCGGTCGAAACCCCTGTCAATCTGGGTCGTCGTCAGCGTGAATTGCTGGAAGAGTTCCGTAGCTCCCTGGCAGACGACAACAGCCATTCGCCGAAAACCACCGGTTGGTTTGAAGGCGTGAAGCGCTTCTTCGGCGATTTGTAAGGAGTCGGCATGCGACGTATAGCTGTGATGGGCGCTGCCGGGCGCATGGGCAAAATCCTGGTCGAGGCCGTGCAGCAGCGCGCGCCGCTGACCGGTCTGACGGCGGCCATCGTGCGCCCCGGCAGCACGCTGATTGGTGTGGATGCCGGTGAGCTGGCCTCGCTGGGGCGTATTGGTGTGCCGTTGTCCGGCAATCTGGATGCGGTCGCTGACGAGTTCGATGTTTTGATCGACTTCACGCTCCCGGAAGTCATGCTGAAAAACCTCGCGTTCTGCCGCAAGACCGGCAAGGCCATGGTAATCGGCACTACCGGGCTGGATGCGGCGCAGAAGCAGTTGCTGGCTGAGGCGGGCAAGGAGATTCCGATCGTGTTCGCGGCCAATTTCAGTGTTGGCGTGAACCTGTCGCTGAAGTTGCTCGACATGGCCGCACGTGTGCTGGGTGATGAGGCGGATATCGAAATCATCGAAGCGCATCACCGACACAAGATCGACGCACCTTCAGGCACCGCGTTGCGCATGGGTGAAGTGATCGCCAGCGCCTTGGATCGTGATCTGCAAAAGGTCGCGGTCTATGGTCGCGAAGGTCATACCGGTGCGCGTGAGCGTGAAACGATCGGCTTTGCCACTGTTCGCGGTGGTGATGTGGTTGGCGATCACACGGTGCTGTTCGCCTGTGAGGGCGAGCGTCTGGAAATCACGCATAAAGCGTCCAGTCGCATGACCTTCGCCAAAGGCGCGGTGCGAGCGGCGTTGTGGCTGGATGGTCGTGAGCCAGGCCTTTACGACATGCAAGACGTGCTCGATCTGCGTTAAGATGCGCCCGAAATCGGGTTCAAACACAGTGTTTGAGCCCGGTTTTACACCGCCAAGCGACATCCTGTCGCATTCTCCAGCCTTTCGGGCTCATTGGCGGTAGACCAAAAATGCCTTTTTCTGTAAGCTACAGCTTTAGTGTGTCCACTAAAAGCGCGCAGAATAATTCAGTGAAGAAGCGGGGTGACGTGTCCATACGTCACTCCGCTTTTTTACAACCTGCGATCGCCCTTTCAGGCTTTATTTACGGGAGGTCTTCTTGACTAAGCCAGCCATACTCGCCCTTGCTGATGGCAGCATTTTTCGCGGCGAAGCCATTGGAGCCGACGGTCAAACCGTTGGTGAGGTGGTGTTCAACACCGCAATGACCGGCTATCAGGAAATCCTTACCGATCCTTCCTACGCCCAACAGATCGTTACCCTGACCTATCCGCACATCGGCAACACCGGCACCACGCCGGAAGACGCCGAATCCGACCGCGTCTGGTCCGCTGGCCTGGTCATCCGTGACCTGCCACTGGTTGCGAGCAACTGGCGTAACACGATGTCCCTGTCCGATTACCTGAAAGCCAACAACGTTGTGGCTATCGCCGGTATCGACACCCGCCGCCTGACGCGCATCCTGCGTGAGAAAGGCGCACAGAACGGCTGCATCATGGCCGGTGACAACATTTCCGAAGCCGCCGCCATCGCCGCTGCACAGGGTTTCCCTGGCCTCAAGGGCATGGACCTGGCCAAAGTCGTCAGCACCAAAGAGCAATACGAATGGCGCTCGACGGTCTGGGATCTGAAAACCGACAGCCACGCGACGATCGAAGCCTCCGAGCTGCCGTACCACGTGGTCGCCTACGACTACGGCGTCAAGCTGAACATCCTGCGCATGCTGGTCGAGCGCGGTTGCCGCGTGACCGTGGTGCCAGCACAAACTCCGGCCGCAGACGTTCTGGCGATGAAGCCGGACGGCGTGTTCCTGTCCAACGGTCCTGGTGACCCTGAGCCGTGCGACTACGCGATTCAGGCGATCAAGGATGTGCTGGAAACCGAGATTCCGGTCTTCGGTATCTGCCTCGGTCACCAACTGCTGGCCCTGGCCTCTGGCGCCAAGACTCTGAAAATGGGTCACGGCCACCACGGTGCCAACCACCCGGTCCAGGACCTGGACAGCGGTGTGGTGATGATCACCAGCCAAAACCACGGTTTTGCGGTAGACGAAGCGACCCTGCCAGCCAACGTCCGTGCGATCCACAAATCGCTGTTCGACGGCACCCTGCAAGGGATCGAGCGTACCGACAAGAGCGCCTTCAGCTTCCAGGGTCACCCGGAAGCCAGCCCTGGCCCGAACGACGTAGCGCCATTGTTTGATCGCTTCATCAATGAGATGGCCAAGCGACGCTGATCGCTCACCTTTATTGGTGCAAGGCTTGAGGGCGGTCCCGACACCGGCGGTCCCCTCAAGGCTTCAAAGATTGAACAAGACGGCTTGCCGACTGACCTGCGGATTTGAGTGACAAACCCATGCCAAAACGTACAGACATTAAAAGCATCCTGATTCTCGGCGCTGGCCCGATCGTTATCGGCCAGGCCTGCGAATTCGACTACTCCGGCGCCCAGGCCTGTAAGGCCCTGCGCGAAGAGGGTTACCGCGTCATCCTGGTGAACTCCAACCCGGCGACCATCATGACCGACCCGGACATGGCCGACGCGACTTACATCGAGCCGATCAAGTGGCAGACCGTTGCCAAAATCATCGAGAAAGAGCGTCCGGATGCGCTGCTGCCAACAATGGGCGGCCAGACCGCTCTGAACTGCGCACTGGACCTGGAGCGCGAAGGCGTCCTGGAGAAGTTCGGCGTAGAGATGATCGGCGCCAACGCGGACACCATCGACAAGGCTGAAGACCGTTCTCGCTTCGACAAGGCGATGAAGTCCATCGGCCTGGACTGCCCGCGTTCGGGTATCGCCCACAGCATGGAAGAAGCCAACGCCGTTCTCGAGCGCCTGGGCTTCCCGTGCATCATTCGTCCTTCCTTCACCATGGGCGGCACCGGTGGCGGTATCGCTTACAACCGTGAAGAGTTCGAAGAAATCTGCGCCCGTGGTCTGGACCTGTCTCCGACCAAAGAGCTGCTGATCGACGAATCCCTGATCGGCTGGAAGGAATACGAGATGGAGGTTGTCCGCGATAAGAAGGACAACTGCATCATCGTTTGCTCCATCGAAAACTTTGACCCGATGGGCGTGCACACCGGTGACTCGATCACTGTTGCGCCAGCACAGACCCTGACGGACAAGGAATACCAGATCATGCGTAACGCCTCGTTGGCGGTACTGCGTGAGATCGGCGTGGAAACCGGCGGCTCCAACGTTCAGTTTGGCATCTGCCCGGACACTGGTCGTATGGTCGTGATCGAGATGAACCCGCGTGTATCCCGCTCTTCGGCACTGGCCTCGAAAGCCACTGGTTTCCCGATTGCGCGTATCGCTGCCAAGCTGGCGATCGGCTACACCCTCGACGAACTGTCGAACGAAATTACCGGCGGCGCTACGCCTGCGTCCTTCGAACCGTCCATCGACTACGTCGTGACCAAGCTGCCACGTTTTGCCTTCGAGAAATTCCCGAAAGCCGACGCCCGCCTGACCACTCAAATGAAGTCGGTCGGTGAAGTCATGGCCATCGGCCGGACTTTCCAGGAATCCTTGCAGAAAGCCCTGCGCGGTCTGGAAGTGGGCGTTTGCGGCCTGGACGAGAAGCTCGACCTGAGCAACCCGGAAAGCATGAGCGTGCTCAAGCGCGAACTGACCGTGCCGGGCGCCGAGCGCATCTGGTACGTGGCTGATGCCTTCCGTGCCGGCCTGTCGGTCGAAGACATCTTCGGCATGAACATGATCGATCCGTGGTTCCTGGTACAGATCGAAGATCTGATCAAAGAAGAAGAGAAGGTCAAGACCCTCGGTCTGACCAGCATCGATCGCGACTTGATGTTCCGCCTCAAGCGCAAAGGCTTCTCCGACATGCGTCTGGCCAAGCTGCTGGGCGTGACCGAGAAGGCTCTGCGTCGTCACCGTCACAAGCTGGAAATCTTCCCGGTCTACAAGCGCGTTGACACTTGCGCGGCCGAGTTCGCCACCGACACCGCTTACCTCTACTCGACCTACGAGGAAGAGTGCGAAGCCGCGCCGTCGGGCCGCGACAAGATCATGATCCTGGGCGGCGGTCCAAACCGTATCGGCCAGGGTATCGAGTTCGACTACTGCTGCGTACACGCGGCACTGGCCCTGCGTGAAGACGGTTACGAGACCATCATGGTCAACTGCAACCCGGAAACCGTTTCCACCGACTACGACACTTCCGATCGCCTGTACTTCGAACCGGTTACCCTGGAAGACGTGCTGGAAATCGTTCGCGTCGAGAAGCCCAAAGGCGTGATCGTCCAGTATGGCGGCCAAACCCCGCTGAAACTGGCGCGTGCCCTGGAAGAAGCCGGCGTACCAATCATCGGTACCAGCCCTGATGCCATCGACCGCGCCGAAGACCGTGAGCGCTTCCAGCAAATGGTCGAGCGTCTGAACCTGCGTCAGCCGCCAAACGCCACCGTGCGCAGCGAAGACGAAGCGATTCGTGCTGCCACCAAGATCGGTTACCCGCTAGTGGTTCGTCCGTCCTACGTACTGGGCGGTCGCGCGATGGAAATCGTCTACGAAGAAGAAGAGCTCAAGCGCTACCTGCGTGATGCGGTGAAAGTGTCGAACGACAGCCCTGTGCTGCTCGACCACTTCCTCAACTGCGCCATCGAAATGGACGTGGATGCGGTTTGCGACGGCACCGACGTGGTGATCGGAGCGATCATGCAGCACATTGAGCAGGCTGGCGTTCACTCCGGTGACTCCGCGTGCTCCCTGCCGCCGTACTCGCTGCCTGCTCACATCCAGGACGAGATGCGCGAACAGGTCAAGAAAATGGCCCTGGAACTCGGCGTTGTCGGCCTGATGAACGTTCAGTTGGCGCTGCAAGGCGAAGACATCTACGTCATCGAAGTCAACCCGCGCGCTTCCCGTACCGTACCGTTCGTGTCCAAGTGCATCGGTGTGTCCCTGGCCATGATCGCCGCTCGCGTGATGGCTGGTAAAACCCTGAAAGAAATCGGTTTCACCAAAGAAATCATTCCGAACTTCTACAGCGTGAAAGAGGCGGTGTTCCCATTCGCCAAATTCCCTGGCGTGGACCCGATCCTGGGCCCAGAGATGAAGTCCACCGGTGAAGTGATGGGCGTGGGCGATACCTTCGGTGAAGCATTCGCCAAGGCCCAGATGGGCGCCAGCGAAGTGCTGCCGACCGGCGGTACCGCATTCATCAGCGTGCGTGATGACGACAAGCCACTGGTTGCAGGCGTGGCTCGTGATCTGATCAACTTGGGCTTCGAAGTGGTTGCCACCGCCGGTACTGCCAAGCTGATCGAAGCCGCAGGCCTGAAAGTGCGTCGTGTGAACAAGGTGACCGAGGGTCGTCCGCACGTGGTCGACATGATCAAGAATGACGAAGTCACCCTGATCATCAACACCACCGAAGGCCGTCAGTCGATCGCTGATTCGTACTCCATTCGTCGTAATGCCTTGCAGCACAAGATCTACTGCACCACGACTATTGCTGCTGGCGAAGCTATCTGCGAAGCGCTGAAGTTCGGTCCCGAGAAGACCGTGCGCCGCTTGCAGGATCTACACGCAGGATTGAAGGCATGAGCATAACCAAGTACCCAATGACTGTTCAGGGCGCTCGCGCCCTGGAAGAAGAACATACTCACCTGACCAAGGTCGTCCGTCCGAAGCTCAGCCAGGACATCGGTACGGCCCGCGAGTTGGGTGACTTGAAGGAAAACGCCGAATACCACGCTGCTCGTGAGCAGCAGGGTATGGTCGAGGCGCGTATTCGTGACATCGAAGGCCGGATTCAGAATCAGGTCATCATCGACGTTACGAGCATTCCTCACACAGGCAAAGTGATTTTCGGTACCACCGTTGAGATTGCCAACGTTGAGACGGATGAGCGCGTGACTTACCACATCGTTGGTGAAGACGAGGCTGATTTCAAACTGGGCAAGATTTCGGTTGGATCGCCACTGGCCCGCGCCTTGATTGCCAAGGAAGAGGGTGATGTGGTGGCGGTGAAAACGCCAAGCGGCGTCATCGAGTACGAGATTGTCGAAGTTCGCCACATCTAAAGACCTGCGCCCGCTACGTGCGGGCGCGATGGGTTGGCAGCTGACTCAGATGTTGTGGGTTGGCGGCCTGTGGCTGTTACACATCGGTCTGGCGCCGGCGCTGGGTCAAATAGGCCTGGCGCCGCTGCTGATCGACGAAATTGCAGGCATGCTGAATGCGCTGATGGTGGGATTTGCCGCAGCGTGTGTGATTTTTCAGGCTTTGGTGCTGGTTCAGACCGAGGGCCTTGCCAGTCTATGGCGCGATATTCGCGGGCAACTGCTGCTGGTGGCGCTGTATGCGTGTGCGATGTTTTTCGCGGTGCGCTTTGCTTGGCCGGATGCGGTGCGTTGGCAGGTGTTCAGCTATCTGGTGTTGGGGTTTTCCGGGCTGCTGCTGGTGTTACAACCGGTGCCAGGAGGGAGTGGCAGGGTGCGCGAGGCACACCCTTGACCCTTGTCATCACTTGAAGCGATGGACGTTCGACAGCTGCTTGTTGACGCTGAAGTTCTTGCGGTAAATCAGTGCCATCTTGCCGATGACTTGAACCAGATCCCCTTTGCCAACCTTGCAGAGTTCTGCAATGGTCGCCAGGCGCGATTCGCGATCGAGGATGTTGAGCTTGATTTTGATCAGCTCGTGATCCGCCAAAGCGCGTTCAAATTCGGCTAACACACCTTCAGTCAAACCGTTGTCAGCCACAATCAAAACTGGTTTCAGATGGTGGCCAATGGATTTGTACTGTTTCTTCTGCTCTTGAGTGAGCGGCATAATCTGACCCTTTCGTCTGGATTCTGTAAAATGGCGGCCATTTTACCCGAGGGCTCGTGGATCCGCCCAATTAATCACGACCCTTATCATCGAGGTGCCCAATGGCGCGTTCCAAGACAAGCCTTGGTTGGCTGAAAAGACATGTCAATGATCCCTATGTGAAGCAGGCGCAGAAGGATGGCTACCGCTCGCGTGCGAGTTACAAACTTCTGGAGGTCCAGGAGAAATACAATCTGATCCGTCCCGGCATGAGCGTTGTCGACCTGGGTGCGGCGCCCGGGGGTTGGTCGCAGGTGACTAGCCGTCTGATCGGTGGTCAGGGGCGCCTGATCGCCTCGGACATTCTGGAAATGGACAGCATTCCGGACGTGACTTTCATCCAGGGTGACTTCACCGAGGACGGAGTGCTCGCGCGGATCCTTGAAGCCGTGGGTAATTCGCAGGTGGACCTTGTGATTTCCGATATGGCCCCCAATATGAGTGGTACGCCTGAAGTGGACATGCCAAAAGCCATGTTTCTTTGCGAGCTGGCGCTTGATTTGGCGGAACGGATACTCAAGCCAGGTGGTAATTTCGTGATCAAGATTTTTCAGGGCGAAGGGTTTGATGTTTACCTGAAGGATGCTCGTCGGAAATTCGACAAGATCCAGATGATCAAGCCAGACTCTTCTCGTGGCAGTTCCCGCGAGCAATACATGTTGGCTTGGGGTTACCGCGGGCGTAGTGAGTAAAACGAGGTTTTTTTGGCGGGGCGATAGGTTTTTCGTATTTCGCCCCGTGAGCATTAGCGAATATTGTGTAGAAAGTGTTTCACAAAGGGTTACAGACGGCGCCTGCCAGAGCCGTAGGTAATGTAGTAAGTTAGGCCGGTGAATATCATGCGAAGCGCGCGCCATTAGCGGAGCTTGCTTCAGAGGGTAGTTAATTGAACGATATGGCAAAGAATCTGATCCTGTGGTTGATCATCGCGGCTGTCCTGGTGACAGTGATGAACAACTTCTCCAGCCCTAACGAGCCGCAGACCCTCAACTATTCCGACTTCATCCAGCAGGTCAAGGATGGCAAGGTCGAGCGCGTAGCGGTTGACGGCTACGTGATTACCGGTAAACGCACCGATGGCGACAGCTTCAAGACCATTCGTCCGGCAATCCAGGACAACGGTCTGATCGGCGACCTCGTGGACAACCACGTCGTGGTCGAGGGCAAGCAGCCTGAACAGCAAAGCATCTGGACTCAACTCCTGGTCGCAAGCTTCCCGATCCTGGTGATCATCGCCGTGTTCATGTTCTTCATGCGGCAGATGCAGGGCGGAGCCGGTGGCAAGGGTGGGCCGATGAGCTTCGGCAAGAGCAAGGCGCGCCTGCTCTCTGAAGATCAGGTGAAAACCACTCTGGCTGACGTTGCCGGTTGTGACGAAGCGAAGGAAGAAGTCGGCGAATTGGTCGAGTTTCTCCGTGATCCGGGCAAATTCCAGCGCCTGGGCGGCCGTATTCCTCGTGGTGTGCTGATGGTCGGCCCTCCGGGTACCGGTAAAACCTTGCTGGCAAAGGCGATTGCCGGCGAAGCGAAAGTACCGTTCTTCACCATTTCCGGTTCCGACTTCGTTGAAATGTTTGTTGGTGTCGGTGCCAGCCGTGTTCGCGATATGTTCGAGCAGGCCAAGAAACATGCGCCATGCATCATTTTCATCGACGAAATCGACGCCGTCGGTCGCCATCGTGGCGCCGGCATGGGCGGCGGTCACGATGAGCGCGAGCAGACTCTCAACCAGTTGCTGGTGGAGATGGACGGCTTTGAAATGAATGACGGCATCATCGTTATTGCGGCAACCAACCGTCCGGACGTACTGGACCCTGCGTTGCTGCGTCCAGGCCGCTTCGACCGTCAGGTTGTGGTCGGTCTGCCGGATATTCGTGGTCGCGAACAGATTCTCAAGGTGCACATGCGTAAAGTGCCGATGGGTGACGATGTTGCTCCAGCGGTGATCGCGCGTGGTACACCAGGTTTCTCCGGTGCTGACTTGGCTAACCTGGTGAACGAAGCTTCGTTGTTCGCTGCACGTGCCGGCAAGCGCATTGTTGAAATGAAAGAGTTCGAGCTGGCGAAAGA
Source organism: Pseudomonas sp. B21-040 (assembly GCF_024748695.1). Taxonomy (NCBI): domain Bacteria; kingdom Pseudomonadati; phylum Pseudomonadota; class Gammaproteobacteria; order Pseudomonadales; family Pseudomonadaceae; genus Pseudomonas; species Pseudomonas sp. B21-040. The sequence continues at coordinate 865,047 of NZ_CP087176.1, forward strand.
CAAGATCATGATGGGTGCCGAGCGCAAATCCATGGTCATGTCCGAGAAGGAAAAGCAGAACACCGCTTATCACGAAGCTGGCCACGCAATTGTTGGTCGTGTCGTGCCTGAGCATGATCCGGTCTATAAGGTCTCGATCATCCCGCGCGGTCGTGCGCTGGGTGTGACCATGTTCCTGCCTGAAGAAGACCGTTACAGCCTGTCCAAGCGCGCGCTGATCAGCCAGATCTGCTCGCTGTACGGTGGTCGTATCGCTGAAGAAATGACCTTGGGTTTCGATGGTGTCACCACAGGTGCGTCCAACGACATCATGCGTGCCAGCCAGATCGCGCGGAACATGGTCACCAAGTGGGGCCTGTCGGAAAAACTCGGTCCATTGATGTATGCCGAAGAAGAGGGTGAAGTATTCCTCGGTCGCGGCGGTGGCGGCCAGAGTGCAAGTTTCTCTGGTGAGACAGCCAAGCTGATCGACTCCGAAGTGCGCAGCATCATTGACCAGTGCTACGGTACGGCCAAACAGATTCTCACGGACAACCGTGACAAGCTTGATGCCATGGCCGATGCCTTGATGAAGTACGAGACGATCGATGCCGATCAGATCGATGACATCATGGCGGGTCGTGCGCCTCGCGAGCCTCGTGACTGGTCGGGTGGCACCGGTACTTCCGGTACACCTCCGGTGGTGCAGGATGAGCGTCCGGAAACACCGATCGGCGGTCCGGCTGCTGACGTATAAGGTTTGAAATGACTTTTGTTCCGTCTTCGACCCGGTTGCCTTGCGGCAACCGGGTTCTTGATTTGGCCCAGACGCATGTCATGGGTATCCTCAATGTCACACCCGATTCCTTTTCTGATGGTGGCCGATACAGTCAGTTCGATGCTGCGCTGCGTCATGCCGAGTCGATGGTGGCGGCGGGTGCGACGCTGATTGATGTCGGTGGCGAATCGACCCGCCCTGGTGCCCGTGCGGTTTCACCGCTTGAGGAGCTGGAGCGCGTAGCGCCTATCGTTGAGCGAATCAATCGCGAGCTCGATGTGATTATTTCTGTCGATACCTCCACGCCAGCGGTCATGCGTGAGACTGCGCGGTTGGGTGCGGGGTTGATCAATGATGTGCGTTCGCTGCGTCGGGACGGTGCCCTGGACGCTGCGGCGGCTACCGGGCTGCCGGTGTGTCTGATGCACATGCTCGGCGAGCCGGGCGACATGCAGAATGATCCGCACTATCAGGACGTAACCAGGGAGGTAGGCGAGTTTCTCGCCGAGCGCATGGTGCTGTGTGCATCGGTGGGTATCCCGCCAGAGCGGATTATTCTGGATCCGGGTTTTGGCTTCGCGAAGACCTTGCAGCACAATCTAAGCTTGTTTAAGCATATGCAAGCCCTGCATGCCTTGGGGCGGCCCCTGTTGGTCGGGGTTTCGCGAAAGAGCATGATTGGTCAGGCCTTGAATCGTCCGGTTGGAGAGCGCTTGTACGGTGGTTTGGCTCTTGCGGCGCTGGCTTCGGCCAGGGGGGCGCGTATATTGCGCGTCCATGATGTAGCCGAAACAGTGGACGTGGTGCGGATGATCGCCGCGGTGGAATCAGCCGAATAAGAATGATGGAGCACTTATGAGCAAAAAATACTTTGGTACTGACGGTATTCGTGGCCGTGTCGGTGAATACCCGATTACTCCTGACTTCATGCTCAAGCTGGGCTGGGCTGCTGGTATGGCGTTCCGCAAAATGGGCGCCTGCAAGGTGTTGGTTGGCAAGGACACCCGGATCTCGGGTTACATGTTTGAGTCCGCGCTTGAGGCCGGTCTGACGTCGGCAGGTGCTGATGTGATGCTCCTGGGGCCGATGCCAACTCCGGCGATCGCGTACCTGACGCGCACATTTCATGCTGAAGCCGGTATCGTGATCAGTGCCTCGCACAACCCTCACGACGACAACGGCATCAAGTTTTTCTCCGGGAAAGGTACCAAGCTTCCGGACGATATCGAGCTGATGATCGAAGAGTTGCTAGATACTCCGATGACCGTGGTTGAGTCGAGCAAAATCGGTAAAGTCTCGCGAATCAACGACGCATCGGGTCGCTACATCGAATTTTGCAAGAGCAGCGTTCCGACCGGCACCAGCTTCACTGGGCTGAAGATCGTGATCGACTGTGCCCATGGCGCGACCTACAAGGTTGCACCTAGTGTATTCCGTGAGCTTGGTGCTGAAGTCGTTGTGCTTTCCGCCCAGCCCAATGGCCTGAACATCAATGACAACTGTGGCTCAACTCATATGGGGCAACTGCAGGCAGCGGTATTGGCCGAGCATGCCGATCTGGGTATCGCCTTTGATGGTGATGGTGATCGTGTCCTGATGGTCGATCACACCGGTGCCATTGTTGATGGTGACGAGCTGCTGTACATCATTGCCCGCGATTTGCATGGGCGCGACAAGCTGCAAGGTGGCGTGGTTGGTACGCTGATGAGTAACCTCGGGCTGGAATTGGCCTTGGCGGACTTGTCGATTCCTTTTGTTCGCGCCAATGTTGGTGACCGTTATGTCATCGCGGACTTGCTGGAGCGTAACTGGCTGGTGGGTGGTGAAAACTCGGGTCATATCGTCTGCTTCAATCACACCACTACAGGCGATGCGATCATTGCTGCCTTGCAGGTGCTGATGGCGCTTAAAAGGCGCTCCGAGGGCCTGGCTCAGGCTCGTCAAGCGCTTCGCAAGTGCCCTCAGGTGTTGATCAATGTCCGGTTTGGCGGTGGTGCCAGCCCGCTCGATCATCCGGCGGTTAAGGAAGCCAGCGACCGTGTCACCAAGGCTATGGCGGGTCGTGGTCGTGTGCTCTTGCGCAAGTCCGGTACAGAGCCATTGGTACGTGTCATGGTCGAAGGCGAAGACGAAACGCAGGTTCGTGGTTACGCAGAAGAGCTGGCAAAACTGGTTACTGAAGTTTCTGCCTGAATTCGGCTTGCCAGCCTTGATTGTGTTGGGTAACATCTGCGCCCACTTTGACCGACGAGGTACAGCATGCGTCGCCCTATGGTAGCTGGTAACTGGAAGATGCACGGTACCCGCGCCAGCGTCGCTGAGCTGATCAACGGCCTTCGTGACTTAGCCTTGCCGAGCGGTGTTGATGTAGCGGTATTCCCGTCTTGCCTGCATATCAATCAAGTGATTGATGGCTTGCAAGGAAAGTCGATCTCGGTCGGCGCGCAGGACTCTGCGGTGGAATCCGAGCAAGGTGCGTTGACCGGTGAGGTTGCACCGAGTCAGTTGGTGGATGCAGGTTGTTCCCTGGTGCTTGTCGGGCACTCCGAGCGCCGCCAGATAATGGGCGAGCAGGATGCAGTGCTGATTCGCAAGTTCGCAGCGGCACAGGCATCTGGCTTGATTCCGGTGTTGTGCATAGGGGAGACCCTTGAGCAGCGTGAAGCTGGGAAAACGATCGAAGTTGTCTCAGCTCAGCTGGACAGCATTATCGACGAGCTGGGTGTTGGTGTGTTTGCAAAGGCTGTGATCGCTTACGAGCCGGTCTGGGCCATTGGCACCGGGCTGACGGCTTCGCCGCAACAGGCGCAGGATGTGCATGCAGCCATTCGGGCGCAGTTGGCGGAAAAGAATTCTGAAATCGCACAAGGTGTGCGGCTTCTATACGGCGGCAGCGTGAAGGCGGCCAATGCGGTCGAACTGTTCGGCATGCCGGATATCGATGGGGGTCTCATTGGTGGGGCTTCCCTGAATGCAGATGAGTTCGGTGCGATCTGTCGCGCCGCGGGAAACTGAAAAAATGCTGGAAACAGTCGTAGTCGTTTTTCATCTGCTGGGTGCATTGGGCGTAGTTGCTCTGGTATTGCTACAGCAGGGTAAAGGTGCAGATGCTGGTGCGTCTTTCGGAGCAGGTGCTTCAAATACTGTGTTCGGAAGCCAAGGTTCCTCTACCTTTCTTAGTAAGTTTACTGCTATACTTGCCGCAGGTTTCTTCATAACCAGCTTAGGGTTAGGTTACTTTGCTAAAGAGAAAGCTCACCAGCTGACTCAAGTAGGTTTGCCAAACCCAGCGGTGTTGGAAGTTCCAAAGCAACAACCGGCTTCTGATGATGTCCCGGTGCTTCAAGAGCAAAAGTCGGCTACTCCAGCGACTGACGTGCCTCCAGCTCAAGAGCAGAAGTAAGAAGGGTTTCAAACGTAGTATTGCCGAGGTGGTGGAATTGGTAGACACGCAACCTTGAGGTGGTTGTGCCCATAGGGTGTAGGGGTTCGAGTCCCCTTCTCGGTACCAATTAGTCAGGAGAGCCCGCTGTTGCGGGCTTTCTTGCAGGTGGAAGGTTACATTGACCCTGTAGGGGATCGGTCGTATACTTCCGCCCCAGCTTTGTCGCGGGGTGGAGCAGTCTGGTAGCTCGTCGGGCTCATAACCCGAAGGTCGTCGGTTCAAATCCGGCCCCCGCAACCAGTTTAAGGAGCCCCTTTTAAGGGGCTTTTTGTTAGCTGGACACTTTCAACGCCGCTGTTCGACGGCGTTTCAAGGATGGGCGTTTCGCCCATTTTTTTATTTTGCATAGCATGCACATACATGCACGAGGGGGTTCAGGTGTCGAGCAAGCTAGAAGAGTTGCAGGCCTTGTTGGCCCCGGTGGTCGTGGCCCTGGGCTATGAATGCTGGGGTATCGAGTTTTCGGCTCAGGGTCGTCACTCGATGTTGCGCGTTTATATTGATAAAGAGGGCGGCGTGCTGGTGGACGATTGCGCCATTGTCAGCCGTCAGATCAGCGGTGTCCTGGATGTTGAAGATCCAATCGCCGTTGAATACACCCTTGAAGTTTCCTCGCCTGGCATGGAACGCCCTCTGTTCACTATTGAGCAGTTTGCAAAATTTGCCGGTGAACAAGTGAAGATCAAGCTGCGCTCGCCTTTTGAAGGACGACGCAACTTTCAGGGCCTTCTGCGCGGTGTAGAAGAACAGGACGTCGTGGTGCAGGTGGAAGACCATGAGTTCCTGTTGCCGATCGATATGATCGACAAGGCCAACATTATTCCCAGTTTTGACTGAGACGCGGATCCCGCGGATCCAATGGCTTGCGAAAGGCGAGGCGTACGATGAGCAAAGAAGTACTGCTGGTTGTTGAGTCGGTATCCAATGAAAAGGGCGTACCGGCAAACGTAATTTTTGAAGCGCTGGAGCTGGCCCTGGCCACTGCTACCAAAAAGCGTTTCGAGGACGAAGTCGATCTGCGTGTGGAAATCAATCGCCACACCGGTGCTTATGAGACATTCCGTCGTTGGACGGTCGTCGAAGAAGCAGATCTGGACGATCCGGCCATCGAAACCTGGCCGAGCAAGGTTGCGGAAACGCATCCTGGTGCCAAGGTTGGTGATGTAGTCGAAGAAAAGATCGAGTCCATCGAGTTCGGCCGCATCGCTGCACAGACTGCCAAGCAAGTCATTGTGCAGAAAGTTCGCGAAGCCGAGCGTGCTCAAGTCGTTGATGCCTATCGCGAGCGCCTGGGGGAAATCATCTCCGGCACCGTGAAGAAAGTGACCCGCGACAATGTGATTGTCGACCTGGGTAACAACGCTGAAGCGCTGCTGGCTCGTGAAGACATCATTTCTCGCGAAACTTTCCGTGTTGGCGTACGTCTGCGTGCGCTGCTCAAGGAAATCCGCACCGAGAACCGCGGCCCGCAGTTGATCCTGTCGCGCACCGCGCCGGAAATGCTGATCGAGTTGTTCCGCATCGAAGTGCCGGAAATTGCTGAAGGCCTGATCGAAGTAATGGCTGCATCCCGTGATCCGGGTTCGCGCGCCAAGATCGCGGTCCGCTCCAAGGACAAACGCATCGACCCGCAGGGCGCTTGCATCGGTATGCGCGGTTCGCGCGTCCAGGCAGTGTCGGGTGAGTTGGGCGGTGAGCGTGTGGACATCGTCCTGTGGGACGACAACCCGGCTCAGTTCGTAATCAACGCCATGTCCCCGGCTGAAGTTGCGGCAATTATCGTTGACGAAGATGCCCATGCAATGGACATCGCCGTTGGCGCAGACAATCTGGCTCAGGCCATCGGTCGTGGTGGTCAGAACGTGCGTCTGGCTAGCCAATTGACTGGCTGGACCCTGAACGTGATGACCGAATCGGACATCCAGGCTAAGCAGCAAGCAGAAACCGGCGACATCCTGCGCAACTTCATCGACGAGCTGGAAGTCGACGAAGACCTGGCGCAGGTGCTGGTAGATGAAGGCTTCACCAGCCTGGAAGAGATTGCCTACGTACCGTTGGAAGAAATGCTCAACATCGACGGCTTTGACGAAGAAACCGTCAACGAGCTTCGCGCTCGTGCCAAGGATCGTTTGTTGACCAAAGCCATCGCTACTGAGGAAAAGCTGGCAGACGCCCATCCGGCCGAAGACCTGCTCTCGCTTGAGGGTATGGACAAGGATTTGGCGATGGAACTGGCGGTGCGCGGCGTAATTACCCGCGAAGACCTGGCCGAGCAGTCTATTGACGACCTGCTCGACATCGACGGCATTGACGATGATCGTGCCGGCAAGTTGATCATGGCCGCCCGAGCCCACTGGTTCGAGTAATTAGGCGCGGCCTGAGGAGAGAAGTGCATGACGCAAGTCACGGTGAAACAACTGGCCGATGAGGTCAAAACACCGGTAGAGCGCCTGTTGCAGCAGATGCGTGAGGCAGGTCTGCCGCACACCGCCGCCGAAGAAAGTGTGACTGACAGTGAGAAGCAATCGTTGCTGACTCACTTGAAAAGCAGCCACAAGGCGAAAGTGGAAGAACCACGCAAGATCACGCTGCAGCGTAAAACCACCAGCACCCTGCGTGTTGCTGGCAGCAAAAGCATCAGCGTTGAAGTCCGCAAAAAGAAAGTTTTCGTACAGCGCAGCCCGGAAGAAATCGAAGCCGAGCGCAAACGCGAACTGGATGAACGTCGCGCAGTAGAAAATGCTGCCCGTCAGAAGGCTGAAGAAGAAGCCAAGCGTCGCGCCGAAGAAGAAGCGCGTCGCCAGCCTGCTGCTGCGCAAAACGGTTCGACTGACGCTGTTGCAGCGCCTGCTGCAGTTGCTGAACCTGTGCGTGAAAGCGCGCCGGTTGTAGCGGCTGCACCAGCACCGTCTGCTGACGTTCGCAACAAGCAGAACGAACAGCGCCGTCCGGACAAACCACGTGCCGACGATAACAATCGTCGCAGCGGCGGTGGTGATGGCGAGCGCAAAAACGCTCCGCATCGTGCTTCGGTCAAAGAGAAAGCGCCTGCGCCACGTGTTGCGCCACGTACTACCGACGAAGAAAGCGATGGCTTCCGTCGTGGTGGTCGCGGCAAGGCCAAGCTGAAGAAACGCAACGCCCACGGTTTCCAGAGCCCAACCGGCCCTGTCGTGCGTGATGTGCAGATTGGCGAGACCATCACTGTTGGCGATCTCGCCAATCAGATGTCGGTCAAGGCTGCTGAAATCATCAAGTTCATGTTCAAACTGGGTACTCCAGCGACCATCAACCAGGTGCTTGATCAGGAAACTGCTCAGCTGGTAGCCGAAGAACTGGGCCACAAAGTGACCCTGGTCAGCGACACCGCCCTGGAAGATTCCCTGGCCGAGTCCCTGAAGTTTGAAGGTGAGACGTTCTCCCGTGCACCGGTTGTGACCGTCATGGGCCACGTTGACCACGGTAAAACCTCGCTGCTCGACTACATCCGTCGTGCGAAGGTAGCTGCTGGCGAAGCCGGCGGTATCACCCAGCACATCGGTGCGTACCACGTTGAAACTGATCGCGGCATGGTCACTTTCCTCGACACCCCGGGTCACGCCGCGTTTACCGCAATGCGTGCCCGTGGTGCCAAGGCGACCGACATCGTGATCCTGGTGGTTGCAGCGGACGACGGCGTGATGCCGCAGACCATTGAAGCCGTTCAGCACGCCAAGGCTGCCGGTGTTCCACTGGTTGTTGCAGTGAACAAAATCGACAAGCCGGGCGCTGATCTCGATCGCATCCGTAGCGAGCTGTCGGTTCACGGCGTGACCTCGGAAGAGTGGGGCGGCGACACCCCGTTCGTATCGGTTTCGGCGAAAGTCGGTACTGGTGTGGACGAGTTGCTCGAAGCTGTTCTGCTGCAAGCCGAAGTTCTGGAACTGAAAGCGACTCCATCGGCTCCTGGCCGTGGCGTCGTGGTTGAATCGCGTCTCGACAAAGGTCGTGGCCCGGTTGCAACCGTTCTGGTTCAAGACGGTACCCTGCGCCAAGGCGACATGGTGCTGGTCGGTTCGAACTACGGCCGTGTACGTGCCATGCTCGACGAGAACGGCAAGCCGATCAAAGAAGCCGGTCCTTCCATCCCTGTCGAGATCCTCGGCCTGGACGGTACCCCGGACGCTGGCGATGAGATGAGCGTGCTGTCGGACGAGAAGAAAGCCCGTGAAGTGGCTCTGTTCCGTCAAGGCAAGTTCCGCGAAGTCAAGCTGGCCCGTGCTCACGCCGGCAAGCTTGAAAACATCTTCGAAAACATGGGTCAGGCAGAGAAGAAGACGCTCAACATCGTCCTCAAATCCGACGTCCGTGGTTCGCTGGAAGCGTTGAACGGTGCCTTGAACGGCCTGGGTAACGACGAAGTGCAAGTGCGTGTTGTTGGTGGCGGCGTGGGTGGTATCACCGAGTCCGACGCTAACCTGGCACTGGCCTCCAACGCTGTATTGTTCGGCTTCAACGTGCGTGCCGATGCTGGCGCTCGCAAGATCGTCGAGCAGGAAGGTCTGGATATGCGTTACTACAACGTGATCTACGACATCATTGAAGACGTCAAGAAAGCCCTCACCGGTATGCTGGGCAGCGATGTTCGCGAGAACATCCTGGGTACTGCTGAAGTGCGTGACGTGTTCCGTTCGCCGAAGTTTGGCGCGATCGCCGGTTGCATGGTTATCGAAGGTGTTGTTCACCGTAACCGTCCAATCCGTGTACTGCGTGAAGACATCGTTATCTTCGAAGGCGAGCTGGAATCCCTGCGCCGCTTCAAGGATGACGCTTCCGAAGTACGTGCCGGCATGGAATGCGGTATCGGCGTGAAGAGCTACAACGACGTCAAAGTCGGTGACAAGATCGAAGTCTTCGAGAAGGTTCAGGTTGCTCGCAGCCTCTAACTCGCGCACTTCAAGGGCCACGTCGAGCCGCCGCATGCAGATGCGCGGCGCAGCGTCAGGACTCTAAACGCAACGCCCGGTCTGGCTTTTGTCAGGCCGGGCGTTTGCCGCTTTCAGACCCCTCGGGTTTCACCGTGGGGCAGTAACAGGTAACAAGACATGGCAAAAGAATACAGCCGTACCCAACGTATCGGCGATCAGATGCAGCGTGAGCTGGCACAACTGATCCGTCGTGAAGTCAAAGACCCGCGCGTCGGGCTGGTCACCATTACCGCTGTTGAGGTCAGCCGTGACGTCGGTCACGCCAAGATCTTCATCACCGTGATGGGGCAGGACAACGCCGAAGACATCGCACAAAGCATCAAGGTGCTCAACTCCGCCGCTGGTTTCCTGCGTATGCAGTTGGCCCGCGAAATGAAGTTGCGCAGCGTTCCTCAGCTGCACTTCCACTACGACGAAAGCGTCGTGCGTGGTGCGCACCTGTCGGCCCTGATCGAGCGAGCGGTGGCTGAAGACAATCAGCACCCGGTAGCCGCTGAACCCGAAGACGCCAAGGAGTAATCGGTGGCTCAGGTCAAACGTATCCGTCGTAACGTCAGTGGCATTATCCTGCTAGACAAGCCGTTGGGGTTCACCTCAAACGCCGCGTTGCAGAAGGTTCGCTGGTTGCTCAACGCCGAGAAGGCCGGGCACACCGGCAGTCTTGATCCGCTGGCCACCGGGGTGTTGCCGTTGTGCTTCGGTGAGGCGACCAAGTTCTCGCAGTACCTGCTCGACTCCGACAAGGCTTATGAAACCCTGGCGCAATTGGGCAAAACCACCACCACGGCCGATGCCGAGGGCGAAGTTTTGCAGGAACGCCCGGTGACCGTTGGTCGCGCCGATGTCGAAGCTGTTTTACCCGGTTTTCGTGGGCAAATCAGTCAGATACCGCCGATGTACTCGGCGCTCAAGCGTGATGGGCAGCCGCTGTACAAGCTGGCCCGTGCTGGCGAAGTAGTGGAGCGCGAACCGCGTTCTGTTACTATTGCGCGCTTGGATTTGCTGGCCTTTGAGGGTGATACTGCGCGGCTTGCGGTGGATTGCAGTAAAGGCACCTATATCCGCACCCTGGTGGAAGATATCGGTGAGAAACTCGGTTGTGGCGCTTACGTTGCTGAATTGCGACGTACCCAGGCCGGGCCTTTCACGCTGGCGCAGACGGTCACGCTTGAAGAGTTGGAAGCGGTACATGCCGAAGGCGGCAACGAGGCGGTTGATCGCTTCCTGATGCCATCGGACAGTGGCCTGCTGGATTGGCCGCTGTTGCAGTTCTCGGAGCACAGCTCGTTCTACTGGCTTAACGGCCAACCGGTTCGAGCCCCGGATGCACCGAAATTTGGCATGGTACGGGTACAGGATCACAACGGTCGCTTCATCGGTATCGGTGAAGTGAGCGAAGACGGGCGCATCGCGCCGCGTCGACTGATTCGGTCAGAATGACCGGACGAGGGTGGCTGTTAACAGGCACGGTCACTACTCATTTTTAGATACAGGGATTTGTCCCTGGCCTGTTGAAACTGTTTTTCTGAAACAGTTTCCTGATAAAAGGATTGCCTCATGGCTCTCGACGTTCAAGAAAAAGCTCAAATCGTAGCTGACTACCAGCAAGCTGTTGGTGACACTGGTTCGCCAGAAGTGCAAGTTGCACTGCTGACCCACAACATCAACAAGCTGCAAGGTCACTTCAAGGCCAACGGTAAAGATCACCACTCCCGTCGTGGTCTGATCCGCATGGTAAACCAGCGCCGTAAGCTGCTGGACTACCTGAAAGGCAAGGATCTGGGTCGTTACCAGACTCTGATCGGTCGCCTGGGTCTGCGTCGCTAATAAGCGATTGCGCTAGAGGTTGGTTGTCTGCCGTGCGTCAGGGGTTTCCCGCTGGCGCATGGCAGGCTCCCAGCCTCAAGTTTTATCTGGATATACGTTTTACCCTGGACAGGCGTTGGGCCGACTCCCGACATTGCCCAAGAATTTCGCAAGAAGACAAGTTCCCCAAGAGCCACAAAAGAAGGTAGGACACCGTGAACCCGGTAATCAAAAAATTCCAGTTCGGTCAGTCGACCGTTACCCTCGAGACTGGCCGTATCGCCCGTCAGGCCTCCGGCGCAGTATTGGTCACCGTTGACGACGACGTCAGCGTATTGGTGACTGTCGTTGGTGCCAAGCAAGCCGATCCAGGCAAGGGCTTCTTCCCTCTGTCCGTTCACTACCAGGAAAAGACTTACGCTGCCGGTAAGATCCCTGGCGGTTTCTTCAAGCGCGAAGGCCGTCCTTCCGAGAAAGAAACCCTGACTTCCCGACTGATCGACCGTCCGATCCGTCCGCTGTTCCCAGAAGGCTTCATGAACGAAGTGCAGGTCGTCTGCACCGTCGTTTCCACCAGCAAGAAGACCGATCCGGACATCGCTGCGATGATCGGTACTTCGGCTGCCCTGGCCATCTCCGGCATTCCTTTCGATGGCCCGATCGGCGCTGCCCGCGTTGCGTTCCATGAAAGCACCGGTTACCTGCTGAACCCGACTTACGAACAACAGAAAGCTTCGAGCCTGGACATGGTCGTTGCCGGTACTTCGGAAGCCGTATTGATGGTTGAATCGGAAGCCAAAGAGCTGACCGAAGACCAGATGCTGGGCGCGGTACTGTTTGCTCACGACGAGTTCCAGGTTGTGATCAACGCTGTCAAAGAACTGGCCGCTGAAGCTGCCAAGCCGACCTGGACCTGGGCTCCACAGCCTGAAGCCACCGCACTGCTGGGCGCTATCCGTGCCGAGTTCGGCGACGCGATCTCCCAGGCTTACACCATCACCATCAAGGCCGACCGTTACGCTCGCCTGGGTGAGCTGAAAGACCAGGTTGTTGCCAAGCTGTCCGGTGAAGAAGGCCAACCTTCCTCCAGCGAAGTCAAAGCGGCTTTCGGCGAAATCGAATACCGCACCGTTCGCGAAAACATCGTTAACGGCAAGCCACGTATCGACGGCCGCGACACCAAGACCGTACGTCCGTTGAACATCGAAGTCGGTGTTCTGCCTAAGACCCACGGTTCGGCTTTGTTTACCCGTGGCGAAACCCAGGCTCTGGTTGTTGCAACACTGGGCACCGCCCGTGACGCACAACTGCTGGATACCTTGGAAGGCGAGAAAAAAGACCCGTTCATGCTGCACTACAACTTCCCTCCATTCTCGGTAGGTGAGTGTGGTCGCATGGGTGGCGCTGGTCGTCGCGAAATCGGTCACGGCCGTCTGGCCCGTCGTTCGATTGCAGCCATGCTGCCTGCCGCTGACGTGTTCCCGTACACCATTCGTGTTGTGTCGGAAATCACCGAGTCCAACGGTTCGAGCTCGATGGCTTCCGTTTGCGGCGCTTCCCTGGCCCTGATGGACGCTGGCGTTCCGATGAAGGCACCGGTTGCCGGTATCGCGATGGGTCTGGTTAAAGAAGGCGAGAAATTCGCCATCCTGACCGACATCCTGGGTGACGAAGACCACCTCGGCGACATGGACTTCAAAGTAGCCGGTACCGCCAAGGGTGTTACCGCGCTGCAGATGGACATCAAGATCAAAGGCATCACCGAAGAAATCATGGAGATCGCTCTGGGCCAAGCCCTGGAAGCGCGCCTGAACATCCTCGGTCAGATGAACCAGATCATTGGCCAGTCGCGTACCGAACTGTCGGAAAACGCTCCGACCATGATCGCGATGAAAATCGACACCGACAAAATCCGTGATGTCATCGGTAAAGGCGGCGCGACCATTCGTGCGATCTGTGAAGAGACCAAGGCTTCGATCGACATCGAAGACGACGGCTCGATCAAGATCTTCGGCGAAACCAAGGAAGCGGCTGAGGCGGCACGCCAGCGCGTTCTGGGTATCACCGCTGAAGCTGAAATCGGCAAGATCTACGTCGGTAAGGTTGAGCGCATCGTCGACTTCGGCGCATTCGTCAACATCCTGCCAGGCAAGGACGGTCTGGTTCACATCTCGATGCTGAGCGACGCTCGCGTTGAGAAAGTGACCGACATCCTGAAAGAAGGCCAGGAAGTGGAAGTACTGGTACTGGACGTGGACAACCGCGGCCGTATCAAGCTGTCCATCAAAGACGTAGCAGCAGCCAAGGCTTCGGGCGTTTAATCAGCCCAACTCCTTAGTGTAATAAAATGCCCCGCCGTGCAAACGGCGGGGCATTTTTTTGTCTGTTGAAATGACTGTGGCGAGCCTCAAGTTGCCGGACCTTGCGACCGGTGCTAGGTTTAGCCCACCGCCCGTGTAGCTCAGCCGGTAGAGCAGCGCACTCGTAACGCGAAGGTCGCAGGTTCGATTCCTGTCTCGGGCACCATTCCCCCGTTTATTTCACCTTTCTGCTCAGATCATCCACCTCGCGTTTGAGCTGATTCAGTTGATTGTCTTGATCGCTGACTTCCCGCTTCAGGCTGGACAGGTCGCTGGAGCTTGAGCTGGAACTCGATCCAGCACTGCGCTTGAGGTCTTCGACCTGGCTGGCGAGTCTTTTGAGGTCATTATCCTGTTCGTCGACTGAGCGCTTGAGACTGGCCACTTCGCTGGAACTGGAACTGGAACTGGAGCTCGAACTGCTGCTGCGTTTGAGGTCGTCCATCTGACTGGCGAGCTTTTTCAGGTTGTTATCCTGCTCGCTGACGTTGCGTTTGAGATCAGAAACTTCGCTGGAGCTAGAGCTGGAACTCTGGCCACTGTTGCGCTTGAGCTCGTCCAACTGCTTGGCCATGGCGACCAGGCCGTTTTGCTGTTCGCTGACGGTACGCTTGAGGTCCGTCATTTCGCTGGTGTTGGTGCTGGAGCTCGAACCGCTGTTGCGTTTGAGTTCGTCCATTGCCTTGGCGAGATTTTTCAGGCCGGTTTCGTGTTCGCCGAGGGTACGCTTGAGGTTGGTCACTTCGCTGGCGTTGGAGCTGGAACTGGAGCCGTTGTTACGCTTGAGCTCTTCGATGAGGCGCGCTTGTTCACTGACGGTTTTCTTCAGCTCTTCCAGATCAGCCGTATTGGTTTTTATGGTTCTTTGTAATTTCTCCACATCCTCGGTACTGACGCTGGATCTGACCATCACGTCTTTGCCGTAATAGTTGTGGAAAGCGAGAAATTTATCGGAAGTCGAAGCGCTGTCGGTGTTGTACTCCAAGGCTTGAGCGGTATTTGACAGCGCCAGGCTGCCAAGAAGAAGGGCAGCCGTGCCAGCAGAGAGAAGGGCAGACGAACATTTGGTAAGACCGGACATCACTAGGGTTCCTTGTGAAGTGCTTATATGGCACATCGCTATGACTTTACCTTTTACGTGTTGTTCCTGCGACGCGAGACAAAATTTTCAGAAAGGTTCCTCCAGTCTTTTTTTGTAGATTTGATGTAAAAGTCCATATAAATCGGCAAGCAAACGTCCTATATTCGAAGCTTGCACAAGCACCGCTTTGCAGTTTTCAGATGATCCCCGAATGGTTCTGAAGGCCAGATAAACCGGGCTTCAACCGGTTTTTTGCGTCAGAGAGATCCTTGATGATCCAGATCCATCTTCCATTCCCCAGATCAGCGAGAACGACATGACCGTTAAAGAATTGACCCAGGAAGCCAGGCACGCAGAAGCGCTGAAGAAGTACGTGCTGGACGCGCCTGAATTGATGGACGAAATCAAAGACCTGCCCGCCGATGATCAGAAAGACCAGATCCAGTGGGCGTTCGAGGACGAGGCCGAGGCCCAGGGCTTGCAGCCGTGGGAATTGACGCTCAAGTACACTTCGACCCCGGAAGAGTACGAGGCTGCACGCCTGGCACTGCACAAGGAGGCGGCCGAGGTGTTGGGCGTTGAGTGGGAAGAGTACTGCGAGATGAACAATCTGGTGGTCTGACAAAAACGCCAGCCTGAACAAGGCTGGCGTTTTTCGTTCTACAAGGCTCGATCAGAGGCTTAACCGCATCGACAGATCGACAGCCTTCACGTCCTTGGTCATCGCGCCAATCGAGATGTAATCCACCCCGGTTTCGGCGATGGGCAGCAGCGTGCTTTCGTTGATCCCGCCACTGGCTTCCAGTTTTGCCTTGCCTGCGTTCAGACGCACGGCTTCGCGCATGTCATCCAGGCTCAATTCATCGAGCATGATGATGTCGGCACCCGCCGCCAGCGCTTCTTTGAGCTCATCCAGGCTTTCCACTTCGATCTCCACCGGTTTACCCGGTGCAATCTTGTGGGCGGCGTTAATGGCTTCCGGGATGCCACCGCTGGCAGCGATATGGTTTTCCTTGATCAGGAAGGCGTCGTAAAGGCCGATACGATGGTTATGGCAACCGCCGCAGGTGACGGCGTACTTTTGCGCCAGACGCAAGCCAGGCAGGGTTTTTCGGGTGTCGAGCAGCTTCACTTGAGTATTGGCGACAAAGTCCGCCAGGTATTGCGCACGCGTGGCCACGCCCGACAGCATTTGCAGGAAGTTCAGCGCGCTGCGTTCGCCGGTGAGCAGTGAGCGCGCCGGACCTTCCAGGTGGAACAGAATCTGATTGGGTATTACCCGCTCGCCATCCTTGACCTGCCAATGCACCGCAACCCGCGGGTCCAGTTGCCGGAACACAGCATCGACCCACGCCGTGCCGGCAATGACGGCGGCATCACGGGTGATGATGGTGGCTTTTGCCAGGCGCTCGGCCGGGATCAACTGCGCGGTGATATCGCCGCTGCCGATGTCTTCACGCAACGCACGGCGTACGTTGGCTTCGATTTCGGCAGTCAAATCGGCGAGGCGTAGATTCGGCATAACGGACTCCACAAACAAAGTGCCCCGATTATAGGGCCATGGCACGAATCAACCCAAGGTGTCCGAGGTGTTCCGTTGACGCTGAGGGCTGCAATTGGTCGATTCGCTGGCTAAGTCGATGCCCGCCTGCAGCGTCTATTTCAGTGCGAAGCGCCGACTCAATGGCGGCAAGTGATCGCGTCCCGAGGGGCTATCGCGGCATACTGAGCGCCAACACAGACTTCGTTGAAGGAACCTGTATGCAGTTGGACCTCGCGAGCGGTTGGTGTCAGGACGTGCATGTATGCCTCTCACCCAACCACAATGCGCGCCCCTCGGGCGAAATTTCCCTGCTGGTGATCCATAACATCAGCTTGCCGCCTGCGCAGTTCGCCACTGGCAAAGTGCAGGAATTCTTCCAGAATCGTCTGGATGTCACGGAGCATCCTTATTTTGAAGGCATTGCTGACTTGCGGGTGTCGGCCCACTTTCTGATTGAGCGTGACGGTACTGTCACTCAGTTTGTCTCTTGTCTTGATCGGGCTTGGCATGCTGGTGTTTCAAGTTTCGAGGGCCGGGAAACCTGTAACGATTTTTCCGTGGGCATCGAGCTCGAAGGCACGGATGATCTGCCGTTCACTGATGCTCAATATCACGCGCTGACAGCTTTGACCCGCCAACTGCAAAGTGCTTATCCCGGCATCACCGCGCAGCGTATTTGCGGACATAGCGACATTGCACCGGGGCGCAAGACCGATCCAGGACCCGCGTTCGACTGGGCACGCTATCGCGCAGCCCTGGCAAAAGAGGAAGGACAATGAGTTTTCTGGTGTTGCTGTTGGCGGTATGGATCGAGAAATTCTCGGCCCTGCGTCATCGGGTCCAGCGTGATGGCGGTTGGGTGCGCGAGCTGAACAAGCTTGAGGTCACGCCACGTCTGATCGACCGGCCATGGTTGATATTGGTCATCCTGGTGTTGTTGCCGGTCGCGCTGCTGGGCTTGCTGCTGGTGGTGCTGGATCCGGTGGCTTACGGTCTGCTGGCGTTACCGGTGCATTTGCTGGTGGTGATTTACAGCCTGGGACGCGGTGACTTGCTGGCCGGTCTCGGTCCGTTTCGCGATGCCTGGCGCCGCGAAGACCTGCAAGCTGCCGCGCATGTGGCCAAACGGGACCTGGATATTTGCGCCGACAGCGGCGAGCAATTGCTGGAGCGGGTCGAAGCGCACTTGCTGTGGGAGGCCTACCAGAGTTTCTTTGCGGTGATTTTCTGGTACTTCCTGCTCGGACCGGTCGCGGCCCTGAGTTATCGCCTGTTGGCGCTGGCCGAAGAGCATGGGCAGAACCCGGGCGTGGTCGAACGCGCGGCACAATTGCGTCATGCCTTTGATTGGGTACCGGTGCGGTTGCTGGCGGCGAGTTTTTCGCTGGTCGGCAATTTTGTCGCCGTTAGTCGGGTGATGTTGCATGAGTTGCTGAACTGGAACATCAGCGCCGCCCAGTTGATCGAGAAGGTTGGGCTGGTGGCCGGTGAAATTCCTGCACCGGTCGTCGGGCCGGATGGCATCAACAATCTGGACCGGATCTGGGAGTTGCTATTGCGCGCGGCAGTGCTCTGGTACGCCGGTTTCGCGCTGTGGACCGTCCTGCCGTAACCCATCGATGCCTGTAGCAGCTGGCGCTGCCTGCGTCCGGCTGCACAGCCGCCATGTATCCAAACGACGCGTTCACCCTGCCAAACCACGGTGCATGCTTCGCAGCCGCATGCAGGCTGCTGCGGGCCTGTGCCTCCTCCCGTTAACCTTAAGTTACAAAACCACCTGCCGATTTAAGATATACAGGGATAGCGCTGAATAGTGGCTATCTGCCGCTGAGCTGCGCCTGCCAAATAAAAATAAGAATGCAAAGGGAGACTTCCAGTGAAGAGCTTGCTCTATCCCGCCGTCGCGCTGATGAATCGACTGAGCTTCGGCATGAAGTTCAGCCTGATCAGTGTGCTGTTTTTGGTGCCGATGCTAGTCACCAACTTCTATCTGGTGCGCGATTCCTATCGTGAGTTTCAGGGCACACAAGTTGAACTGCAGAGCCTCGACCTGCTGGGCAGCGGCCTGACGCTGCGGCGAGACCTGGAAACCCTGAACAATCTGGTGCAGATCAACGTCACACTCGGGCAGTCTGGCAAGGCCGGCAATATCGAGTCGCAGATCGGCACGCTAGGGCAAAGTATCCTGGCGCGTCTGCAAGGACTGACGGCGATGACCACAGATCCGGAGCAGATCAGCGTTTTCAACGGCAAACGCGATGAAATGATCGCGGCGTTCAAGGCCCAGCAAGCGGAAACCTCCCTGCAAAGCAAAAGCGGAATGATCGGCAAGCTGCTTGGTAATGCGCAGATTTTCAGCCAGATCATCGCCACTCAGGCTGGCCTCAGCCGTGACAGCCAAAGCGACATGCGTCAACTGAGCGAACTGATCACCAACGTCACCCCGCCTGTGACCCAACTGTTGGGCGATGGCCGGGCGATGGGGTCCTATTCCCTGGGGCAGGGCTTTCTCAACTCGGCATCCAGCACTCGGTTCGATGAGTTGTTGGCGCAGATCGAAAAACTCCAGGGCGAATACAGCCTGAAATTGCAGGATGCACTGGGCTCCAGCAAAGCGGCGCATGAAACCCTGGCCGCTCAAGCCGATAGCAGCAAAGCCTCCCTGAAAAAAGCCAGTGAGCTGTTCGAAGAAAAAGTGGTGATGGCAGACACCCTCGATGCACCCTGGCAGGGTTTTTACGATCAAGTCACTGCCCTGATGGACCAGACCTACCAACTCAACGAAGCCACGCTGAAGTTCCTGGGTTCCCAGTTGCAGCAGCGACTGGAGCAGAACCGCACTCACATGGTCTTGCAGGCCGTGGCGTTGTCAGTGGTGTTTGTATTGATTTTTTACCTTTACGGCGGCTTCTACGCGTCCACCCGCACCACCCTCAAACGACTTGGCGCCATGATGGACACGGTCGCTGCGGGCGACATGACGGTGACCTTCCGCGCCGAAAGTCGTGATGAACTCGGTGAGCTGGGCGAGGTGTTCAACGGCACCGTGAAGAAAATCCATGACCTGATCGAACGCGTCGGGCAGACCGTCAACGAGGTCGAGCGCCAGGCCGGGCAGGTTCAAAGCGTTTCTACCCAGAGCAACCAGGCGGTGGCCGGGCAACGTAGTCAGATCGAACAGGTCGCCACTGCCATGAACCAAATGTCGGCGACCTCCCTTGAGGTGGCGCGCAGTGCCGCCGCTGCAGTCAGCAGCGCCCACAGTGTCAACGATGAGACCATCAGCGGTCGCGGGCTGGTGGCGTCCCAGCAGGGCAGCATCGCGCAATTGGCCAGCGAGATCGATCAGTCGGTGCTGGTGATCAATCAACTGGCCAGCGACAGCCAGTCCATCAGCCGCGTGCTAGAGGTGATCAAAAGCATCGCTGAACAGACCAATCTGTTGGCCCTTAACGCCGCCATCGAAGCCGCTCGGGCCGGGGAACAGGGGCGTGGTTTTGCGGTGGTGGCCGATGAGGTCCGCACGCTGGCCAAGCGCACCCAGCAATCGACCGAAGAAATCGAGCAGATGATCAGCAAGCTTCACAGCGGCGTCGGCGCGGCGGTGAAAGCCATGGGCATCAGCCATCAGGTGGCCGATGGCACGGTCGGGCAGTCGGAGAAGGTCCAGCAGGCGCTGGAAAACATCCTCGGCGCTGTCGGCATGATCGTTGACCAGAACCAGCAGATCGCCGCCGCTGTCGAGCAGCAGACTGCCGTCGCCCACGACATTGATCAGAACATCGTCGAGATCAACCGGGCCGGGGAACGGACCGCCGAAGGCGCGCACCAGACCGAAGATGCCAGCCGCGCGTTGTCCGCTCAGGTGGTGGAGCTCAAACACCTGATCAGCGCGTTCAGGGTTTGAGTAAAAGTTGTGGGAGCGAGCACGCTCGCTCCCACAGTTTTTGCGCATAATCTGTAGTAACTTTTACCTTTGTGAGTGGGTAAGGTCCTGATTTCCTGCGTATTCAGATTTTTCGTCTTCAATGGAGGAAGATCAATCACTCTGACCTGCCCTGAGGAGGCCCGGTTATGTCGGCCGCAACAATTGGAGTCCAGGGGCATTGCGCCCATTGCGGGAGCACGCGTGTGCTCGAGGCCTGGCAACTCAACGCTATTGCTATCAACGAATCGTTTACCTGTACTCACTGCCATAAAGCCTTGCAGTTGCGTGATCCGAAACAGATCAAGCGCTTCAAGTCGCTGGACTCACTTTCCATGCTGCGGGCAAGCACGCGGGTGATGGTGTGTTCGGCGATTCTGGTGGCATTGGTCATGGAATGGATCGGGATGCTCAGCGTGGTCGAACAGCTGAATTTTTCACTGATCGCGATTCTGGCTTACTTTCTGGTCATTCAATTTGCTCGGCGCCGGCAACACATCACGTTAATTCTGGAAGCCGCCAAAGCCCACGCCGATTGATTACCAGTTGAACAGCTCGCAGGCATTGGCCGTGCTGACGGTGGCCAACTGCTCGGGGCTGATTGCCATGATTTGCGCCAATGCGCCACAGATTGCGGGCAGGTGCGCCGGGCTGTTGCGTTGACCGGGAAACATGACCGGGGCCATGTCCGGTGAGTCGGTTTCCAGCACCACGCAGTCAAGTGGCAACTCGGCGAGCACACGGTGCATGCGCAGCGCCTGCGGCCAGGTCGCGGCACCGCCCAGACCCAGTTTGAACCCGAGCTTGATGTATTCGCGAGCTTCTTCCTTGCTGCCCGCAAAGGCATGGATGATCCCGGCACGTTTCAACCGAAAGCGCTTAAGCGTGGCAATCACCGCCGCATGGCTGCGTCGAACGTGGATCAGTGCCGGAAGATGGAAGTCCGCCGCCAGTTGCAGTTGCGCCTCGAACAGCGCCTGCTGGCGCTCGCGATCCAGGGTTTCGATGAAGTAATCCAGACCGATCTCGCCCACGGCGCACACCTGTCGATGGCCGGCCAGACGCGTCAGCCAGTCAGCCAGTTCACGCAGATCTTCAGGCCGGTGATCTTCGAGGTACACCGGGTGCAAACCGAATGCTGCATGCAGGTCGGGATCGTTTTGCACGAGGTCCCAGACCCGCTGCCAATTGGCCTGATACACCCCCAGCACGACCATCCGTCGCACGCCCAATGCGCGGCTTTCGGCAAGCAGCGCCTGACGATCCTCGTCGAAATCGGAAAAATCCAGATGAGTGTGGCTGTCGATCAGCTCCACGGTTCAGTCCCGGTGAATGCGCTGCTTGAAGGTCCGTGCGATGGCTTGCACGCCAGGTTGGTAATCGGACTGCTCGATGGCGGCCAGTGCCAGTGCCAGGGCTTTATCGGCAATCAGTTGATGTTGTTGGGCCATGGCGTTGACTGGCAGCGGCAGGAAGTCCAGCAACTGCGTGTCGCCAAACGTACCGAGACGCAACGGACGGGTTTTCAACGGGAAGTCGTGCAAGGCGTCGAACACGCCCTGGAGCAGCACGTAGGAAGTGGTGACCAGCGCATCGGGCAGATGCCCCAGGCGCTGCAACATTTCTTCCATCAACTGCTTGCCGCATTCGCGGCTGAACGACTCGCCATGCTCGATCAATACTTGGCCTTTGAACCCCTCGAGTGCCTCTTTGAAGCCGGCCGAGCGCTCCTGGCTGATACTCAACTCGGGGCGCGCGCCGATCAAGGCGATCTGCTTGGGCTGCGGGTCCAGTAGACTGCGGGTCAATTGCAGGCTGGCCTCGCGGTCATCACTGATCACCGAACAGAAATGCTCGGGCTCCATGACCCGGTCGATGGCGATGATCGGGATGCCTTTGGCCTGCAACTGGCGGTAGCTGTCGTCACCGGCCGGCAGGCAACTGGCAACGATCAGTGCATCGCAGCGCCGGGCGCGGAACAGTTGCAGCAATTGTCGTTCGCTGTCTGGCGCATCGTCGGAACTGGCGATCAGTAATTGATAGCCGCGTGCCCGGGCGCCTTGTTCCAGCAATTTGGCGATTCGTGCGTAACTGGGGTTTTCCAGGTCCGGCAGAATAAAACCCAGGGTGCGGGTGTGCCGACTGCGCAGACCGGCCGCTTGAGGATTGGGCGTAAAGCCATGTTGTTCGACGACCGCGCGCACGCGTTCGACGGTAGCACTGCTGATGCGTTGCTGTTCAGCCTTGCCATTGATGACATAACTGGCGGTGGTTACGGACACACCGGCCAACTGTGCGATATCACTGAGTTTCAACTCGGGATTTCCTTGTTTTTTCGAGCTTGCCCCGACATTTTCGCCAATCCTACCCGAATCAGGCAGACGACTATTGTCCAACCACATCCGACAAGTTGGGCTTCAAGGATGGGACATTATCGAGTAACGTGCCAAGTATTCTAGATTAAACGTTTCAGCAAGCGTATTTTCAGCGTTATAAACACCTTTGGCCGGTTCTGCCGTGATACCGCCAAAAGTGAAGGCTAAGCGCCTAAGCTGATTCATTCAAAACAATACCTGGCGCCATCAGACGCCAAAAAGGAGAAAGCATGCTCGAGCTCACCCTAGAGCAGATTTCCATGGGCCAGTCGGCTGTGGATAAGTCCGAAGCATTGGCGTTGTTGGCCGGGCATCTGGTTGCCGATGGCCTGGTTGCCGAGGGTTACCTGGCCGGTCTGCAAGCACGGGAAGCTCAGGGCTCGACCTTTCTCGGCCAAGGCATTGCCATCCCCCACGGTACGCCACAAACCCGCGACCAGGTGTTTTCCACCGGCGTGCGGCTGATGCAGTTTCCCGAAGGCGTTGACTGGGGCGATGGCCAGATCGTGTACCTGGCGATCGGTATCGCGGCCAAGTCCGATGAGCATTTACGCTTGTTGCAGCTATTGACCCGCGCCCTAGGCGAGACCGATCTGGGCCAGGCCTTGCGTCGTGCAAGCTCCGCTGAAGCGCTGTTGAAACTGCTGCAAGGCGCGCCGCAGGAACTGGCGCTGGATGCCCAGATGATTGGCCTCGGCGTATCTGCCGACGACTTCGAAGAACTGGTCTGGCGCGGTGCGCGTTTGCTGCGCCAGGCCGATTGCGTGAGCAACGGTTTTTCCGCTGTGTTGCAACAGGTCGAAGCACTGCCGCTGGGCGATGGCCTGTGGTGGTTGCACAGCGAACAAACGGTCAAGCGCCCGGGCCTGGCCTTCGTCACCCCGGACAAACCAATGCGCTATCTGGGCCAGCCGCTCAGCGGTCTGTTCTGCCTGGCCAGCCTGGGTGAAGCTCATCAAGCCTTGCTCGAACGCCTGTGCGCCTTGCTGATTGAAGGTCGCGGCCACGAATTGGGCCGCGCCACCAGCAGCCGTAAAGTGCTTGAAGTCCTCGGCGGCGAATTGCCGGCGGACTGGCCGAGCGCCCGCATCGCATTGGCCAACGCCCACGGCTTGCACGCGCGCCCGGCGAAGATCCTCGCGCAACTGGCGAAAAATTTTGTAGGTGAAATACGCGTACGTATCGTCGACAGCCAGGACAGCGCGGTGTCGGTGAAGAGTCTGAGCAAACTGCTCAGCCTCGGCGCCCGTCGCGGTCAGGTGCTGGAGTTCATTGCCGAACCGAGCATTGCCGCCGATGCCTTGCCCGCCTTGCTGGCGGCCATCGAAGAAGGCCTCGGTGAAGAAGTCGAGCCGTTGCCGGCCGTGAGTCAGCAGCGCGAAGAACTCACCGATGTCGCCGAAGTACTGCTCGCCCCGGCGTCCGGCAGCCTGATACAAGCCATCGCCGCGGCGCCCGGAATTGCCATTGGCCCGGCCCATATTCAAGTGCTGCAAACCATCGATTACCCGCTGCGCGGTGAGTCCGCCGCAACTGAACGCGAGCGCCTCAAACAGGCACTGGCGCAGGTGCGCCAAGACATCGAAGGCTTGATTGAACGCAGCACGTCCAAGGCCATCCGCGAAATTTTCATCACTCACCAGGAAATGCTCGACGACCCGGAACTGAGCGATGAAGTCGACACCCGCCTCAAGCAAGGTGAAAGCGCTGAAGCGGCGTGGATGGCGGTGATCGAAGCGGCGGCCCGGCAACAGGAGTCGTTGCAGGACGCCTTGCTCGCCGAGCGTGCGGCGGACTTGCGTGACATCGGTCGGCGCGTGTTGGCGCAACTGAGCGGCGTTGAAACGCCGAAAGAGCCTGACCAACCTTACATTCTGGTGATGGACGAAGTCGGTCCGTCCGACGTCGCACATCTCGATCCGGCGCGTGTCGCCGGTATTCTCACGGCGCGCGGTGGCGCCACGGCGCACAGCGCCATCGTGGCCCGAGCCTTGGGTATTCCGGCGCTGGTCGGTGCCGGTGCGGCGGTGTTGCTGCTGGCGCCGGGCACGCCGTTGCTGATCGATGGCCAGCGCGGTCGCCTGCACGTAGACGCTGATGCGTTGACCTTGCAACGCGCCACCGAAGAACGCGACACCCGCGAACAGCGCCTGAAAGTGGCCGCTGAACAACGTCATCAACCGGCGCTGACCACCGATGGTCACGCGGTCGAAGTGTTCGCCAACATTGGTGAAAGCGCCGGTGTCACCAGCGCGGTGGAGCAGGGTGCCGAAGGCATTGGCCTGTTGCGCACCGAACTGATTTTCATGGCCCACCCGCAGGCGCCGGACGAGGCCACCCAGGAAGTTGAATACCGTCGCGTGCTCGACGGCCTGGCCGGTCGGCCGCTGGTGGTGCGCACCCTCGATGTCGGTGGCGACAAACCGCTGCCGTATTGGCCCATCGCCAAAGAAGAAAACCCGTTCCTCGGCGTGCGCGGTATTCGCCTGACGCTGCAACGCCCGAAGATCATGGAAGCGCAGTTGCGCGCCTTGCTACGGGCCGCCGATAACCGTCCGCTGCGGATCATGTTTCCGATGGTGGGCAGCGTCGATGAATGGCGTCAGGCACGGGACATGACCGAACGCTTGCGTCTGGAAATCCCGGTCGCCGACTTGCAACTGGGGATCATGATCGAGGTGCCGTCGGCCGCCTTGCTGGCGCCGGTGTTGGCCAGGGAAGTCGACTTCTTCAGCGTCGGCACCAACGACCTGACCCAGTACACACTGGCCATCGACCGTGGTCATCCGACCTTGTCCGCTCAGGCCGACGGCTTGCACCCGGCGGTGCTGCAATTGATCGACATCACCGTGCGCGCGGCGCATGCCCATGGCAAATGGGTCGGGGTGTGCGGCGAGTTGGCGGCGGACCCGCTGGCGGTGCCGGTATTGGTCGGCCTGGGTGTGGACGAACTCAGTGTGTCGGGTCGCAGCATTGCCGAGGTCAAGGCGCGGATTCGCGAACTCAGCCTCGCCCAGACGCAAATTCTCGCCCGACAGGCCCTGGCCGTGGGCAGCGCCAATGAAGTGCGCGCATTAGTGGAGGCTCTGTAATGGCCCGGATTTTAACCCTGACCCTCAACCCGGCGCTGGACCTGACCGTCCAGTTGCCGCGCCTTGAACCCGGTCAGGTCAACCGCAGCGACGCCATGCACACCCACGCCGCTGGCAAAGGCATAAACGTGGCGCAGGTGCTGGCCGACCTTGGGCATCAGTTGACCGTCAGCGGTTTTCTCGGGGAAGACAATCTGCAGGCGTTCGAAACCCTGTTTGCCAAACGCGGTTTTGTCGACGCGTTTATCCGCGTTCCCGGTGAGATTCGCAGCAACATCAAGCTGGCGGAAAGCGACGGGCGCATCACTGACCTCAACGGTCCAGGGCCGCGAGTGAGTGAAGCGGCGCAGCAGGCATTGCTGGATCGTCTCGATCAGATTGCGCCCGGCCATGATGCGGTCGTCGTCGCCGGAAGTTTGCCGCAGGGCGTCAGCGCGCAGTGGTTGCAGGCGTTGATTGTACGCTTGAAAAAACTCGGTTTGAACGTCGCCCTCGACACCAGCGGCGAGGCATTGCGCGCGGCGCTCAAGGCCGGTCCGTGGCTGATCAAACCCAACACAGAAGAGTTGGCGGACGCGCTGGGCTGCGAGGTTGTGTCGGTCGCGGCACAAGCCGACGCCGCGAGCCGCTTGCACGCGCAAGGCATCGAGCACGTGGTGATTTCCCACGGTGCCGAGGGCGTGAACTGGTTCAGTGTCGGCTCGGCGCTGCATGCCACACCCCCCAAGGTCAGCGTTGCCAGCACCGTGGGCGCGGGCGATTCGTTGTTGGCCGGCATGCTCCATGGTTTGCTAAAGCCCGATACGCCAGAGCAGACCCTGCGCACCGCCACGGCGATTGCCGCGATGGCGGTCACTCAAATCGGTTTCGGCATCGGCGATACCGCGCAATTGGCGCAGCTCGAACAGGGTGTACGCGTGCGTCCCCTGACAGAACAATAAGAGGGTTTGTCATGAAGTTAGCCATTGTTACGGCCTGCCCGAACGGCATGGTCACCAGTGTGCTGTGCGCCCGTTTGCTCGATGCAGCGGCCCAGCGTCAGGGCTGGATGACCTGCGTTGAAGTGGTGGATGCCACGCATCCGGAGCGGCAATTGTCGGCGGCCACTCTCGACGCCGCAGAGTGGGTCCTGCTGGTGACCAGCGCGCCGGTGGATATGGCGCGGTTTGTCGGCAAACGCGTGTTCCAGAGCACCCCGGCGCAAGCCCTGCAGGATGTTGAAGCGGTGCTGCGGCGCGGCGCTGAAGAAGCTCAGGTTTACGTTGCTCCCGAAACGGTTGTCGAGCCTGTCGCGACCCCTAAAAACGCGCCACGACTGGTTGCGATCACCGCATGCCCGACCGGGGTCGCCCATACGTTCATGGCCGCCGAAGCCTTGCAGCAAGCGGCCAAGCGACTGGGTTATGACTTGCAAATAGAAACCCAGGGCTCGGTCGGCGCGCGCAATCCATTGAGCGCCGCCGCGATTGCCGAGGCCGATGTGGTGCTGCTGGCCTGTGATATTGAAGTCGCCACCGAGCGTTTCGCCGGCAAGAAGATTTACCGTTGTGGCACCGGCATTGCCCTCAAGCAAGCCGAAGCGACGCTGAACAAAGCGTTGGCCGAAGGTCAGCAGGAAAGCGCCGCCAGCGGCTCCAAAGGCCCGGCCAGGCAAGAGAAAACCGGCGTCTATAAACACTTGCTGACCGGCGTGTCGTTCATGCTGCCGATGGTGGTGGCGGGCGGCTTGATGATCGCGCTGTCCTTCGTGTTCGGCATCACCGCGTTCAAGGAACCCGGCACGTTGGCGGCAGCCTTGATGCAGATCGGCGGCGACACCGCGTTCAAACTGATGGTGCCGCTGCTGGCGGGTTACATCGCCTACTCGATTGCCGACCGGCCGGGCCTGGCGCCAGGGATGATCGGTGGTCTGTTGGCCAGCACCTTGGGTGCCGGTTTTATTGGCGGGATCATTGCCGGTTTCATCGCCGGTTACGCGGCGCAGGCGATCAATCGTTATGCGCGTTTGCCGCAGAGCCTTGAGGCGCTGAAACCGATCCTGATCATCCCGTTGCTGGCGAGCCTGTTCACCGGACTGGTGATGATTTACGTGGTGGGCAAACCCGTGGCCGGGATGCTCGAAGGGCTGACGCATTTCCTCGACAGCATGGGCACCACCAACGCGATTCTGCTCGGTGTACTGCTGGGCGGCATGATGTGCGTCGACTTGGGCGGGCCGATCAACAAAGCGGCTTACGCGTTCTCGGTGGGGCTGCTGGCCTCGCAAAGCTATGCGCCGATGGCCGCGACCATGGCCGCCGGCATGGTGCCGCCGATTGGCCTGGGCATCGCCACGTTTATTGCCCGGCGCAAATTTGCCCAGACCGAGCGCGAGGCCGGTAAAGCGGCGTTGGTGCTGGGGCTATGCTTCATCTCGGAAGGGGCGATTCCGTTTGCCGCGAAAGACCCGTTGCGGGTGATCCCGGCGAGCATTGCCGGTGGTGCGCTGACCGGGGCGTTGTCGATGTATTTCGGCTGCAAACTGATGGCGCCGCACGGTGGCTTGTTTGTGCTGGCGATCCCGAATGCAATCAACCATGCGCTGCTTTACTTGCTGGCGATTGTGGCCGGGAGTTTGTTGACGGCGGTGGCGTATGCGCTGGTCAAAAGGCCTGAAACGGTCGAGTTGGCACTGGAACCCGCCAACGCCTGACGCCCTTTTTTGTAGGCGCCGAGCTTGCTCGCGATGACGGTGTAACAGCCAGCATTTTCGTTGAATGTTAAACCGACATCGCGAGCAAGCTCTGCTCCTACAGGGGTGTGTCACAGTCCATTATGTTTTTCCGTTTCAGGGAGAACACCATGAGCGAATTCGACCTCGGTCGTCGTCGTGTCATCCAAGCGGTGGGGGCCGGGCTGTTGTTACCAAGCCTGGCGCCGGCGGTGATCGCTTCGGTCAAGGATCGTCCGCAACTCAGCGACGGCGTGCAGTCCGGTGATGTGCTGGGTGACCGGGCGATGGTCTGGAGTCGCAGCGATCGCCCGGCCCGTATGGTCGTGGAATGGGACACGCGCAGCCTGTTCAGCAACCCGCGCCGATTTGTCTCGCCGCTGGCCGATGCCCGCACCGATTTCACCGCGCGTGTCGAGCTCACCGGGTTGCCCGCCGATCAGGCGATTTTCTATCGCGTGACCTTCGAGGACGCTCAAAGCGGTGTCGCGAGCGAACCCTGGTTCGGCCATTTGCGCAGCGTGCCGCAAACCCGCCGCGACATTCGTTTTATCTGGAGTGGCGACACCGCCGGCCAAGGCTTCGGTATCAACCCGGACATCGGCGGTATGCGCATTTATGAAGCCATGCGTTTGCGCTTGCCGGACTTCTTTATCCACAGCGGCGACACGATCTACGCCGACAACCCCATCCCTGTGCAACTGACCACCGAAAACGGTCGGGTGTGGCGCAACATCACCAGCGAAGCCAAGAGCAAGGTCGCACAAAATCTCGACGATTTTCGGGGCAATTACCGCTACAACCTGATGGACGAAAACATCCGTCGCTTCAATGCCGAGGTGCCGCAGATCTGGCAATGGGACGACCACGAAGTGGTGAACAACTGGTCGCCGGGCAAGCAACTCGACGCGCGTTATCAGGAGAAAGATATCCACAGCCTGGTGAGCCACGGGCGGCAGGCCTGGCTCGAATATGCACCCATGCGTTGGCAGGACGCCGACAATGGTGGGCGGATTTATCGCAAGCTCGGCTATGGGCCGATGCTCGATGTATTTGTACTCGACATGCGCAGTTATCGCGGTGCCAATGATGACAACCTCGGCGCCGCAAAACCCTTTCTCGGGCGCGAGCAACTGGACTGGCTCAAGCGCGAATTGAAAGGCTCGACCGCCCAGTGGAAAGTCATAGCCGCCGACATGTCGTTAGGCCTTGGCGCGCCCGACGGCGAGATCAGCCCCGGTGTGACGCGCTGGGAAGCGGTGGCCAATGGTGACCCGGGGCCGGCTCAGGGGCGTGAGCTGGAAATCGCTGAGTTGCTGGGTTTCCTGCGAGCACAGCAGGTGCGTAATTTCGTGTTTTTGACGGCGGACGTGCATTACTGCGCGGCGCATCACTACCACCCGGATCGTGCCGCGTTTCAGGATTTTGAACCGTTTTGGGAGTTTGTCGCCGGGCCTTTGAACGCGGGGAGTTTCGGGCCTGATCAGTTGGATAAAACCTTTGGCCCTGAAGTGGTGTTCGAAAAGGCGCCGCCCGTGCAGAACGCGTCACCGTTTGCCGGTTTTCAGTTTTTTGGCGAGGTGAATATTGATGGGCAGACGGGGGAGATGAGTGTGGTGTTGCGGGATCTGGATGGGGTGAGTGTGTTTGAGCAGAAGGTGACGCCGGTCTAATGTTTGTACACCTGCCCCCCCTGTAGGAGCTGAGCTTGCTCGCGATGGCGGCCTGTCAGTCACCCTCATTGTTGACTGTTAAACCGTCATCGCGAGCAAGCTCAGCTCCTACACGGAGTGGGGTGTGTCAGTAAACGTCGCGGCGGTAGCGGCCTTGTTCGATCAGGCGATCGACCTCTGCAATCCCGAGCACTTCGTTGAGTACGTGATCGACCCCTGATGCCATCCCCTGCAAGCTGCCGCAGATGTAAATCACGGCGCCGTCGGCGAGCCATTTCTTCAGCTCATCCGCCGACTCCCGCAGGTGATCCTGCACGTAGACCTTCTCGGCCTGATCCCGCGAGAATGCCAGGTCGAGCCGCTCCAGGTCGCCTGAGATCAGCCACTCTTCCAGTTCATTGCGGCACAGGTAATCGTGTTCCCGATGACGCTCGCCAAACAGCAGCCAATGGCGTTGCTGGCCGTCGGCAATGCGCGCCTTGAGCAAACTGCGCAACCCGGCAAGGCCGGTGCCGTTACCCAGCAGAATCATCGGCACCGGCTCGGCCGGCAGATGGAACCCGCTGTTGCGTCGCACCCGCAGGCTGACGTTGCCACCCACTGGCACGTGTTCGGTCAGCCAGCCGGAGCCAATGCCCAGGCTGCCGTCGGGATGCTGTTCCTGGCGCACGATCAACTCCAGCAAGCCATCAGCAGCAATCGAGGCAATGGAGTATTCGCGCATGGCCAACGGCACCAGCGCATCAGCCAATGCCTGAGCGTGCAGGCCGACCAGATGGGCTCTGTTTTCAGGTAGCTGGCGCGTGGCGAGCGCTTGCTCCAAAGGTTGTGACAAACCATCGAACACCACCGCGGCGCGCCCGTCGATGCCCAGGCCGTCGAGGAAGTGCTCGATCGCCCACGGGCAGTTACGCGGCAACACCTCCACCAGATCTCCCGCCAGCCAACTGCTGGTGGACGGGGCGGTGAGGCCCAGCAAGTACACCGGCGAGCCGCTGCTGTCCGGGTTCATCAATTCGCGGTGGGTCAGTGGCCAGTTGTCGTAGCTCGGCGCTTGCCAGGTGTCGACCGGTGTTTGCCCGGTCAGCAGGCCCAGTTGTTGCTGCCAGTGACGCAAGGCGTACGGGTCACCGCTGTCGACTTCCACCGGCGCGAACAGGGTCTTGCCGCCATGCTCGCCCAGCCAGGTGTGCAAGCGTCGGGCGAAACCGCAGAAGTGTTGATACTGGCGATCACCGAGTCCAAGTACCGCATAGTTCAGGCTCTGCAGGCTTGACGCCCGGCCCAGCATCTTGCGTTCGAAGCCGCGCGCGCTGTCCGGCGCTTCGCCGTCGCCGAACGTGCTGACCACGAACAACGCATTAGTGGAGTCGAGCAAATCCTGTTCACTGACACTGGCCAGTGGCCGCACCTTAACCGGCAACCCGGCGGCTTGCAGCTGCCCGGCCGTTTGCCACGCCAATTGCTCGGCGAAACCGCTCTGGCTGGCGAAACCGATCAGCCAGGCCGGCGCATCGCTGTCGGGATGATCGAGACTTTTGCGCGCGTCCTTGATCTGCTTTTTCTTGCGCCGACGATCGAGGTACAGCAACCAGCCCGTGACGAAAAACAACGGCATCGTCAGCGAGGCAATCGTCAGGATGATCCGCCCGACAATGCCGAAGTAGCTGCCAACGTGCAGCGCGTAAATGCTGGTCAGCAGTTGCGCCTTGAGGCTCTTGTCGCTGTAACGGTCGTGCTGCTTGACGATGCCGGTCGCCGGATCGAGGGTGATCTGGTTCTGGGCGCGGTCGTGGGGTGAGGTTTTCAGCAGGTAATACACGGTCGCCGGCTGGCCGGCCACGGGTGGCATACGGATGTTGTACGCGCTGAGTGCCGGGCCGGCGGCGCTGTAGACGCTGCTCCAGATGGCCGAGTAATCGGCAGTCGGCGCCGGACCACTGGGGGCCGGGCCGCGATTGCGCACGCGCTCGTTTTGTGGCGCGTCGGACAGCAATCGGGTCAGGCCCTTGTTGTACCACTCATACGACCAGGACAACCCGGTCAGTGCTGCCAGGAGATAAAACACCAGGCACCAGGTGCCGGCCACGGAGTGCAAGTCCCAGTTGAAGCTACGACCCTTTTTCTTCCAGTCCAGGGTCAGCCAGGCACGCCAGCTTTTCCACTGGCGCGGCCAGCGCAGGTAAAGACCGGACAGGCAGAAGAACACCAGGATCAGCGTACAGGCCCCGGTAATCTGCCGCCCGGTATCGCCCATGGCGAGGAAGCGGTGCAGTTGCAACATGAAGCCGAAGAAGTCCTGGCCGGTGGCATCGCCCATGAAGTCGGCGGTGTACGGGTCGAAGTAACGCATTTCGCCACGGCGTTCACCCGGCGGCGGGGTGAAGAACACTTTGGCGGCACGGCCGCTGTCGGTTTCGACGTTGAGCATCGAGACCTTTTTGCCGGACGCGGCTTCGATGCGTTCGACCAATTCAGCGGGCGGCAGGACGCCAGCGACCTGCTTCTGGACCTGCAACACAGAAGGGTTCAGTACGCTCAGGATTTCATCCTGAAACGACACCATGGCCCCGGTGATGCCCATCAGGGCCAGGACCAGTCCGGCACTGATGCCGAAAAACCAGTGCAACTGGAACAGGGTTTTCTTCAACACGTCACTCGCCTTGTTCGTTCAAAAATAGTCTTCACGGCGCGCATTATGCCGTGGGTTGTCGAGAAACATTCTTTTTTACACACAAAAGCCCTACTCACGAATGAGCAGGGCTTTTTTCCTCACACTTTTATTAGAAGTGGAAGTTGGTGCTCAGCAAGGCAGTACGACCGGCCGCCTGGTTGGCGAAGTGAGTCGAGAACGCTTTGTCGTAGTACGTTTCGTCGGTCAGGTTCTGCACGTTCAGTTGCAGGTCGACGTTTTTGCTCAGCTTGTAGGCCGCCATTGCGTCGTAACGAACGTAGGAATCAACCATGGTGGTGTTGGCAGCGCTGCCAAACACATCGTCGACGTAGAACGCACCGCCACCGATGGTCAGCTTCGGCGTGACTTGATAAGTCGTCCACAGGCTGGCGCTGTTTTTCGGCGTGTTAGGCAGCTCGTTACCGTCGTTGGCCGCACCCAGTGGGCCACCATCGACTTGCTCACTGTCCATGTAGGCGTAACCGGCGAAGACCTGCCATTTATCGGTGAGCTTGCCGGTGGCCGACAGTTCGACACCTTGAACGCGAGTCTTGCCGACGTTTTCGTATGTCGTGGTGTTGGTTTGCACACGAGCGTTTTCTTTCTCGGTGCGGAAGATATCGGCGGTCAAGGACAGACGATCGTTCATCAGGTCCCACTTGGTGCCGATTTCGTAGTTCTTGGTGGTTTCCGGTTCCATATCGCTTTTCAGCAGGTTGCCGTTGCGATCAGGTGTGCCACCCAATGGGTTGCCTTCCGAACCTTCGCCCAGGGTGTTGCCCGGTGGCGTGGCGGACGTCGCGTAGGACGCATAGATGCTGCCGTTTTCAGCAGGTTTGTACACCACGCCGAACTGACCGGTGACGAATTCGCTGGTGTCATCGCCCTTGGACGTGGTCACGCTGGAACTGTTGAAAGTCTTGTAGTCGGTGTCGAAATGGTCATAACGCAGACCCATGTTCACCAGCCACTGCTCAGACAATTCCAGGGTGTCGAACACATACAGCGCGTACGTGTTGGCCTTGGTGTCGGTACCGGCGTAGTTACGCGAGATTGCACCGTTCCATGGATCGTTCTGGTTCGGGTTGGACAGCGAGGTGCAGTTGAAACCGCTTGGCCTGCCGATCAAGGCCGGAGAGCAGTTAGTGGTCACCGCTGCGGTGCGCGGGGTGGTATCGGTGTTGACGTTGTACGAGGATTTTTCGTTTTCCTCGTGAGTGAACTCGATACCCGTGGCGAAGCTGTTCTTGAACCCGGCGATGTACACGTCACCAAACAGATCGGTCTGGTTAGTGGTGGTCTCGGTGTTGCTGACACGGGTATTCGCCCGACGCCAGAGGCTGCCATTGTTGACGTTGCCCTTGCTGTCGTCCGGCTGGGTCAGGATGTAATCCTGCATGCTGGTGCCGTGGCGCAGGGTGTTCTTGACGGTCAGCGCATCGTTCAGATCGTGCTCGATGGAGAAGGTCGCGGTGTCGGTACGGGTCTTGCGGAAATCGCGGTCGTTCAGACCATACCAGTTGCTGCTGTTGCCGCCGTCATTAGGCTTGTCAGGATTGGCCTTGGTACGCGCAGCCGAGCCAGCGACCGGGATGGAGTACGGAATGCCCGAGTCCGGCGTGTCGTTGCTTTCGAGGTGGTAGTAGTCGAGGTTGACACGGGTCTCGGTGCCCAGGCCGAAGGCCAGGGACGGTGCGATACCCCAACGATCGTAATCGATGCTCTGGCGGCCGGCGACGTTGCTTTCGTGGGTCAGCAGGTTCAGACGGCCGGCGGCGGTGTCGGAGAACTGATAGTTGCCGTCGAAGGTGTAGCGCTGGGTCTGGTCGGAGCCCCAGGTAAAGCCACCGTCGAGCGAATCCCCCAGGTGCGCTTTCTTGCTCACCAGGTTGATGCTGCCGCCAGCGGCGCCACGGCCGCCAATGGCCGAGTTCGGGCCTTTGCTGACTTCAATCGATTCAACGGCGAAGATCTCGCGGCTCTGCGAACCGGTGTCGCGCACGCCGTCCAGGTAAGTGTCGCCCTGGGCATCGAAGCCGCGAATGAATGGACGGTCACCCTGTGGGTTGCCACCTTCACCGGCACCAAAGGTGATGCCCGGAACGGTGCGCAGTGCGTCTTGCATGTTCATCGCGCCGGTGTCCTTCAGGACTTGTTGCGGGATGACGGTAATCGAACGCGGTGTGTCCACCAGTGGTGCGGTGTACTTGGGCGAGGACGCTTTTTCGACGTTGTAGGAAGTCTCGTCCTGAGCCTCGCCAGTGATGGCGGTAGCGCCCAGCGAAATCACATTACTCGGTGCTTTTTCGTCAGCCTTTTCCGCCGCGAAAACCATGTGCCCCGCCGAGCCGGCGGTAATCGCCATGCCAATGGCCGATGCGAGCAAACGTGGTGAACTGACCGGTACTTGTGTTTGTTGACGCGACATTTGAATTCCCCTCCCCAAGGATTTGAGGCGGCGGAATATAGGGTAGACGCGTATTTGTATCAATTGCGAAATGTTACTATTCGCGAGGAATTTACATTCTTTACAATTTAACCTTACGCTTTTGCTGTTTCGTTCGTCGTGAGGGTTTTACACGGACAATAAGAATCAATACCATTAGCGCCCCTTTGGTTTCAGGTGTCCCTGCCATGCTGCTGCACATTCCAGGCTTGTTCTCGAAAGAAGAAGTGCAGCGTATCCGCGAGGCTCTGGAACAGGCCGATTGGGCGGATGGCAAAATCACTGCTGGCTATCAGTCGGCTAAAGCCAAGCACAACCTGCAACTGCCTGAGGGTCATCCGCTGGCCAAGGAGGTCGGTGCGGCGATGCTCGAGCGGCTGTGGAAAAATCCGCAGTTCATGTCAGCCGCGTTACCGCACAAGGTCTTCCCGCCGTTGGTGAACTGCTACACCGCTGGCGGCAGTTTCGATTTTCATATTGATAACGCCGTGCGCCAGCCCAAGGGCAGCATCGAGCGGGTGCGTACCGATCTGTCGGCGACGCTGTTTTTCAGTGAACCTGAGGACTACGACGGTGGTGAACTGGAAATCCAGGACACCTTCGGCACTCAGCGCGTCAAGCTGCCTGCCGGCGACATGGTTTTGTATCCCGGCACCAGCCTGCACAAGGTCAACGCCGTCACCCGCGGCACGCGTTACGCGTCGTTTTTCTGGACCCAAAGCCTGGTGCGTGAAGACAGTCAGCGCGCCTTGCTGTTCGAGATGGATGGGGCGATCCAGCAATTGACGCTGGACATGCCGGATCACCCGTCGCTGATTCGGCTCACTGGCACTTATCACAACCTGCTGCGCCGTTGGGTCGAGGTATGAGTTATCAACTGCGCCGTGAGGAAGTCCTCGACGGTGACCGACTCAAATCCATGCTCGAGGAAAGCCCGGCACGTGCGGCTCAAGCCATTTTGATCGCCGCCCGAGAAGGCGTACTCGATGCTCAGGCACTGCTCGGGCAAATCCTGCTGGACGGCAATGGCATCGCACAGGACCAGCCGCTCGCCACGCGCTGGTTCGCGATTGCGGCTCAAGGTGGGCACTTGATGGCGCGCAACATGCTGGGTCGCTGTCATGAGCACGGTTGGGGTTGCGTGGCGGATGCCTCGATTGCCGCTCGGCATTACCGGGTCGCGGCGCAGGCCGGGCTGGATTGGGCGATGTACAACTACGCCAATTTGCTGGCCACCGGGCGAGGTGTGATCGAAGACCAGGCACAGGCGTTCAGCTTCTATCGCCGAGCGGCTGAATTGGGTCACGCGAAATCGATGAACCTGCTGGGGCGCTATCTGGAGCAAGGACAAGTGTGCCCGGCAGACGCGGCATTGGCGCGTGACTGGTATCGCCGTTCGGCGGTCGGCGGGGATTTTCGCGGGCAGTTCAGTTATGCCGCGGTACTGGCCGAGGAGGGGGGCGTCGAAGAGGCAATGACCTGGTTGCACAAGGCATTAGCCGGCGGCAATCTGAATTTCCTGCGAGTGGCTAGCAAGGCATTGATGAGCGCCGTGAACCCACAGTTTCGCGAGTTGGCACCGGCGTATAACCGACGCATTGACGAGCTTGAACGACAGCTGGCGCCTCTGTAGCGCAGGCACAAAAAAGCCCATGACTCGTCATGGGCTTTTTCATTTCTACGCGTAGCGCTTAAACGTAAAACGATTTCAGCGGCGGGAAGCCATTGAATTCAACAGCGCTGTAACTGGTGGTGTAGGCACCGGTCGACAACCAGTACAAACGATCACCAATGGCCAGGTTCAGCGGCAGGCCGTACTTGTAGTTTTCGTACATGATGTCGGCGCTGTCGCAGGTTGGGCCGGCGATGACCACTTCTTCCATCTCGCCTTTCTTCTCGGTCCAGATCGGGAACTTGATGGCTTCGTCCATGGTTTCGATCAGGCCGGAGAACTTGCCCACATCCGTGTACACCCAACGCTCGACGGCGGTGCGGGATTTACGTGCCACCAGCACCACTTCGCTGACCAGGATGCCGGCGTTGGCGATCAACGAACGGCCCGGCTCGAGGATGATTTCCGGCAGGTCGTCACCGAAGTCTTCCTTGAGGAAACGGATGATTTCTTCAGCGTAGGTTTCCAGGCTGTTGGTGCGGGTGATGTAGTTGGCCGGGAAGCCACCGCCCATGTTGATCAGCTTCAGGTGAATGCCGTCTTCTTCTTTCAGGCGTTCGAAGATCACTTTGACCTTGGCGATCGCCGCGTCCCAGACGCTGATGTCGCGCTGTTGCGAGCCGACGTGGAACGAGATGCCGTACGGCACCAGGCCCAGGTCGCGAGCGAGGATCAGCAGGTCCATGGCCATGTCGGTCTGGCAGCCGAATTTGCGCGACAAAGGCCAGTCAGCCGTGGTCGAGCCTTCGGTGAGGATGCGCACGTAGACTTTCGAACCTGGTGCTGCCTTGGCGATGTTGCGCAGGTCGGCTTCGGAGTCGGTGGCATACAGACGCACGCCCTTCTCGTAGAAGTAGCGAATGTCTTTGGATTTCTTGATGGTGTTGCCGTAGCTGATGCGATCCGGGCCGACGCCCTGGTTCATCACTTTATCGAGCTCGTAGATCGAGGCGATGTCGAAGTTCGAACCTTTCTCTTTGAGCAGGTCGATGATTTCGACGGCCGGGTTGGCCTTGACGGCGTAGTAGACCTTGGCGAATTCGAAACCGGCGCGCAGGTCGTCATAGGCCTGGGCAATCATCGCGGTGTCGATCACCACGAACGGGGTTTCCTGTTTGTCGGCGAAGGCCTTCATTTTGTTGAAAGTATCGCGCGCGAAATAGTCTTCGACATTGATCGACATACTTGGGACTCCTAGTGGCAAACATTAGTAATCAATGGGTGCAAATGAACGTCCTCCGTATCCCCACTTTGGTTCGCCTACTTCCCAAGGCATGTCGCCGAAAGCAAAAAGGCCATGGGAAGTGCAGCTTTCCCTTGGCCTTGCTGTCTCGTCGTCAGTACTTGAGCCGGATGGATCGTTTCCAGCATGGACGTTCGGCGCGAACTTTAGGGCGTGAGGGGCTTGAGATCAACAAAAAATGTCGCGTTTTTGCACTCTTCTGACGCGCGTTACGAACATCACTCTTTGTAACCGACTCAGATGACAGTCGGATGTTCCCGAGGAATTGTGAAGTGTTAAAAATACCTGCACGTTCGATGCTTTTGTGCGCCAAGTCGCTAGTAACTACGATAGCGTCAACTTCGGCGACGTTGTCCACCAAAAGTTGAGTTGAGAGGGGATTTGGTTCTTTCAGAAGGTATTTCTGGATAGGTTTTGGAGGTGTCGCTGTTGATATTTTTTTCCGCTCTGTCGATCACTCAAAAATTGCACAGACCTTGTAGGACCGAGCCTGCTCGCGATGGTTTTTTACAGTCGACATCTTCGTTGACTGACATTGCGCTATCGCGAGCAGGCTCACTCCTGCAGGGTTTTGCATTTTTACCGGGTGATTGGAGTTATCAGGCGACCACCGCCTCGGCAGGCGACACGATGTTGGTCTTCATGCCGCGCGAACGACCTGAGCTCAAGTAAGCCGCAATCGACTCCTGCGTCACCTCGCCCAAAAACACTCGCTCGGCATCCATCACCGGCAGCCACGAGCGATTGAACTCGTACATGCGCGACAGCAGGATGCGTAAATGCTCGTCATACGCTGCGGTCGCGTTGAACTCGCGCAGGTACTGGCCGCAAGTACCATTCTGACGGTGCAGGTCGCGGCGTCTGACGTATCCCAATGCCTTGTTGTCAGCACAGGTCACCACGACATAGCGGCGGTCCAGTTCATCCATCAGTTCCAGCGCCTCGGCCACCGGGGTGTCCGGGCTGACCGACGGCGCGTTGTCTGCGGCGTCTTCGGCTTTCACCAGCAGCAAGCGCTTGAGGGTGCTGTCCTGGCCGACGAAGTTGCTGACAAAGTCGTCTGCGGGATGGGCGAGCAGGGTGTCCGGGTGATCGATCTGCAGCAGCTTGCCGGCGCGGAAGATCGCAATCTTGTCGCCCAGCTTGATCGCCTCGTCGATGTCGTGGCTGACCATGATCACGGTCTTGTTCAGAGCACGCTGCATCTCGAAGAACTCGTTCTGGATCATTTCTCGGTTGATCGGGTCGACGGCGCCGAACGGTTCATCCATCAGCAACAGCGGTGCATCCGCCGCCAACGCACGAATCACGCCGATCCGCTGCTGCTGCCCACCGGACAACTCACGCGGGTAGCGATTCAGGTATTGCTTGGGTTCCAGCTTGATCATGCTCATCAATTCGCGGGCGCGGTCGTGGCATTTCTGCTTGTCCCAGCCGAGCAGTTTCGGCACCACCACGATGTTCTCTTCGATGGTCATGTTGGGGAACAGGCCGATCTGCTGGATCACATAGCCGATGTTGCGGCGCAGGGTCACCGCGTCGAGGTCGGTGGTGTCTTCGCCGTTGATCAGGATCTTGCCCGAGGTCGGCTTGATCAGGCGGTTGATCATTTTCAGCGTGGTGCTTTTGCCGCAACCCGATGGCCCGAGGAACACGCAGATTTCGCCTTCATTGACGGTCAGGCTTACCGAGTCCACGGCTTTCACATCTTTGCCGTTACTTTGGAAGGTCTTGCTGAGGTTTTGAAGTTCGATCATTTCAGGAGTCCTTTTGGAGTCAGCGAGCGTTGCAGCCATTGCAGAAGCAGGTCGGCGAAGATGGCCAGCAGGCTGACCAGCACGGCGCCGACGATCAGCATCGACATGTCGCTGCGGCTGATGGAAGCGAGAATGAGGACGCCGAGGCCACCGGCGCCGATGGTCGCGGCGATGGTCATGACGCCAATGTTCATGACCACGGCGGTGCGCACGCCGGCGAGGATCACCGGCACTGCGATGGGCAGTTCAACCATGCGCAGGCGCTGGCCGAAGGTCATGCCGATGCCACGCGCGGCTTCGCGAATACCCGGCTCGACGCTGGTCAGCGCAAGGTAGGTGTTGCGCATGATCGGCAGCAGCGAGTACAGAAACACTGCCGTGATCGCGGGCATCGGCCCCAGGCCCTGGCCAAACCTGGAGTAGAACGGCAGCAGCAGCCCAAACAGCGCAATGGACGGCACGGTCAGCAGCACCGTGGCGCTGGCTTGCAACGGGCCGGCGAGTGTCGGGAAGCGGGTCATCAGGATGCCCAGCGGCACGCCGACCAGAATCGCCAGCGTCACGGCGATGCCGACCAGCGTGATGTGTTGCCAGGTCAGGTGCAGGACCAGCGGCCAGTCGAGATGGGAAAAGGCGTTCAGAAATTCCATGGCTTTTCCTCCTCAGTTGAGTGGGTGCTGGCGCAGGAAATCTGCGGCAACGGATGAAGGGCTTTGGTGATCGACATCGACCCGCGCGTTGAGTTGCCGCATGGTTTCGTCGTCGAACAGTCGGGCCAGTGGCTTGAGCTGTTCAGCCAGTTGCGGGTGCTCATCGAGGAAGGCTTGGCGCACCACCGGCGCGGCGGTGTAGTCCGGGAAGTAATGCTTGTCGTCTTCGAGCAGTTTCAGCTTGAAGGCGTTCAATCGACCGTCGGTGGTGTAGACCAGACCGGCAAACACCTGGCCATTGCGCAGGGCGGTGTAGACCAGCCCTGCGTCCATCTGGCGGATGTTTTTGCGGGTCAGGTTCATGTCGTACAGCTGCACCATGCCGCCGAGCCCGTCGGAGCGGTTGGCGAACTCGGTGTCCAGCGCCACCAGGTGGTTGGCTTTGGCCTCGTCCCGTAGTGCCGTGTTCAGCTCACTAATGGTATTGATCTGCGGGTATTCATCCGCGACGTTTTTTGGCAGCGCCAAGGCGTAGGTATTGCTGAACTTCGACGGCGTGAGCCAGGCCAGGCCTTTTTTCGCGTCGAGTTCTTTCACCCGGGCGTAGGACTGTTCGCTATCGAGTTTTTCCGTCACATGGTTGTAGGCCACCAGCGACACACCGGTGTACTCCCAGAGCATGTCCAGTTGGCCACTTTCATGGGCGCTGCGGGCCAGATTGCTGCCCAAACCGCCGGTGACTTGAGTGTCGTAACCCTTGCTGCGCAGGTATTGGGAAGTGATTTCCGCCAGCAGGGTTTGTTCGGTGAAGACCCGGGCGCCAATGCGGATGACCGGTTTTTCAGCGGCGTGGGCAAATCCTGCGAACAGCAGGATGCAGCCTAGTAAAAAGCTTGAGGTTTTCATGTTGATTCCTTTGCCGAGGCTTAAGACGGGCGCAAGCCGCGTTCGAGCCAGAGGCGGCTGGCGAGTGTCACCAGGCCGTCGAGCAGCAAGGCCAGCAGGGCGGTACAAGCCGCGCCGAGCAGCAATTGCGGCTGATTGTTCAGGGCGATGCCGGGAAAAATCAGGCTGCCCAGGCTGTTGGCGCCGATCAGGAACGCCAGCGGGGCCGTCCCGACGTTGATCGCCAGCGCCACGCGCACACCACCGATGATGATCGGCACGGCGTTCGGCAATTCGACCTGCCACAACACTTGGGCCGGGGTCATGCCGATGCCGACGGCCGCTTCCTTGAGGGAGCCCTGGACGTTTTTCAGGCCTTCATAGGTATTGCGCACGATGGGCAACAGTGAGGCGAGGAACAGGGCGAAGATCGCGGGGCCGCTGCCGATGCCGAGGATCCCCAGGGCGATGGCCAGTACGGCGAGAGGCGGCACGGTGTTGCCGATATTGAAGAGCTGCATGAAGCGTTCAGCACGGCCAACCATGGTCGGGCGGCTGAGAAAGATGCCGGCGGGGATGCCCACAACGAGGGCGGCCAGCATGGAGGCGAGGACGAGAACCAGATGAGCTTGCAGGTAAAACAACAAATCGTCGCGGTAATGTTCGATCGTGTTGATGCCGATCCAGTGGATCAGCAGGGCCAGAAGGGCGAATACCAGCGCGCCTCCTATCAGCCCTTTGCCATAGTGGATAGCCACAGGCGGACTCCTTTTTTCTTTGTCGGCGAGCGCAGTCCCGAGTGGCAATCCCATTCCTGGCTGCCGGGATTATCAACGTTCGCGAGAAGCAGCTCTTCATGCTGATGAAACCGCATGAGATCGAGCCATAAGCGCAGCCTCGTCAGGCTAACTGGCTGAATTTTCAGCCCCTGGTACGAGTGCCGTAACAGGGGAGTGGACGTCTGCACCTTTTAAAAGGTTCCATAATTAACAGCATTTAGCCACCCCGCATCTCGTTTTGCCCCTGTAGCAGCTGCCGAGCCGGCGAGGCTGCGTTCGGCGACGAAGTCGTCGTCAAGGCATCCATCGCTATCTGCCCGAGGCACCGCGGCGCCTGGTTTTACGACGGCTTCGCCGCCGGACGCAGCCTCGCAGGCTCGGCAGCTGCTACAGGCGAACGGTGGTTCGTAGGTCATGTTTTGAGCTATACTCGCCGCCCTTTTTTGAATCACCTGCCAGGCGATTTCCCATGACCAAACAGGCCGCCGAAGTCGCGAAACGCCGCACTTTCGCCATTATTTCCCACCCCGATGCCGGTAAAACCACCATCACCGAGAAGCTCTTGCTGATGGGCAAGGCGATTGCGATTGCGGGCACGGTGAAATCTCGAAAATCCGACCGCCATGCCACCTCCGACTGGATGGAAATGGAAAAGCAGCGTGGTATCTCGATTACCACGTCGGTCATGCAGTTCCCGTATCGCGACCATATGGTCAACCTGCTCGACACCCCGGGCCACGAAGACTTCTCCGAAGACACCTACCGCACCCTGACCGCGGTGGACTCGGCCTTGATGGTCCTCGACGGCGGTAAGGGTGTAGAGCCACGGACCATCGCGCTGATGGACGTTTGCCGTCTGCGTGACACGCCGATTGTCAGCTTCATCAACAAACTCGACCGTGACATCCGCGACCCGATCGAACTGCTCGACGAAATCGAAGCGGTCCTCAAGATCAAGGCCGCGCCGATCACCTGGCCGATCGGTTGCTACCGTGATTTCAAAGGCGTGTACCACCTCGCCGATGACTACATCATTGTGTACACCGCTGGCCACGGCCACGAGCGCACCGAAACCAAGATCATCGAGAAACTCGACTCCGACGAAGCCCGCGCCCATTTGGGTGACGAGTACGACCGCTTTGTCGAGCAGCTTGAGCTGGTGCAGGGCGCCTGCCACGAGTTCAACCAGCAGGAGTTCCTCGACGGCCAACTGACGCCGGTGTTCTTCGGTACTGCACTGGGTAACTTTGGTGTCGACCATGTGCTCGACGCCGTTGTGGACTGGGCGCCGAAGCCATTGGCCCGTGTGGCCAACGAGCGCACCGTCGAGCCGGTGGAAGAGAAGTTCTCGGGCTTCATCTTCAAGATCCAGGCGAACATGGACCCGAAACACCGCGACCGTATTGCCTTTATGCGTATCTGCTCCGGCAAGTACGAAAAAGGCATGAAGATGCGCCACGTGCGCACCGGCAAGGACGTGCGGATCGGCGATGCGCTGACCTTCTTCTCCTCCGAGCGTGAGCAACTGGAAGAAGCCTTCGCCGGCGACATCATCGGTTTGCACAACCACGGCACCATCCAGATCGGCGACACCTTCACCGAAGGCGAAGTCCTGGGCTTCACCGGTATCCCGCACTTCGCTCCGGAACTGTTCCGTCGCGTGCGTCTGCGTGATCCGCTGAAATCCAAGCAACTGCGTCAGGGTTTGCAGCAACTGGCCGAAGAAGGCGCGACCCAGGTGTTCTTCCCCGAGCGCAGCAACGACATCATCCTCGGCGCCGTCGGTGTGCTGCAGTTCGATGTGGTCGCCAGCCGCTTGAAAGAGGAATACAAGGTTGAGTGCTCCTACGAGCCGATCACCGTTTATTCCGCGCGCTGGATCGATTGCAGCGACAAGAAGAAGCTTGAGGAATTCTCCAACAAGGCCGTGGAAAACCTCGCGGTCGATGGCGGCGGTCACTTGACCTACCTGGCCCCGACCCGAGTCAACCTGGCACTGATGGAAGAGCGCTGGCCGGACGTGAAATTCCGTGCGACGCGTGAACATCACTAAGCGCTGAACAGTAAGACCCAAGCCCCGTTGCGCAAGCACCGGGGTTTTTTTATGACTGACGTTTTCCTGTAAAAGGGGGAAATTCATCTCGGGTGATCTAATGTTCCTTGATGGAAAACGATCCGCCATTGTTCGTCTTGCTTGCACAAAATCGAACTTCGCAGGCTGTTGGAGGGTGAGCACAAACCGATGATTATGTTGTGATAGCGGTTAAACAGAGACA
This sequence comes from Pseudomonas sp. B21-040, assembly GCF_024748695.1. Classification (NCBI taxonomy): domain Bacteria; kingdom Pseudomonadati; phylum Pseudomonadota; class Gammaproteobacteria; order Pseudomonadales; family Pseudomonadaceae; genus Pseudomonas; species Pseudomonas sp. B21-040. The sequence continues at coordinate 909,163 of NZ_CP087176.1, forward strand.
TGACTGATAGGTCGAGTCGATCAGGATGAAAGATGCTTCTGTAGGGTTTTTTTCCGATTTTTGTAGCTCGGCTCCGGTTTCAAGTTCTCTTGGCTTTTTTCACGGGACACGGCACTCGTTGAGGTCTAGCGTTCGTTGGGTATTTCGCAAGTAGCGATTTTCCACGTGCAGGAGCGCAAGACAAATGGACCTGATGAAAACCGACTCAAGTGCAACGGCGACACAAGGACCTAAGCCCCCGGTTTCTGTTCTCGAGCGTTATTACGAGCTTATCGTCAAAGGTGCTTCCGATTTCGAAGTCAGCAGCAGCGACGGTTCTTTCGAGCCTTCAATGAGGTTGCCTGCACTGGACTCCCGTATGCAGGATTTTCTTTCTGTTGCCACTGCACAGTTTTTTGAGTTAGGTCACTATCGAGGTGTACCGCTACGCCTGTTCGACCTGCGGCAAAACGCAAACACGCAAACAACGAAGACCTTTGCCTCCACGCTGATCGTTGCACGTGCTATCCGGCATATTCAGGAAACTGGCGAAAGCATTTTGTTGTTTTCCCCTTCTTCCGGTAACAAGGCTATTGCATTGCGTGATGCGGTTCTACGTGCGTTGAAAGCCAAACTTGTTCATCCCGAGCAATTACGTATTGTCACGCTGACACCTGCGCAAACTACCGATAAATTGCGTAGAACCGAACTCTACGATGACCCTCGGTTGCGTGCCCTGAACCCGATATTTGTCCTTGATGGCGACTCGCCGGAGGCTGTGAAGGTTATTGGTCAGCGGTTCAAAGAACTGTTCAGTCGTGAACCATTTGGTGATTCGAAGTTGTGGCATTCCCTGCGACTGGAGAATTATCGATTCTCTGACCAAGCCCGAGCTTTTTTTGATTTCGAGTATGGTGATGCTTGGGATACCGATCGAAAAACAGTGCATGTGCACGCGGTATCGAGCGCCTATGGGCTTCTTGGATATTGCTCTGGCGTAGAGGCGTTGAAACGCCTAGGAAAACAGGTTTCTACACCTTCGTTTCTTTTGGTTCAACACTTGGCTACCAGTGACATGGTTCTGCATTTGCTCGATGGAAATTTCGAGGGCACTTCTACTCCACTCTATACACAGGCAGACGACGGTCTGTGGGTGCAATCGGCGTCTGCACATTTTCCTGCTACGACTTGGAGTCCCGACGAGACTCTCGAATCCACTTTTTACTCGCACTTGCCGCCTACCGCTGTGGAAATGACTGGGCATGTTCGGGCCAATGGAGGCTCTGGAATTGTCGTTTCGCTGTATGAATGTATGCAACGCTACAGTGAATGCGTTCAGATGCTCGCCAATACCTCAGTGAGGTTGCCCAGCGACCCTCGCGATCTGAAGGAGTGGTCATTGGTGATGGCGATGACCGGTTGCTTGAATGCGATTGATAGACAGCTATTGGAGGAGGTGGACGGTTGCACCATTCATGGATCAGGCACCTATAGTCTTGGGGACTATGAGGTTGTGCCGTTTGATGGGCTTTCATTCATTGCAACTGCTGATGAGATGATTGAGACCCTTCGTAACCGAAATAATGCTGAACGCTGATTTTCGGATGAGTCGGAAAACAGTCTGTCACTTTCGTATTTACAGTGGGGCCTCCCGAGCCGGAACTCTGGCTCGTCTTACGTATCTCGGGGTGAATGAGGGACTGCGGTACATCGCTCCTTTTGTAGCTCAATGCTTTTTCGAGAGTTCGTGTATAGACCAAGAAGGGACTTTGGAGTGGGAGCAACTGGATGACTTTATAAAACGAAATAAAGCCGACATGAGTTTGCTGATGACCTCATCGGATGTTATCCAGCAATACCAAAAACCAAGTGATGTTGTCGGGCTCAGTAGGATTCATCAAAAAGTTGATGTTTCTGCTGGTTGGGAGCACGTGCTGGGGCAACTATCTAATCGTGAAAGCAAACGCCGGGCTCAATCGATAAAACGTGGCTTTCAGTACGATGTGTCAATTGAAGATGAGGATTTTTTCTCCTTTTACCGCACCATGCATGTTCCGACGATGAACGCGCGTTACGGTGATTTTGCGCGAAGCGTGGAAGAGCAGGACGCTTTTTTGAATTTGTTCAAACGAGGCGTTTTGTTTCGAGTCCAGATGCATGCTGAGTGGGTTGCGGGAAGTGTTTCTCTGATTGACTGGTCTACGCGTACCTTGAATGCACGTTTGATCGGGATGAAGGGTGGGAGTGCAGTTTATCGTGCAAACGGTGCGCAGAATTTTGTTTATCACTCGATCCTTGAATGGGCCTCCAATCAATCATCCATCGACTGGGTCGATTTTCAAGGTTGTGAGCCATTTTTAAGCAAAGGAACATTCCAATACAAAAAGCGCTTTGGGGCTCAAGCTGTTGTTCCGGAAAACGGCTTCGGACAGTGGAGGATCTTGATTCGAATGCCGACGCTTTGTGCTGCGGTGCGAAAATTTCTGATTAACAACCCTCTAATAGGTCTGGATGCTGATGGCCGGCTACAGGCGCAGTATTTTTTCGATTCGGATCACGAGATTCGCTCAGACATTCCTTACGCCTCAAAAGGTATTTACAGCCAAGTGAACCGCAATCTGGACCAGTGGAATGGTTAGCCGACTTGCTCACCTTATTCGGTTGGATGGCTACTTCTGCTCTATGGCCTGGCTGCTTGCTGCGTTGATTTTCATCAGTCGGTTGAGCGCCATGGCCAAGTTGTTCATGGCGTTGTACCTGCGTCAGGCACTGGGGTTGCCGTTTGAAACGGTTGGATGGCTGTTGTCCGGTTACGGTGCAGGATTACTGATTGGGTCAATGGGCGGTGGAGTGCTGAGTGATCATTTCTCCACGGCGCGGCTTACTGCATTGTTGATGTTCGCCTCGGTGTGGATTTTGGTGCTATTGGGGCTGGTCACCGACGTGCCCTGGCTGGCTGGATTGCTGCTGTTCAGCGGTGTTCTCGATGGTGCAATTCGTACGCTTCATCAGCGTTTGATCCTGGAGTATTGCCATGTTGAGCGGCGTGTTCGTGCGCAATCATTGAGTCGAGTTGCCATCAATCTGGGTATGGCTATAGCTGGGGTGGTGGGTGGCGTTCTGGCACAGGCTGATTTTCGGTGGGTGTTTTTTGTCAGCGCGGCTATGACGTTATTGGCCTTGGTCTGGTTTGTCCGGTCGACTATTCATCGAGATGTTCTGATGTCGGATGAGTTCTATGCCGCAGCATTGGACGCCAGGTCCCCATTCCAGAACAAACCGTTCTTATGGTTACTAGCGGCTTCAGGTTTGCTCGGCCTTGCTTTCGAACCGGTCTACAGCATGTTGGGCAACTATTTGCTCGATTACTATCGACTGCGAGCTGAGGGTGTCGGATGGCAATTTGCGCTCAATGCATTGCTCGTGGTTTTGCTGCAAATTCCGTTATCCCATTGGAGTGAGTCATGGGGGGCGCGGCGGCAACTGTTGGCGGGCGCCTTTTTGCTCGCTTTCGGGCTTGGAGTTCTGCCGTTGGGGAGCGGGATGCTATTTGTCTGCCTATCGACCGTTGTCTGGACTGTAGGCGAAATTCTGTTTATGCCGACCTTGAACGTCCTGGTCATGCAACGTGCGCAAGTCGGTAGAAGTGGGCTTTATTTTGGCCTTTTCTCTATGTGTTGGGGGATGAGTGCGCTTCTTTCGCCGACCCTTGGCGGCCAGCTATATGGTCACTTTGGCGGGCATAGTGTCTGGATCGCAAGTGCGGTGTTGGCGATGTGTTCTATGCCGCTCATATACCAAGCGACACGTCCCTGTATGCATCCAGTGATCAAATCCTCGCTAAAGAGCGAGACGGCCACTTAAGGAGTTTGGAAATAACCATTATTCAAAACCATTCTGTCGATCCACGGCATTTCCACCCCTCCGTTAGCGTCCTATCTGGAGAACCACGCGGATCGGAACTAGATTTCACTCAGCGCCAGATAGGCACTCTACGAAAGGATGGAATCGACTATGAACAGATTGCTACGTGTTTTATTGCTGTTGAAAGTGATGGTGATGCTGTCACTCGGCACTTCGATGGCGTGGGCCGAGTGCACGCAACATGATGAGCAGGCTTCGAGCGGGCAGGGAGGATACAGTGGCTTGATGCTCGCCAAATCCGAATCCGAGCCAGGCGATCAGGGGCAGGGTGGTGCGGATAACGACGATGACTCGACGACTGACGAGCCGGATTCCGATGATGACGAAGGCGACAGCCAGTCGTAACGCCCGGAAAAAAGAAAACCCCTGCTCCCGTGCTGATGCGCAGTGGTGGGAGAAGGGGTTTCTGGTTAACGCTTCTTGATGACGTGTGCGATTCAATCGCTGTGGGAGTGAGCTGGCTCACTCCCACATTTTTATGCCGCGCCGTCGAGGAATTGCTCGGCGTAGTGGCAAGCCACCTGGCGGTTATCGAGAGGGCGCAGGGCTGGCTCTTCGGTGCTGCAGCGCTCGGTGGCATACGGGCAGCGCTTGTGGAAGGCGCAGCCGGACGGTGGGTTCAGCGGGTTGGGCAACTCGCCGACGATTTTGATTTTCGGCTTGTTCGGGTCCGGGTGAATGGTCGGTGTGGCCGACAGCAGCGCCTGGGTGTACGGGTGCAGCGGACGCTCGTAGATGTCGTTCTTCGGACCCATTTCTACCGGGCGACCGAGGTACATCACCATCACGTCATCAGCCACGTGTTGCACCACCGCCAGGTTGTGCGAGATGAACACGTAGGCGGTGTTGAACTCTTGCTGCAAATCCATGAACAGGTTCAGCACCTGCGCCTGGATCGACACGTCCAATGCCGAGGTCGGCTCATCCGCCACCAGCACTTTAGGCTGCAACATCATCGCGCGGGCCAGGGCAATCCGCTGGCGCTGACCGCCGGAGAACATGTGCGGATAACGCTGGTAGTGCTCGGGACGCAAGCCCACCTGCTTCATCATCGCCTGGACTTTTTCGCGACGTTCGGACGCACTCAGGTTAGTGTTGATCAGCAGCGGTTCACCGAGCTGATCACCGACTTTTTGCCGTGGGTTCAGCGACGCGTACGGGCTCTGGAACACCATCTGCACGTCTTTGCGCAGTTGCTTGCGCTGGGCCTTGTCGGCACCGGTGACTTCCTGGCCGGCGATTTTCAAGGAGCCGGAGGACGGCTCTTCGATCAGGGTCAACGCCCGGGCCAGGGTGGATTTGCCGCAGCCTGATTCACCGACGACGGCAAGGGTTTTGCCGGCATGCAGTTCAAACGACACGCCGTTGAGGGCGCGCACGGTCGCATGGCCCTTGAACAGGCCGCGGGACACTTCGTAGTGACGGGTCAGGTCGCGGGCGGTAAGTACGACGGCCATTACGCCACCTCCTGGTTCAGCGGGTAGAAGCAGCGGGCGAGGCTGTGGCTTTTCGGGTCCAGGGCCGGGCGCGTGGCGCGGCAGCTGTCTTGCACATACGGGCAACGCGGCGACAGCAGGCAGCCTTGCGGACGGTCGTAGCGACCGGGAACGATGCCCGGCAGGGTCGACAGGCGTGTGGCACCGAGGCTGTGTTCCGGAATCGCCTTGAGCAGCGCTTCGCTGTAAGGGTGCGCCGGAATGTCGAACAGCTGGGGCACCTGACCGACTTCAACCGCTTGACCGGCGTACATCACGCACACGCGCTGGGCGGTTTCGGCCACGACCGCGAGGTCGTGGGTGATCAGCACCAGGCCCATGTTCTGCTCTTTCTGCAACGCCAGCAGCAGGTCCATGATCTGCGCCTGAATCGTTACGTCCAGCGCGGTGGTCGGTTCGTCGGCGATCAGCAGTTTCGGTTCGCCGGCAATCGCCATGGCGATTGCCACACGCTGGCTCATACCGCCGGACAGTTGGTGCGGGTAGGCGTCCATACGGCTGGCGGCGCCGGGGATTTCCACTTTTTCCAGCAGCTCGATGGCACGCTTGCGCGCTTGCTTGCCGGACATTTTCAGGTGCAGGCGCAGCACTTCTTCGATCTGGAAACCGACGGTGTAGCTCGGGTTCAGCGCGGTCATCGGGTCCTGGAAGACCATGGCCAGGTCTTTGCCGACGATTTGCCGACGCTGACGGTTGCTGAGCTTGAGCATGTTCTTGCCGTCGAAGTTCAGGGCGTCGGCAGTGACGATCCCCGGGTGTTCGATCAGGCCCATCAGCGCCATCATGGTCACGGACTTACCCGAACCCGACTCGCCAACGATGGCCAGGACTTCGCCCTTCTCCACGGTAATGTCGAGCCCGTCGACCACCGGAACGGCGTTTTTGTCGCCAAAGCGAACGTTGAGATTCTTGATTTCTAACAGTGACATTTGAATCTCCTCAGGCGGCGTTCTTGAGTTTCGGGTCCAGCGCATCGCGCAGGCCGTCGCCCATCAAGTTGATTGCCAGCACGCTGAGCAAAATGGTCAGACCCGGCAGGCTGACCACCCACCAGGCGCGTTCGATGTAGTCGCGAGCCGAAGCCAGCATGGTGCCCCACTCAGGGGTTGGCGGTTGTACGCCAAGGCCGAGGAAGCCCAGTGCCGCGGCATCGAGAATCGCCGAGGAGAAGCTCAAGGTCGCCTGAACGATCAGCGGTGCCATGCAGTTCGGCAGCACGGTGATGAACATCAGGCGCGGCAACGTGGCACCGGCCAGGCGGGCGGCGGTCACGTAATCGCGGTTCAGTTCGCCCATCACCGCCGCGCGGGTCAGTCGAACATAGGACGGCAGGGACACCACGGCGATGGCGATCACGGTGTTGATCAGGCCAGGGCCGAGGATGGCGACAATCGCCACGGCCAGCAGCAGCGACGGCAGGGCCAGCATGATGTCCATCAGACGCATGATGGTCGGGCCCAACAGGCGCGGGAAGAAACCGGCGAACAGACCCAGCAGGATCCCCGGAATCAACGACATCACCACCGACGACAAGCCGATCATCAGCGACAGCCGCGAGCCCGTGATCAGGCGCGACAGCAGGTCGCGACCCAGTTCATCGGTGCCGAGCAGGAACTGGATCTGCCCACCTTCCAGCCAGGCTGGCGGGGTCAGCAGGAAATCGCGGTATTGCTCGCTCGGGTTATGCGGGGCAACCCATGGCGCGAAGATCGCGCAGAAAATCACCAGCAACATGAACATCAGGCCGGCAACGGCGCCTTTGTTTTTGGAGAACGCTTGCCAGAATTCTTTGTACGGGGACGGGTACAGCAGGCTTTGATCGACTGCTACCGCTTGATTTTGAGTTGAAGCTGGAGTGGTCATGGTCATGATCTCAGCGCTGGTGACGGATGCGTGGGTTGGCAAAGCCGTAGAGGATGTCCACTACGAAGTTGACCACAATCACCAGGCAGGCGATTAGCAGGATGCCGTTTTGCACAACGGGATAGTCCCGGGCGCCAATGGCTTCGATCAGCCATTTGCCGATGCCCGGCCACGAGAAGATGGTCTCGGTCAGGACCGCACCGGCCAGCAATGTGCCGACTTGCAGGCCGACCACGGTCAGTACCGGAATCAGTGCGTTACGCAAGCCGTGCACGAACACCACGCGAGAAGGCGACAGGCCTTTGGCGCGGGCGGTACGGATGTAGTCTTCACGCAGCACTTCGAGCATCGACGAACGGGTCATCCGCGCGATAACGGCCAGCGGGATAGTGCCCAGCACGATGGCCGGCAGGATCAGGTGATGCAGGGCATCGAGGAACGCACCGACGTCATCGGCCAGCAGCGTATCGATCAGCATGAAACCGGTGCGCGGCTCGATGTCGTAGAGCAGGTCGATCCGCCCCGATACCGGGGTCCAGCCCAGGCTCACCGAGAAGAACATGATCAGGATCAGGCCCCACCAGAAGATCGGCATCGAGTACCCCGCGAGGGAGACGCCCATCACCCCATGGTCGAACAGGGATCCTCGCTTAAGTGCCGCGATCACCCCGGCCAGGAGGCCCAGGATGCCGGCGAACAACAGGGCGGCCATGGACAGTTCCAGGGTCGCGGGGAATAGAGAGGTGAACTCGCTCCACACGCTTTCACGGGTACGCAGCGATTCGCCGAGGTCGCCGTGGGCCAGTTTGCCGATGTAGTCCAGGTACTGGGCATACAGCGGCTTGTTCAGACCAAGGCGTTCCATTGCCTGTGCGTGCATTTCGGGGTCGACGCGACGTTCGCCCATCATGACTTCCACCGGGTCGCCTGGAATCATGCGAATCAGCGCGAAAGTCAGCAAGGTGATGCCGAAAAACGTGGGGATCAATAACCCCAATCGGCGGGCAATAAAACTAAACATCTTGTGGTGTACCTCATCAGCCGGTTAGGCGTGCCTGGTGTCCCTGGAGTCAGGGACACCGGGAGTTTTCTTATTTACTTCACCTGGGTGGTGGCGAAGTTATTCGTGGTAAGCGGGCTAATGTGATAGCCCTCTACGTTGTTGCGCATTGCAGTAAACATACGGGTGTGCGCCATGCTGATCCATGGCTGGTCCTGATTGAAAACCTCCTGGGCTTGCTCGTAGAGCGCTGCACGTTCCGTCGGGTTCACTTTAGCTCGGGCTTCGTCGATCAGCGTCTGGAATTTCTCGTTGCACCAGCGCGCGTAGTTTTCGCCGTTCTTGGCTGCTTCGCAACTCAGCATAGGCGTCAGGAAGTTATCCGGGTCGCCGTTATCGCCCGCCCATCCGGCGGAAACCATGTCGTGCTCGCCGTTTTTCGCACGTTTGAGCATTTCGCCCCATTCCATGACGCGAATGTCGATCTTGATGCCGACCTTGGCCAGGTCAGCCTGCATCATCTGCGCGCCCAGCATCGGGTTCGGGTTGGTCGGCCCGCCGCCGTTACGGGTGAACAGTGTAAACGTTGTGCCTTCCGGTACGCCTGCTTCCTTGAGCAAGGCGCGGGCCTTGTCCAAGTCACGCGGCGGGTTGGTCAGCTTGTGGTTGTAGCCCAGCAGGGTGTCCGGGTACGGGTTGACCGCCACAGTCGCGTTGCCTTTGCCGAACAGCGCGTTGACATAGGCCGCCTTGTCGAACGCGATGTCGATGGCTTTACGCACGCGCACATCACTCATGTACTTGTGCGAGGTGTTCATCGCGATGTAGGAAACGGTCATCGCGTTCAGCTCATCAACCTTGAGGTTGGTGTCTTTCTTGATGCTCGGAATGTCATCCGGTTTCGGATACAGCGCGATCTGGCACTCGTTGGCCTTGAGTTTTTGCAGGCGCACGTTGTTGTCGGTCGCAATCGCCAGAATCAACGCGTCTGCCGGTGGCTTGCCACGGAAGTACTCCGGGTTGGCCTTGAAGCGAACTTGCGCGTCCTTGTTATAGCGCTGGAACACGAACGGGCCGGTGCCGACCGGTTTGTTGTTCAGGTCGCCGGCCTTGTTGGCCTTGAGCAACTGGTCAGCGTACTCGGCGGAGTAGATCGAGGAGAAGGCCATGGCAATGTCTGCCAGGAATGGCGCTTCGCGACGGGTCAGGGTGAACTTGACCGTGTTGTCGTCGACTTTTTCTACGCTTTTGAGCAGTTCTTTAAAGCCCATGCTTTCAAAGTACGGGAAGCCCACGCTCGACAGTTTGTGCCATGGGTGGTTTGGGTCCAGTTGACGCTGGAAGCTCCAGACTACGTCGTCGGCGTTCATGTCGCGGGTCGGCTTGAAGTAATCGGTGGTGTGAAATTTGACGCCTTTGCGCAGGTGGAACGTGTAGCTCAGACCGTCTTCACTGATGTCCCAGGAGTCGGCCAGCGCCGGAATCACCTCGGTGGTGCCGGGCTTGAAGTCCGCCAGGCGATTGAAGAGGGTTTCGGCCACTGCATCGGCGGTGACTGCAGTTGTGTACTGGACCATATCGAAGCCTTCCGGACTGGCTTCGGTGCAGACCACCAGGGGTTTGGCCGAGACACCAACAGCGACACTCAGCAACGCGGCAGCGATGGCCGCACGTAGGGGAAGCATTTTCATCAAGAACCCTCTGCAATCGGTTAAAGGACAAAACCCCAACGGCCGATTCGTCACTGAATCAGCCGGTGGGCAGGTGCATTACAGAATATTGAACGGAATAGTGGTCACGAGACGGAACTCGTTGATGCTGCCATCACCCTGGTTTTCACTGGCGCGGTGAGCGGTGTAGGTCGCGCGAACAGTGGTGGCCTTGAGCGGGCCGCTTTGAATGGCGTAGGTAGAACCGATGCCGTATTCGTAGTGGGTTTCGCCGTCCATGTTCTTCACGTCGTAGGCAGTACCGGTGTAGTGAGTACCGTCGATGCCCCAGCCGCGAGCCTGGTAGATGTTGAACTTCAGGCCTGGCACGCCGTATTCGGCCATGTTCAGACCGTAGGCAACCTGGAAGGATTTCTCGTTCGGGCCGTTGAAGTCCGACAGCAGGGAGTTGGCCAGGTAGATGCCGTTGGTTTCGTGCAGGTAGTCGAAGTACTCGTTACCGTTAATTTCCTGGTACGAGAAAGTCAGGGTGTGAGCCTGGTGAGTCAGGCCGAACGACAGGGAGCCGGCCTGGTTGTCGATTTCGCCCAGCAGCTTTTTACCTTCATCGACCGTCTTGTAGTAGTTCAGGCCGGTGGTCAGGCTCAGTACCGAGCTGTCACCCAATACGTGGCTGGCGCCGAAGTAGTACTGGTTCCACAAGTCTTCAGCCTGGGTGCCCCAGAAGCTGGTGGTCAGGCTGGCGAATGGCTGGTAAGTGATACCGCCGGTGTTCACGTGGTCGGCTTCGGCGCTGCTGGTACCGTATTCGGAGCGGAACTTGCGCAGGCTCTCTTCGGTACGCGGTGAGTTGCGGTCGAAGGTGCCCAGGTCGAAAGCCAGGTTGTTCAGCTCTTCGCTGTGGACTGCGACGCCCTGGAAGCTCGAAGGCAGCGCACGGTTACCGATCACATCAACTTGCGGGCTGCTGAAGTTCATGCGGCCGGCAGTCAGCGTGGTGTTGGAGACGCGCGCCTTGACGTTGGCCAGGCCCAGTTTGCTCCACTGGCCTTGAGCGTCGCCGCCCTCCTTGGTCAGGGTACGGTTGTTGCCAGCGCCTGGACGAGAAGTCGGTGCGCCACCGTTGTTGGAGGCCAGGTTCTCACGGTCGCGTTCAAGCGCGACAGCGTTGTAGGCCGCCACTTCAGTGCTGAAACCCACGGTCCCTTCAGTGAAGCCGGAGTTGTACTTGATGATGGTGCCTTGAACCCAGTTGATACGACGATCTGTCGGGGTGGCTACACCGTCTTTGCGGTAGGTGAACTTGCCGCCGCGATGCAGTTGTTCGTTGGCGTACCAGTTGCGCGTGGTGCCGCTGATGGATTGGCCTTCGACAAAGCCGGTTGCGTCGGCTTGTGCGCTTTTGGTGTTGACCGTCACCGGGGTGAATTCCTGGCTCTGGGTTTCTGCGTAAGCCGTGGCGGTTACGCTGCTGATGGCCAAGGCCAATAACGCGGTGCTGCTCAGTTTCATGGGTGAAGCTCCTTACTTTCTTTTTTTATACCGGTCTTTTTTGGTGGTCCGGCTATTTGGTTTAGAACTCATATAAGGCATCGCAAACGTTTGCTGTAGGCCGAATCGGCGAATTACGGCAATACGTTTGCATGAGGGCGCACTGCGCCCCCAGCGTTCTGGCTAATCGGTTATTGGTCGATACTGACGCCCGAGAACACGTTGCGGCCGAAGGGGCTGACTTTGAACCCTTCGACTTTGGCGCTTAACGGCTGGTTAACCGTCGAGTGGGCGACTGGCGTGATCGGCACCTGCTGTTTGAGGTACTGCTGCGCCTGTTTGTAGAGCACGGTGCGCTGGTCACGGTCGGTGACGACCTTGGCCTGCTTGATCAGCTTGTCGTAAGCCGGATCACACCACATGGAGTAGTTGTTGCCACCGATGGCGTCGCAGCTGTAAAGCGTGCCGAGCCAGTTGTCCGGGTCCCCATTGTCCCCGGTCCAGCCGATGAGGCTGATGTCGTGCTCGCCATTCTTGGTGCGCTTGATGTACTCGCCCCATTCATAGCTGACAATCTTCACGTTGAGACCGATTTTCGCCCAGTCAGCCTGGAGCATTTCGGCCATCAACTTGGCGTTCGGGTTGTAAGGGCGCTGAACGGGCATCGCCCACAGAGTGATTTCGGTGCCTTCTTTCACACCGGCAGCCTTGAGCAGTTCCTTGGCTTTTTCCGGGTTATAGGCGGCGTCCTTGATCGTCTCGTCGTAGGACCATTGCGTTGGTGGCATGGCGTTGACGGCCAGTTGACCGGCACCCTGATAGACGGCCTTGAGAATGCTTTGTTTGTTCACCGCCATGTCGAGCGCCTGGCGCACTTCGAGCTGGTCGAAAGGCTTGTGCCGAACGTTGTAGGCGATGTAGCCGAGGTTGAAGCCAGGCTTCTCGATCAGCTTGAGTTTTGTGTCGCTCTTCAGTGCCTCCACATCGGCAGGGCGCGGGTGCAGGGTGATCTGGCACTCGTTGGCCTTGAGTTTCTGCACGCGTACCGAGGCGTCGGTATTGATGGCGAAAATCAGGTTGTCGAGCTTGACCCGGCTGGGGTCCCAGTACTGCTTGTTGCCGGTGTAACGGATGTTGGAGTCTTTCTGATAGCTCTTGAATACGAACGGGCCAGTGCCGATCGGCTTCTGGTTGATATCGCTCGGCTTGCCTTCGGCCAGCAGTTTGTCGGCGTACTCGGCGGACAGGATGGCGGCGAAACTCATGGCGATGTTCTGGATGAACGCGGCGTCGACGCTGTTGAGCGTCATGACCACGGTCAAGGGCCCGGTCTTTTCGACCTTGGCGATGTTCTTGTTCAGGCTCATCCCGTTGAAATACGGGAACTCGGTCGGATAAGCCTTACGGAATGGTTGTTGTGGGTCGAGCATGCGATTAAACGTGAACAGCACGTCATCGGCGTTGAAATCACGGGTCGGCGTGAAGTATTGGGTGCCATGAAACTTCACCCCTTCGCGCAGGTGAAACGTGTACTTAAGGCCGTCCTCGGAAATATCCCAGCTCGTGGCCAGGCCCGGTACGACGTTGGTCGCGCCTTTTTCAAACTCTGCCAGTCGGTTGTACAGCGGCTCGGCGGCGTCGTTATCGGTCGCAGTGGTGTACTGCGCCGTGTCGAAACCGGCGGGGCTGCCTTCGGAGCAGAACACCAGGCTGTTATTGGCGGCCTGGCTCATGGAAGTGGCGGCCAACAGGCCGGTGCCCAGTAATGCGGATAAAACCAAGGTATGGCGCATGACGCTCCCTCTTGTATTGACGAGTGTTTTGACAATGAGCCGCCGTCCCGTCCTGGGACGTGGAGGATCACTGAATTCAAACCCTGCGGGCGGCAATAACCGAGAACCCACACATAAGCTGGTCAGAACCCGACGGTAGGGGCCGTGGGTCTGGCAGTAAATGCGTAGAGTCCTAAAGACTCGTAGGAAATGGCAACGCGTCCGACACCACTGCGGTAGTACGCGGCGGAATTGGATGTAAGAGTTTTCCTACTTTCTCGGCAGATAAAACAACGGCGACGTCAGAAACGTCGCCGTTGCAACACCTTATTTGCTGACGCTGACGCCGTAGAAGGAGTTCAAGCCAAACGGGCTGATCTTGAAATCCTGCACTTCGTTGCGCATAGGTTGGAACACCGTCGAGTGAGCGATAGGTGTCATTGGAACGGCGTCTTTGAGGACGTGTTGCGCTTGTTTGTACAGTTCGGTGCGCTTGGCCTGATCGGTCGTGCGCTTGGCTTCTTTTACGATGCCGTCGAACTTCTTGTCGCACCATTTGGAGAAGTTGTTGCCTTCCAGCGAATCACAGCCGAACAGCACGTTCAGCCAGTTGTCCGGATCACCATTGTCACCGCTCCAGCCAATCAGCATTGCCTGGTTCTCGCCACCTTTGGAGCGCTTGATGTACTCGCCCCACTCGTAGCTCTGGATCTTGACCTTGAGGCCGATCTTGGACCAGTCGGACTGCAGCATTTCTGCCATCAGCTTGGCGTTCGGGTTGTATGGACGCTGTACCGGCATCGCCCACAGGACGATTTCGGTGCCTTCCTTCACGCCGGCTTCCTTGAGCAGCTCTTTGGCTTTCTCAGGATCGTACTTGGCATCTTTGATGGTGGTGTCGTAGGACCACTGGGTCGGTGGCATGGCGTTGACGGCCAGTTGGCCGGCGCCCTGGTAAACGGAGTCGATGATCTGTTGCTTGTTGACTGCCATGTCCAGTGCCTGGCGCACTTTCAGTTCAGCCAGCGGGTTGGCGTCGGTTTGACCCTTGACCTTAGGCATCACGTTGTAGGCGATGTAGCCCAGGTTGAAACCGGCCTGATCAGGCACTTTCAGGGACTTGTCTTCTTTCAGCGCCTTCAGGTCGGCCGGACGTGGGAACAGAGTGATCTGGCACTCGCCCTTCTTCAGCTTCTGGATACGCACCGACGGGTCAGTGGTGATGGCGAAGATCAGGTTATCGATCTTCACGTCGTCCGGCTTCCAGTAGTCCTTGTTCCCGGTGTAGCGGATGTTGGAGTCTTTCTGGTAGCTCTTGAACACGAACGGACCAGTGCCGACCGGCTTCTGGTTGATGTCGGCGGCTTTGCCTTCTTTCAGCAGCTGGGCTGCGTACTCGGCGGACTGGAGCGAGGCGAAGCTCATGGCCATGTTCTGGATGAACGCGGCATCAACTTCCTTGAGGGTGAACTTGACGGTTTTGTCGTCGACTTTATCGATCTTGGTGATGTTGGTGTCCATCCCCATGTCGGTGAAGTACGGGAATTCGGTCGGGTACGCCTTACGGAACGGATCATCCTTGTTAATCATGCGATTAAAGGTGAACAGCACGTCGTCGGCGTTGAAATCACGAGTCGGCTTGAAGTACGGGGTGGTGTGGAACTTGACGCCGTCGCGCAGGTGGAAGGTGTACGTCAGGCCGTCCGGGGAAATATCCCAGCTGGTCGCCAGACCAGGAATGACAGCGGTGCCGCCACGTTCGAACTGGGTGAGGCGGTTGAACATGGTTTCTGCAGAGGCGTCGAAGTCGGTCCCGGTGGTGTATTGACCTGGGTCGAAACCGGCCGGGCTCCCTTCGGAGCAGAACACCAGGTTAGTCGCGGCTTGGGCGAAGGGTGCGGCAGCTAGCATGCTGGCGCCGACTAAAAACGGAATGACCGCGTGTTTAAGCATGGTGGCCTCATGATTGTGGCTTTTTTGGAATTATAGGACGACCTCGTGAGTCGACCCTGCGGATACTTATGCAGGGGCCATACCCAATGCAAGATCCTGATCGAGCATAGGCGTTAAACAGTGGCACGTACGTACCTTAATGTCGCATTTGTATAAATTCAGGTGCATTTGACCGTTTGCGGGTGATTTTTTCGGTGCAACCGGCGCACCGGGGCGGGGCGATCTCGGTGATTTGCGCACCCCGTTGGGGCGTGGTGTTACTTATTTATACCCACACGGTGGGGGCAGAATTCCCTAGATGGCTGATTTTCGGGGTGGGGGTTTTCTTACGTCGGGGGCGGGATGGTGTTGATTGCTTGGTGAGGTGTTAGGTATTTGTTGTTTAACGGGTTTGTTGGGGGTGTGGGGGCAGTTTGACCGGTCGCTGTTTTTGGGTGGACAGTTCTTGGGTCGTGGGCTGTCTGCTTGGCGGTGGCACTGGGTGCAACCGTTGGTTCTTTCGGTGGCGCCGCTTGGTCGTGGCGGCCTTTGGGCCGACCATGTTTTTGTGGGTTGTGTGTATATCCGTTGCTGCGGTAACGGCGGCTTAGGGTTTCGCCCTTACGGCGACTCACTTTTTTTTCAAACGCCAAAAAAAAGTAAGCAAAAAAAGGCTCGCCCCGAGCGTCCGGCCCCTCGCTGGGGCTCGGCGTTCCTTCGCTCCGGTATCCCTCCGGGGACACTGCCCTCCGGTCGGCTTCGCTTCGACCTACATGCAGCGTGTTCGACTGCGTCGAACGGCGCTGCGCGCCACTCCCCCGATGAACACCTCCACTCAGCCTCCCGAAGGGGCGGGTGGATCAAGATCAAGAGCTGCAGGCGAGCTAACGCTCGGCCTGATGAGTGGTGAGAAGCGGCCGGTGTACTCATTCCTGTAGGAGCATGGCTTGCCAGCGATGGCGGCCTGACAGCCGACCAATCTCTAACAGGTGTGCATCAATTGATCGTTCCCACGCTCCGCGTGGGAATGCCGCCGGGGACGCTCCGCGTTCCATTTTTGTGTGTTGAAAGATGTGTAAGAAACGCAGTGCTTTCCCACGTATTTTTCAGGTTGCCGGGTAGGAAGCCGTGTCTCTAACCTCTGGCTGTCGCTGCAAAATCAGCGACCGGGCGTGAGATCCCCGGCTATTAGTATTCATCTAGCGCCAATGCCACCATAATTGGCGCCAGCTTATCTGCTGCCTGTAAATGCGTTATGGCGGCTGTGTGCGGGCAGACTTCGGTCTGGCCGGGTGCCTACTACCGGTGATCTCACTCTGCACATAGCTGCCACCTCTTCGCCGCTTGAGATCCGGCGAAGGGATGGCTCCCGTTACCAGTAGGAGTTTCCATGGATAAGTCAGTCCCCGATCCACCCATCACTCCCGAAGCCGAAGACTTGCGCACCGAGTCGCTAATCAAAGACCGCGAAGCCATAAAACGCGCCCTCGACTACTACCTCGCCCCTCCATCCCAATACACCGAAAAAAACCGCCGCCCCAGCACGATGTACATGATCGCCCCGAACATGGACACCGAAAGTCTGCTGGCCCAAGCCTGCGAATCACTGGCCTCTGCCAGCGTCATGACCAGTGATTTCGCCACGAACCTGATCGGCCCGCAGCGCAGTACGGCGATGGCGATTCAGCAGATCATCATGCTGGCGGAGTTGGCGGTGAATCGGGCGTTGGATAACGTTGATCCGGCATAAAACGCGAGAGCCGTGGATCAGTCGGCACAACATCTGACTGGTTCGCGACGGGCAATAAAAAACGGCGATCACTACAGTGATCGCCGTTTATATGTACGAGCTATTAAATCAAGGCATCAACACTTCAATCGACCCATCCGCCGTCATGCTGACCTGGCTGGTGCCGGCTTCCACATCCGGGGTCACCGGCGCCGAATCCATTGCGGCAGCTTTCATCATCATCGGCCCGCGCATGTAGGGTTGTGGATAACCGTTGCTGTTCAGGTTCAGGTTAACGATTTTGATCGTTCCCACGCTCCGCGTGGGAATGCCGCCGGGGACGCTCCGCGTTCCATCTTTGTGTTGAATGATGTGTAAAAAACGCAGTGCTTTCCCACGCATTTTTCAGGTTGCCGGGTAGGAAGAGGGCCTTCTAATCTTTGGCTGTCGCTGCGATTTCAGCGACCGGGCGTGGAAACCTGGATCTCTTAGTAGCCGCATAGCTGGACCATCGTAATCGTTGCCGATGACTTCTTTCGTCTGCAAACTGCGTCATGGCGGCTGTGCGTGGGCAGACTTCGGTCTGGCCGGGTCCTACTAACCGGTATTTCCACCCTGCGTACAGCGGCCACCTATTTGTCGTGTGGAAATGGCAATGGATGGCTCCCATCAGTAAGTAGGAGTTTTCCCATGGATAAGTTAGTACCCGATCCACCCCTCGATACCACCGCACCCGATGCCGAGACTTTGCGCACCGAGTCGCTAATCAAAGACCGCGAAGCCATAAAACGCGCTCTCGACTACTACCTCGACCCTCCATCCCAATACACCGAAAAACCCCGCCGCCCCAGCACGATGTACATGATCGCCCCGAACATGGACACCGAAAGCCTGCTGGCACAAGCCTGTGAGTCACTGGCCTCTGCCAGCGTCATGACCAGTGATTTCGCCACGAACCTGATCGGCCCGCAGCGTAATACGGCAATGGCGATTCAGCAGATCATCATGCTGGCGGAGTTGGCGGTGAATCGGGCGTTGGATAACGTTGATCCGGCATAAAACGCGAGAGCCGTGGATCAGTCGGCACAACATCTGACTGGTTCGCGACGGGCAATAAAAAACGGCGATCACTGGGTGATCGCCGTTTATATGTACGAGCTATTAAATCAAGGCATCAACACTTCAATCGACCCATCCGCCGTCATGCTGACCTGGCTGGTGCCGGCTTCCACATCCGGGGTCACCGGCGCCGAATCCATTGCGGCAGCTTTCATCATCATCGGCCCGCGCATGTAGGGTTGTGGATAACCGTTGCTGTTCAGGTTCAGGTTAACGATTTTGTAGCTCTTGCCGCCCAGTGCATCGGTCGCCAGTTGCGCGCGGGCCTTGAAGGCCGTCACGGCATCTTTGAGCAGCGCGTCTTCACTGGCCTTGCGGGTTGGCGTGGCGATGGCGAAGTCCATGCCGCCCATTTTCAGGTCGGTCAGCAGTTCGCCGGTCAATTTCGACAGGGCGGCAAAGTCGGAGCTTTCCAGGCGCAGTTCGGCGCGTTCGCGCCAGCCGGTGATTTTCTGGCCCTTGGTGTCGTAGATCGGGTAGCTGTTGCGGCTGCCCTGGCGCAAGGTGATGTCTTTGACTTGTTTGGCCTGGGCCAGCGCTTTGTTCATGGTGGTGCTGACGTCGGCGGCGAGTTTGGCCGGGTCGGTGTTTTGTTCTTCGGTGTAGAGGGTCACGATCATCAGGTCGCGAGCCACTTCCTGGCTGACTTCAGCGCGCAGGGAGATCTGGTTGTAGTGCAGCTCGTCGGCGGCCAGGGTCGGGAGGCTGGCGAGGGTGCCAATGCTCAGGGCGAGAAGGGCGGCGCTGCGGCGAAATGTGTGCATGAAAACTCCTTGGGCGGTGCGCAGGCGTCAGGTCCAAGCCTGCGTGAAACCATCAGACTCTAGCTTTAATGATCCGGTTCGCCCAGTTACAACTTCTATACAGATCAACGCGATCGCCTGTAGCTGCTACAAGGGTTTGTGTTGGCCATTGCCATGTGGCGGTTTGCCGCACTTTTGCCTGCCAGCCCCCGCGCTTGGTTATACTCCGTGCGATCCGCCTGGAGCGCTCATCAGGAGAGCTCATGCTCGCCCCCGTTCAAATCACTTCTGCTACTCGCCAGAACCTCTGGCGGCTGACGTTCATCCGCACATTGGTGCTCGCCGCTCAGGCCGGTTCCGTGGGGTTGGCCTACTGGCTGGACCTGCTGCCGCTGCCGTGGGTGCAACTGGCAATGACCCTCGCCTGCTCGACGCTGCTGTGCGTATTCACGGCGGTTCGCCTGCGCACGTCGTGGCCGGTGACGGAGCTCGAATACGCGCTGCAGCTGGCCTGCGACCTGTTTATCCACAGCGCCCTGTTGTATTTCTCCGGTGGCTCGACCAACCCGTTCGTCTCTTATTACCTGGTGCCGCTGACCATTGCCGCTGTGACCTTGCCATGGCGTTATTCGGTGATCCTGTCCGGTATCGCCTTGACGATGTACACCTTGCTGCTGGCGCGTTTCTATCCGTTGCAAACCTTCCCGATTGCCCGGGAAAACCTGCAGGTCTACGGCATGTGGCTGAGTTTCGCGCTGGCCGCGGCGGTGATTACCTTTTTTGCTGCGCGCATGGCCGAAGAGTTGCGCCGTCAGGAAGAGCTGCGTGCCATTCGTCGCGAGGAAGGCCTGCGTGACCAGCAATTGCTGGCTGTTGCGACGCAAGCGGCTGGTGCGGCTCACGAATTGGGCACGCCGCTGGCGACCATGAGCGTGTTGCTCAAAGAGATGCAACAGGATCATCCAGACCCGATGTTGCAGGATGATCTGAAGGTGCTGCAGGATCAGGTCAAGGCCTGCAAAGAAACCTTGCAGCAACTGGTGCGTGCCGCCGAAGCCAATCGCCGCTTGGCGGTGGAGATGCAGGACGTCACCGACTGGCTCGATGAAGCGCTGAACCGCTGGCACCTGATGCGCCCGGAAGCCAGTTACCGGTTCCAGCGCCTGGGGCAGGGCACCGTGCCGCGCATGGCGCCGCCACCGGACTTGACCCAGGCGTTGCTGAATTTGCTGAACAACGCCGCCGATGCTTGCCCCGAAGGGCTGCAAGTGACGCTGGACTGGGATTTTGAAAACCTGACCATCAGCATTCGTGACCACGGCGCCGGTGTGCCGCTGGCCATCGCCGAGCAGATCGGCAAACCGTTTTTTACCACCAAGGGCAAAGGTTTCGGCCTGGGCCTGTTTTTGAGCAAGGCCAGCGTGACACGCGCCGGCGGCTCAGTGAAACTCTACAGTCATGAGGAAGGCGGCACGCTCACCGAGCTGCGCCTGCCCCGTGTCGCCCGAGGAGACGAACATGAGTGACGATATCCAAGTTGAAGGCGAAGAACTGCCGCATTTGCTGTTGGTCGACGACGATGCCACCTTCACCCGCGTGATGGCACGCGCCATGGCCCGCCGCGGTTTTCGCGTCAGCACTGCAGGCTCTGCCGAAGAAGGCCTGACCATCGCTCAGGCCGATCTGCCGGATTACGCCGCGCTGGACTTGAAAATGGACGGCGACTCGGGTTTGGTATTGCTGCCCAAACTGCTTGAACTGGACCCGGAAATGCGCGTGGTGATCCTCACCGGTTATTCGAGCATTGCCACCGCCGTCGAGGCGATCAAGCGCGGCGCCTGCAATTACCTGTGCAAACCGGCCGACGCCGACGACGTGCTGGCTGCGCTGCTTTCCGAGCACGCCGACCTCGATTCCCTGGTACCGGAAAACCCGATGTCGGTGGACCGTTTGCAGTGGGAACACATCCAGCGCGTGCTGACCGAGCACGAAGGCAATATCTCTGCCACCGCTCGCGCCTTGGGCATGCACCGCCGCACCTTGCAGCGCAAACTACAGAAGCGCCCCGTGCGTCGCTGAACGGACGCTGAACGATCATCGTCAGAGTCCTCGCGATAACCCGAGCCGATCTACTATGATCGGTTCGTGCGTGTTCTTTTCTCTATCGAGCCTTATTCATGAATCAGAACGCTGAATATTCCGCGGTCAACGATGCCGTGCGCGGGCAGTTTTTCCGCAAAGTCTGGGCGATTATCACGCCCTATTGGCAAAGTGAAGAGAAGGCCAAGGCCTGGACGCTGTTGATTGCAGTGATTGCGCTGTCGCTGATCAGCGTGGGAATCTCGGTGTGGTTCAACACCTGGTACAAGGACTTCTACAACGCCTTGCAAAAGAAAGATGAAGCCGCGTTCTGGCAGCTGATTCTGTATTTCTGCGTGATTGCCGCCGTGGCGATTGTCGGTGCGGTGTACCGGCTTTATCTGACACAGATGCTGACCATCCGCTGGCGAGCCTGGCTGACGGAGAAGCACTTTGCCCGTTGGCTCGGCAACAAAAACTACTACCAGCTGGAGCAGGGCGGTTACACCGATAACCCGGACCAGCGGATTTCCGAAGACCTTAACAACTTCACCTCCAACACCCTTGAGCTGGGTATCGGGCTGCTGCGCAATATCGTCAGCCTGGTGTCGTTCTCGATCATTCTGTGGGGCGTGTCGGGCAGTATTGAAGTCTTCGGTATCACTATTCCCGGCTACATGTTCTGGTGCGTACTGGTTTACGCAGTGGTAGGCAGCTGGTTGACGCATTTGATCGGTCGCCGCTTGATCGGTCTGAACAACCAACAACAACGCTTCGAAGCCGACCTGCGTTTCTCCATGGTACGGATTCGCGAGAATGCCGAAAGCATTGCGTTATATAACGGAGAGCCGAACGAAAATCGTCGGTTGAGCGGCCGCTTCGGAATGGTCTGGCATAATTTCTGGGACATCATGAAAGTGTCCAAACGCCTGACATTCTTTACCGCCGGTTACAGCCAGGCGGCCATCATTTTCCCGTTCATTGTTGCCTCGCCGCGTTACCTCTCCGGCAAGATCGAACTCGGTGAGCTGATGCAAATCAGCTCGGCATTCGGCAATGTGCAGGAAAGCTTCAGCTGGTTTATCAGTGCGTATCAGAACCTCGCCTCATGGCGTGCCACCTGTGACCGTCTGCTCAGCTTCCGTCAGGCCATGACCGACAATGAAGAGCGCCAGCAGGCCATCGACGTGCAGAATCAAGGCACGGAACTGAAGATCCACAACCTGGGCCTCGATCTGGCGGACGGTCGTCACTTGCTGACCAACGCCGATATGGCGGTGGAAGAGGGCGAGCGTGTCATGCTCAGCGGGCGTTCCGGCAGTGGCAAGTCGACCTTGTTGCGAGCCATGGGGCACTTGTGGCCGCGCGGCCACGGCAGCATTCGCCTGCCATCGGCGCGCTACCTGTTCCTGCCGCAAAAGCCTTATCTGCCGATTGGCAGCCTGCGCGAAGTGCTGAGTTATCCACAGCCTGGCGATACCTATACGCAAGAACGCTACGTTCACGTGCTGGAAACCTGCCGATTGCCGCATCTTGTTGGACGTCTGGATGAAGCCAACCACTGGCAGCGCATGCTCTCGCCGGGTGAACAGCAACGTTTGGCATTTGCCCGCGCGCTGCTGTACGCACCGCAATGGCTGTACATGGACGAAGCGACGTCGGCGATGGACGAAGAGGATGAGGCTTCGTTGTATCAAGCGCTGATCGATGAGTTGCCAGGGCTGAGCATTATCAGCGTCGGGCATCGCAGCAGCCTGAAGCGTTTCCATCCACGGCATGTTCGCATCGAGAACGGCCATTTGGTGGACCAGACCGTGACCGCCTGAACACCACAATGCCCGTAGGAGCAAGGCTTGCCCGCGATGAACGATAACGCAGTCGCTCGGATAGACCGAGTAATGGCCATCGCGGGCAAGCCTTGCTCCTACGGCGGGCGATATTCACCGACGGTGATCGTACAACCGCGTTGAGCTATGATGCGGATTCAGCCGAATTTTCGAGACAGATGTTCACCATGGAAAACCCGATTGACGCACCCCGCCTCCCTCGCAAGCGCCGCAGCCTCGCACAGGAATTGGTGACGGTGCTGTCCGAGCAGATCCGCGACGGTCTCCTCAAGCGCGGCGACAAATTGCCCACCGAGTCGGCGATCATGGACGCCCATGGCGTCAGCCGCACCGTGGTGCGCGAAGCGATTTCCCGCTTGCAGGCAGCCGGGCAGGTGGAAACCCGCCATGGCATCGGCACCTTCGTGCTCGATACGCCAAGCCCGAGCGGCTTCCGTATTGACCCGGCGACGGTGGTGACCCTGCGTGACGTGTTGGCGATTCTGGAATTGCGCATCAGCCTCGAAGTCGAATCCGCCGGCCTCGCCGCGCAACGCCGCAGCCCTGAGCAGTTGGGTCTGATGAGAGCCGCACTGGACGCCCTGAACGAAAGCGCTTCCCACGCCAGCGATGCGGTCGCCTCGGACTTCCAGTTCCACCTGCAAATTGCCCTGGCAACCGGAAACCGCTACTTCACCGACATCATGACTCACCTGGGCACCAGCATCATTCCGCGCACGCGGCTGAACTCGGCGCGCCTGGCCCATGACGACCAGCAGCACTACATGAATCGCCTGAGTCGTGAGCACGAAGAGATTTACGACGCCATCGCTCGCCAGGATTCCGATGCGGCGCGAGCGGCGATGCGTTTGCACTTGACCAATAGCCGTGAGCGGCTGCGTCATGCGCATGAAGAGGCTGAGGCGCAGCGGGGTTAATTTTCTGGTTCGGAGTTTTCTGCTGTCTGCTGGAATGCCATCGCGAGCAAGCTCGGCTCCCACAGTGTCTTGTGTGCGTTCACACGGTTGTGATCGACACAAAACCTGTGGGAGTCGAGCTTGCTCGCGATTGGGCCAGTAGCCCTGATGAAAAAATCAGCCAGTACGCAGGATTGACCGATCCACCCTCACCGCCAATCCAGCCACCCCAGGCTTGGCATCAAACACCACGTCCCCACGCCCATTCACCACCGCCCGCGCAATCACCACGCCCTTGGACAATAACTCCAGCGGCGCACCGTTCATTGATTGGCCCGAAGCCAGTTCCAGTTTCAATTTGATCGTCATCATGGATCTCCTTATCAGGCAACGTTGCCGGTGGGTGTGTAGTCCTTGAGCAGCAAGTAGGTGCTCCAGCCCCACCAGTCGTCGACGGTGGCGGTGTCGTTCAGGTTGTTGACGTCCTTGCGTCGCAGCACTTTGCTGCCCTCGACCCTGAACAGCGGCGAGAAATTGCCCGCCGGGTTCAGCACGGCTTGCAGGTCCGGCAGCTTTTTCAAGGCGCTGAAGTTGCTCGGCGATGGAGCGACTCCGCTGAGGTACGTCGCGAAGATCTCATCCGCAGACAGTTGAACCGCTTGATTGACCTGCACGCGGTTGGCGCTGTCGATCGCGTCAAAGTAGCGTTTGTCGCCATAGGCCCGCCATTGGTCGCCATTGCCGTTGCGCACATTGAGGCCGAATTTGCTGTCTTCATCGTGCATGAAACGGGTGATCAACGAGCCCAGGTCGCTGGGTGTGACCACCGCTGCCAATTGCTTGCGCGGCACACGCAGGTGGCCGGCGGAGAACAGGTCGGTCAGGTAATGATCAGCAAAGGCATTCATCGCGTAGGCGATTTCCAGCTGTTTTTCGTCGCCACTGCTTTTCGCCAGAACCGCTTGCTGCACCGCCGCCGTATGCCCGGCGATGTAGGCCGCCAGCGCCCGTTCGGCAAAATGGTCGGTGTTGTTGGCGGCCAATTTCAGATAGCGCCCCAACGGGAACAGGGCCGAGACAAAACTGCCGCCGCCGGTGATCTTGTTCCACTCTTCCGACAACGTATCTCCCAAGGCGTCATAAACCTCGTGAGGTTGTTTGCCTTCCCGGATCGCCTGATTAACGGCGGCGATTTCCTTCTGCATCACGGCGAGGATCTGCTTGGCCTCGGCATTGGCGGCCGGCAGCATAGCGAGTGAATTGAAGGCATTGGCAAAGCGCTGGATACGCTCCGCAGGCGTGGCGCCTTCGCTGACGGGCTGATCGGGAATGCCATAGAAATCACCCCCCAACGCAACCACTTGGCCATAGGTCAGCGCCAGGCCATTGGGCAGGTGCAATTCAACTTGGGCCGCTGGAATGGCCGGGGCATCCTTGACGAAACGCAGCAGCGTGGTGTCGCCGATGGCGGTGTGTTCACCCCCCTCGAAACGTAGCTGTGGCTTGCCTTTCAGAGCACTCGCGGAGGTTGAGGCAGGCGGTTGAGGAGCCGCGATGTGTTGCTCGGCAAGGTGCAGCACTACGTGTTCGTTGTCGCTGACGGTAATGCCGCGTTCAGTAAAAAGATCATCCAGATTGGCAATGACCTGTTTCGGTGTTTCCTGAGGTTTTGTGTGTAGAGCTGACATTTCTATCTCCTTGATATGTCGTAGGCAGATTTCAAAATAACTGTATGTGTATACAGTTAAATCGATCTTAGCCGAGAAATTTCCTACGTCAAGGAAGGAGCCTCTCCTACATAAAAATGCAGCCGGCGATGAAATGCAGTTGACGGTTATTATTTAAGTTGTACGATGACCTACAACTCGGCGAAAGCTGAACGGTTTCTCACACACACACATACGTTGCTACCCAGGGTGTTCGAATAATGAATCCACAAGAACTGAAGTCCATCCTCTCTTCCGGTCTGCTGTCTTTCCCGGTTACCGATTTCAATGCTCAGGGCGATTTCCATCGCGCGGGCTACATCAAGCGTCTCGAATGGCTGGCCCCATACGGCGCCACGGCGTTGTTCGCCGCAGGCGGTACCGGTGAGTTCTTCTCTCTGGCGGCCAGCGAATATTCGGAAATCATCAAGACGGCCGTCGATACCTGCGAAACCAGCGTGCCGATCCTGGCCGGTGTTGGCGGTTCGACCCGTCAAGCCATCGAATACGCACAGGAAGCCGAGCGTCTGGGCGCCAAAGGCTTGTTGCTGCTGCCGCACTACCTGACCGAAGCCAGCCAGGACGGCGTTGCCGCCCACGTTGAGGCCGTGTGCAAATCGGTAAAAATCGGCGTGGTGGTTTACAACCGTAACGTCTGCCGCCTGACCGCGCCGCTGCTGGAACGTCTGGCCGAGCGCTGCCCGAACCTGATCGGCTACAAGGATGGCCTGGGCGATATCGAGCTGATGGTGTCGATCCGTCGCCGTCTCGGTGACCGTTTCAGCTACCTGGGCGGCTTGCCGACCGCTGAAGTCTACGCCGCTGCCTACAAGGCGTTGGGCGTGCCGGTTTACTCCTCGGCGGTGTTCAACTTCATCCCGAAAACCGCGATGGACTTCTACCACGCGATCGCTCGTGAAGATCACGCCACCGTCGGCAAGATCATCGACGACTTCTTCCTGCCATACCTGGACATCCGTAACCGCAAGGCCGGTTATGCCGTGAGCATCGTCAAGGCCGGGGCAAAAATTGCCGGCTATGACGCAGGTCCTGTGCGTGCACCGCTGACCGATCTGACCCGCGAAGAGTACGAAATGCTCGCCGCACTGATCGACAAGCAGGGCGCGCAGTAACACTTTCGATTAAGCAAGGCCGCTGACTCGTCAGCGGCCTTTTGCGTGAGGAGAACATCTCGTGGCAGATGCAAAGCGTTTTGATAACTACATCAATGGTGAGTGGGTTGCGGGCAGTGAATACTGCGCCAACATCAACCCGTCTGAACTGACCGACACCATTGGCAATTACGCCAAAGCCGATCTGGCTCAGGTTCACGCCGCGATCGACGCCGCTCGCGCTGCGTTCCCGGCCTGGTCCGTTTCGGGCATCCAGGCACGTCACGATTCGCTGGATAAAGTAGGTACTGAAATCCTCGCCCGTCGTGAAGAACTCGGCAACTTGCTGGCTCGGGAGGAGGGCAAGACCCTGCCTGAAGCCATTGGTGAAGTGACCCGCGCCGGTAATATTTTCAAGTTTTTCGCCGGTGAATGCCTGCGTCTGTCCGGCGACTACCTGCCGTCGGTACGCCCGGGTGTGAACGTTGAAGTGACCCGCGAAGCGCTCGGCGTGGTTGGCCTGATCACGCCGTGGAACTTCCCGATCGCTATCCCGGCATGGAAAATCGCCCCGGCCCTGGCCTACGGCAACTGCGTGGTGCTCAAGCCGGCTGATCTGGTGCCGGGTTGCGCCTGGGCCCTGGCCGAAATCATCTCCCGCGCAGGCTTCCCGGCCGGTGTGTTCAACCTGGTGATGGGCAGTGGTCGTGTGGTTGGCGATGCGATGGTGCAGAGCCCGAAAGTCGACGGCATCAGCTTCACCGGTTCCGTCGGTGTCGGTCGTCAGATCGCGATCAGCTGTGTGTCGCGTCAGGCCAAGGTTCAGCTGGAAATGGGTGGCAAGAACCCGCAGATCATTCTCGACGACGCCGACCTCAAGCAAGCGGTCGAGCTGTCGGTGCAGAGCGCGTTCTACTCCACCGGCCAGCGTTGCACTGCTTCGAGCCGTTTCATCGTCACCGCCGGCATCCACGACAAGTTCGTCGAAGCCGTGGCCGAACGCATGAAGTCGATCAAGGTCGGCCACGCGTTGAAAGCCGGCACCGACATTGGCCCGGTCGTTTCGCAAGCGCAGCTTGAACAGGACATGAAGTACATCGACATCGGCCAGTCCGAAGGTGCGCGTCTGGTCAGCGGCGGTGGTCTGGTGACCTGCGACACCGAAGGCTACTTCCTCGCGCCAACCCTGTTTGCCGACAGCGAAGCCGCGATGCGCATCAGCCGCGAAGAGATCTTCGGCCCGGTGGCCAACGTGGTTCGCGTCGCGGATTACGAAGCGGCACTGGCCATGGCCAACGACACCGAGTTCGGTCTGTCGGCGGGCATCGCCACCACGTCGTTGAAGTACGCCAACCACTTCAAGCGCCACTCCCAGGCCGGGATGGTGATGGTCAACCTGCCGACCGCTGGCGTGGATTACCACGTTCCATTCGGTGGGCGTAAAGGTTCATCCTATGGATCTCGCGAGCAAGGTCGCTACGCGCAAGAGTTCTACACGGTCGTGAAGACTAGCTACATCGGCTCCTGACACATCGCGGTATCCCCGGATACCGCACTCCCTGTAGGAGCTGTCGAGTGAAACGAGGCTGCGATCTTTGCTTTTAAAGATCAAAAGATCGCAGCCTCGTTTCACTCGACAGCTCCTACAGGGATAAACAGTTTCACCCGCGCATAAAAATAATCAGTGGGAGTACATCTACATGCAAGCGACCAAGCCGACTCACGTCCGCTATTTGATTTTGCTCATGCTTTTTCTGGTGACCACGATCAACTATGCCGACCGGGCCACTATCGCCATCGCGGGCTCCAGCCTGCAAAAAGACCTCGGCATCGACGCGGTCACTCTCGGCTACATCTTCTCTGCATTCGGTTGGGCCTACGTGGCCGGGCAAATTCCCGGTGGCTGGCTGCTGGACCGTTTCGGCTCGAAAAAAGTGTATGCACTGAGCATCTTCACCTGGTCGCTGTTCACCGTGCTCCAGGGTTATGTCGGTGAGTTCGGCATGTCCACGGCGGTGGTTGCACTGTTCATGCTGCGCTTCCTGGTGGGCCTGGCCGAAGCGCCATCCTTCCCGGGTAACGCACGCATTGTCGCGGCCTGGTTCCCGACCGCTGAACGCGGCACGGCTTCGGCGATCTTCAACTCGGCGCAGTACTTTGCCACCGTGTTGTTTGCTCCGCTGATGGGCTGGATCGTCTTCACGTTTGGCTGGCAGCACGTGTTTGTGGTGATGGGCAGCATCGGCATCGTGTTCTCGCTGATCTGGCTGAAAGTCATCCACAGCCCGCGCCAGCACCCGATGATCAATGACGCAGAGTTCAAGCACATTGCTGACAATGGCGGCATGGTCGACATGGACCAGGACAAAACCAAAGGCCAGGAAGCCGGCAAGCGCGTTGAAGGCCCGAAATGGGATTACGTGCGTCAGTTGCTGACCAACCGCATGATGCTCGGCGTGTACTTGAGCCAGTACTGCATCAACGCCATCACCTACTTCTTCCTGACCTGGTTCCCGGTGTACCTGGTGCAAGAGCGCGGCATGACCATCCTCAAGGCCGGGTTCATTGCTTCGTTGCCAGCGATCTGCGGTTTCATCGGTGGTGTGCTGGGCGGGGTGATTTCCGACTATCTGCTGCGCAAGGGCCATTCGCTGACCTTCGCCCGCAAGGCACCGATCATCGCGGGTTTGCTGGTTTCCAGCAGCATCGTGGCCTGCAACTACGTCGACATCGAATGGATGGTCGTGGGTTTCATGGCCCTGGCGTTCTTCGGTAAAGGCGTTGGCGCATTGGGCTGGGCAGTGGTCTCCGACACCTCGCCGAAACAGATCGCCGGTTTGAGTGGCGGCCTGTTCAACATGTTCGGCAACATCGCGTCGATCACCACCCCAATCGTGATCGGCTACATCATCAGCTCCACCGGCTCGTTCAAATGGGCGTTGGTGTTTGTCGGTTGCAACGCACTGGTTGCGGTGTTCAGCTACCTGGTGATCGTGGGTCCGATCAAGCGTGTGGTGCTAAAAGAGCCGCCAGTCAGCGGTCCTGAAACAAATAACAAATTGTCACAAGCGCATTCCTGAGGAGCGGCGTCATGCAGTTGATTGAACATTCCGACTCGCCGCGCTACATCCGCCTGCACGAGCGGGACAACGTAGTGATCGTGGTCAATGACCAGGGCGTGCCAGCCGGCACCGAGTTTTCCGATGGCCTGGTGACCGTGGACTTCGTGCCACAAAGCCACAAAGTCACTCTGGAAGACATTCCCGAAGGCGGCCAGGTAATTCGTTACGGCCAGACCATTGGCTACGCGTTGCAGCCGATTCCGCGCGGCAGCTGGGTCAAGGAAGATCAACTGCGCATGCCCACCGCGCCACCGCTGGACAGCTTGCCGCTGTCCACCGAAGTGCCGGCGGCGCAGGCCCCGCTCGACGGCTATACGTTCGAGGGGTATCGCAACGCCGACGGCACCGTCGGCACGCGCAACATTCTTGGTATCACCACGACTGTTCAGTGCGTCACGGGCGTGCTGGACCATGCGGTCAAGCGCATCAAGGACGAGTTGCTGCCCAAGTACCCGAACGTCGACGACGTGGTGGCGCTGACCCACAGTTATGGCTGTGGGGTGGCGATTACGGCGGCGGACGCGTACATCCCGATCCGCACCGTGCGCAACCTGGCGCGCAACCCGAACCTGGGTGGCGAAGCCTTGGTGATCAGCCTGGGCTGCGAGAAATTGCAGGCCGGACAGGTCATGCACGACAACGACAGTTCCGTGGATTTGAGTGAGCCGTGGCTGTACCGCTTGCAGGACTCGAGTCACGGTTTTACCGAGATGATCGAGCAGATCATGGCGCTGGCCGAAACCCGTTTGAAAAAGCTCGATCAGCGTCGCCGGGAAACCGTGCCGGCGTCCGAGCTGATTCTGGGCATGCAGTGCGGTGGCAGCGATGCGTTTTCCGGCATCACCGCCAACCCGGCCTTGGGGTATGCCTCGGACCTGTTGCTGCGCGCCGGTGCGACGGTGATGTTTTCCGAAGTCACTGAAGTGCGCGATGCGATTTACTTGCTGACCTCCCGTGCCGAAACCGAGGAAGTTGCCCAGGAACTGGTGCGGGAAATGGATTGGTACGACCGCTACCTGGCCAAGGGCGAAGCGGATCGTAGTGCCAACACCACACCGGGTAACAAAAAGGGCGGGCTGTCGAACATTGTCGAGAAGTCTCTGGGCTCGATCGTCAAGTCCGGCAGCAGTGCGATCAACGGGGTGCTTGGCCCTGGCGAGCGCTTCAAGCGCAAAGGGCTGATCTTCTGCGCGACCCCGGCCAGTGACTTTGTCTGCGGGACATTGCAGTTGGCGGCGGGGATGAACTTGCATGTGTTCACCACTGGGCGTGGCACGCCGTATGGCTTGGCGATGGCGCCGGTGGTGAAGGTCTCGACCCGCACGGAACTGGCGCAACGCTGGCCGGACCTGATCGACATCGATGCCGGGCGGATTGCCACCGGGCGGGCATCGATCGAAGAGCTTGGCTGGGAGTTGTTCCACTACTACCTGGACGTGGCCAGCGGCAAAAAACAGACGTGGGCCGAGCAGCACAAGCTGCATAACGACATCACGTTGTTTAACCCGGCGCCGATTACGTAAGACCGAGTCGCCTGCATCGCGGGCAAGCCTTGCTCCTACGGTTTTATGTCGTTCACGCCATTGCGTACGACGCCGACCTGTAGGAGCACGGCTTGCCCGCGATAGCGGTCTACCAGACGCCGATGCTCTGGGTGGCTTATCATTAGCCCCCTAACGACGCTCACCCAAGGTTATCCCCGGCATGCTGGCAATCTTCCTCGAAACCCTGAACATCACCGCGCCGGTGTTTGCCATGCTGTTTTTGGGGGTGTTGCTCAAGCGCATCAACTGGATCAACGACAACTTCATCCACACCGCGTCGGCCCTGGTGTTCAACGTCACCATGCCGGCGTTGTTGTTTCTGGGCATCCTGCATGCCGACCTGAACGCCGCGTTGCAACCGGCGCTGCTGATCTACTTTTCGATTGCGACCCTGGCAAGTTTCGCCATTGCCTGGGGCTGGGCGATCTGGAAGTGCCCGCGTGAAGACCGGGGGATTTACACCCAGGGCGCCTTTCGCGGCAACAACGGGGTAATCGGCCTGGCACTGGCGGCGAGCATGTACGGCGCTTATGGGATTTCCCTCGGGGCGATTCTCGCGGCGCTGGTGATCCTGTTTTACAACACGCTCTCGACCATTGTGCTGGCAGTCTACAGCCCGGTGATCAAGTCCGATCCGTGGAGCATCTGCAAAAGCGTCATGGTCAATCCGCTGATCATGAGTGTGTTTGCGGCGGCGCCGTTTGCCTATTTCAAGATCGCCTTGCCGGGTTGGCTCGAGACATCCGGGCAGTACCTGGCGCAGACCACGTTGCCACTGGCGTTGATCTGCATTGGCGGCACGTTGTCGCTGGCTGCGTTGCGCAAGAGCGGCAACATGGCGCTCAGTTCCAGCCTGGTGAAGATGATCGGCCTGCCGGTGCTGGCGACCCTTGGGGCCTGGCTCTGGGGCTTTCGTGGGGCGGAATTGGGGATTCTGTTTCTGTACTTCGGCAGCCCGACCGCGGCCGCCAGTTTTGTCATGGCTCGCCAGGCCGAGGGCAATCATGAACTGGCGGCGGCGATTATTGTGATTACCACGTTGATGGCGGCAATCACGACCAATATCGGGATCTTCTTATTGCAGTGGGGCGAGTGGATTTAGCCCAGGGATTTGTAGTGTTTTATAGGGCCTCATCGCGGGCAAGCCCGCTCCCACAGGGGAATGCATTCCAAACTGTGGGAGCGGGCTTGCCCGCGATGGCGGTAGTCCTGCCGCCGCAAATACCGAAGATTTACTCCGGCTTCTGATAGCTCTCAATCACTTCCTGCGCCGCCCGAAACGCATCAATCGCCGCGGGCGCGCCGGCGTACACCGCGCAATGCAGCAACGTTTCACGAATCTCTTCCACGGTGCAGCCGTTGTTCAGGGCGCCGCGCACGTGGCCTTTCAATTCTTGCGGGCACTTCAGTGCAGTCAGGGCGGCAAGGGTGATCAGGCTGCGGGTTTTCAGCGGCAGGCCTTCGCGATTCCACACACCGCCCCAGGCGTGTTCATTGACGAAATCCTGCAGCGGCTGCGTGAACTCGGTGGCATTGCCCAGTGCGCGGTCGACGAAGGCGTCGCCCATCACTTGGCGGCGGACTTCAACGCCAGATTTTTTATTATCGGTCATGACACATCCCTCTTGTGGTGTTGGCGATGCCAGGCGCGCAGTGACGAGAACAGCAGAAACGCCACGAGCGCCGGCAGAACGAAAAACAGCATCAGGTGTTCAAGCTTGCCGGCCAGTGGCATGCCGGTGGTGAATGACACCACGTGCAACCCATAAGCCAGGTACAAAGCCAGGCACAACAAACCTTCGGCCCGGGTTACCCGATAGCCGGTGTAGAACAACGGCAGACAGAACACCGCAACGCCGAGCATCACCGGCAAGTCGAAATCCAGGGCATTGGGTGACACCGACAACGGCGACGGCGCGAACAGCGCCGTCACGCCAAGCACGCCCAGCAGGTTGAACAAGTTGCTGCCGATCACGTTGCCCACGGCAATGTCCCGCTGACCGCGCAGGGCGGCGATCAATGAGGTGGCCAACTCCGGCAGGGATGTGCTGATGGCGACGATGGTCAGGCCGATGATTCGTTCCGACAGGCCAAGGTCGGTCGCCACGACAACCGCCGCCCCCAGCAGCAAGTGTCCGGCGTAGATCAACATCGCCAGCCCGGCGACGATCATCAACAGGCTGCTGATCCAGGGCGCGGTGTGACTGTGCGGGTCGCTCGATGGTGGACGGGCCGAGTGCCGGGACTGGCGTAGCAACAGGCCCAGATACAGGGCCAATGCTGCCAGCAGTATCACGCCATCGGTTCGGGTCAGTTCTTCATTCCACGCCAGGACAAACACCAGCAGGCTGGCGCCGATCATCAACGGAATATCCAGGCGCACCAGTTGCCGCGAGACACGCAGCGGAATGATCAGTGCCGAAAGCCCGAGGGTGACGAGGATGTTGAAGATGCTGCTGCCGATCACGCTGCCGACGGCGATGTCGGCATTGTCCGCCAGGGTGGCTTGCAGGCTGATCGCCATCTGCGGCGCACTGCTGCCAAGGGCGACGATGGTCAGGCCGATAATCAGCGGCCGCACGTGCAACCGCGCCGCCAGGCGCACGGCGGCACGCACCATCAGTTCGGCGCCTGCGATCAGTAAAAGCAGGCCACTGAGCAGTTCAATCACACTGATCAGGGGTATATCGGCAAGTCCGAAAATGATGGGTGCTCCGTCTGTCAGTCGTCGAGGGCTTGCACGCGAACCTTGGCGGTGCCGCTCTTGACCATGCCCAAGCGCTCCGCGGCTGCATGGGACAGGTCGATCAGACGTCCACGGGTATGTGGCCCGCGGTCGTTAATGCGGACCACGCAGGACTTGTCGTTGTTCAGATTGGTGACTTTCACCCGCGTGCCAAAGGGTAGCTGGCGATGGGCGGCGGTCATGGAATTCTTGTCGAAACGCTCGCCACTGGCGGTGCGTTTACCTTGGTGTTTGGCGCCGTAAAAGGACGCCGTGCCGGTCTTGTCGTAGCCGTGTGGATCGACGATATCGTTGCTGGCGCAACCGGCCAGCAGAGCGAGCAGGGCGCAGGCGCCGAGCAGATGTTTCATTTGAAAGCTCCCGAGTGATCGTTCCCACGCTCACGCGTGGGAACGCTTCCCGTGACGCTCCGCGTCACATTGCGATGGACGCGGAGCGTCCGGGGCGGCATTCCCACGCAGAGCGTGGGAACGATCCTCGGGCGCAAGACCACGATTTAGCCTTCGAGCTTGCTTTTGAGCAATTCGTTGACCTGTTGCGGGTTGGCCTTGCCTTTGGAGGCTTTCATGGCCTGGCCGACGAAGAAGCCGAACATCTTGCCGCGTTTGGCTTCGTCTGCCGCGCGGTACTGTTCGACCTGTTCGGCATTGGCGGCGAGCATTTCGTCCAGCACCGCCGAGATCGCGCCAGTGTCGGTCACTTGCTTGAGGCCGCGCTTGTCGATGATCTCGTCCGCGCTGCCTTCGCCGTTCGCCATGGCTTCAAACACCACCTTGGCGATCTTGCCGGAGATGGTGTTGTCCTTGATGCGCAGCAGCATGCCACCCAGTTGCTCGGCCGAAACCGGCGAGTCTTCGATGTCCAGGCCTTGCTTGTTGAGCAGGCTGCCCAACTCGACCATCACCCAGTTGGCCGCCAGTTTGGCGTCGCCGCCGATGCTCGCGACTTTCTCGAAGTAATCGGCTTGCTCGCGGCTGGTGGCCAGCACGCTGGCGTCGTAGACCGACAGACCGAATTGCTCCTGGAAGCGCTCGCGTTTTTGCGGTGGCAATTCAGGCAGGGTCGCGCGCACGTCGTCGAGGAACGAGTCTTCGATGACCACTGGCAGCAAGTCTGGATCGGGGAAGTAACGGTAGTCGTTGGCTTCCTCTTTGCTGCGCATCGGACGGGTTTCGTCCTTGTTCGGATCGTACAGGCGGGTCTGCTGGATCACTTTGCCGCCGTCTTCGATCAGCTCGATCTGGCGCTGCACTTCGCTGATGATCGCCTTCTCGATGAAACGGAACGAGTTGACGTTCTTGATCTCGCAGCGGGTGCCGAATTCAACCTGGCCCTTTGGACGGATCGACACGTTGCAGTCGCAGCGCAGCGAGCCTTCGGCCATGTTGCCGTCGCAGATGCCGAGGTAACGCACCAGTGCGTGGACCGTCTTGACGTAAGCCACGGCTTCCTTGGCGCTGCGCATGTCCGGCTCGGAGACGATTTCCAGCAGCGGCGTGCCGGCACGGTTCAGGTCGATGCCGGTGGCGCCGTTGAACTCTTCGTGCAGGCTTTTACCGGCGTCTTCTTCCAGGTGCGCACGGGTAACGCCGACACGTTTGATCGTGCCGTCTTCCATGGCGATGTCCAGGTGGCCCTTGCCGACGATCGGCAATTCCATCTGGCTGATCTGGTAGCCCTTGGGCAGGTCCGGGTAGAAGTAGTTCTTACGGGCGAACACGTTGTGCTGGCCGATCTCGGCGTCAATCGCCAGACCGAACATTACCGCCATCCGCACCGCTTCCTGGTTCAGCACCGGCAGTACGCCGGGCATGCCCAGGTCTACCAGGCTGGCCTGGGTGTTCGGCTCGGAACCGAACGTGGTCGAACTACCGGAAAAGATTTTCGACCGGGTGGTGAGCTGGGTATGAATCTCCAGCCCGATCACGACTTCCCATTGCATGTGTGTCTCCTCAGAAGCCGGTTGGGGTGCGGGTGTGCCAGTCAGTGTTCAACTGATACTGGTGGGCAACGTTCAACAGGCGACCTTCCTGGAAATATGGCGCGAGCAGTTGCACGCCCACCGGCAGGCCATCGACGAAACCGGCTGGCATGGACAGGCCCGGCAGGCCGGCGAGGTTGGCGGTGATGGTGTAGACGTCTTCCAGGTAAGCAGCGACCGGGTCGCTGTTCTTGGCGCCAAGCTTCCAGGCCGGGTTCGGCGTGGTTGGGCCGAGGATGATGTCGACCTCATTAAAGGCTGCCATGAAGTCGTTCTTGATCAAGCGACGAATCTTCTGGGCCTTCAGGTAGTAGGCGTCGTAGTAACCGGCCGACAGCGCGTAGGCACCGACCATGATCCGGCGCTGTACTTCCGGGCCGAAGCCTTCGCCACGGGAGCGCTTGTACAGGTCGATCAAGTCTTTCGGGTCTGCGCAGCGGTGGCCGAAACGCACGCCGTCGAAACGCGACAGGTTGGACGAGGCTTCCGCCGGGGCGATCACGTAGTACGCAGGAATCGCATGCTGCATGTTCGGCAGGCTGATTTCCTTGATCACGGCGCCGAGTTTTTCCAGCTCCTTGACGCTGTTGTGGATCAGCTCGGCGATGCGCGGGTCGAGACCGGCGCTGAAATACTCTTTCGGCACGCCGATGCGCAGGCCTTGCAGCGAGCCGTTGAGGCTGGAGCGGTAATCCGGCACGGGTTCGTCAATGCTGGTGGAGTCATTCGGATCGAAGCCGGCCATACCTTGCAACAAAATCGCGCAGTCTTCGGCGGTGCGCGCCATCGGGCCGCCCTGATCGAGGCTGGACGCGTAGGCAATCATGCCCCAGCGCGAAACACGACCGTACGTCGGTTTCAGGCCGGTGAGGTTGGTCAGGGCCGCGGGCTGACGGATCGAGCCGCCGGTATCGGTGCCCGTGGCCGCAGGCAGCAGGCGCGCGGCAACCGCAGCCGCCGAACCGCCGGATGAACCACCCGGAACGTGTTCCAGGTTCCACGGGTTTTTCACCGCGCCGTAGTAGCTCGACTCGTTGGCCGAACCCATGGCGAATTCGTCCATGTTGGTCTTGCCCAGGGTCACGGTCCCGGCAGCGGCCAGTTTGGAGACTACGGTGGCATCGTACGGTGCTTTAAAGTTGTCGAGCATTTTCGAACCGCAGCTGGTGCGGATGCCCTGGGTGCAGAACAGGTCTTTGTGCGCAATCGGCGCGCCGAGCAGGGCGCCGCTCTCACCATTGGCCCGGCGTGCGTCAGCGGCTTTCGCCTGCTGGAGCGCCAGGTCTTCGGTGAGGCTGATGAAACTGTTGAGCTGAGGATCGAGCAGGGCGATACGCGCCAGCAGGGTTTTGGTCAGCTCTTCGGAAGAAAACTTTTTATCGGCGAGTCCGCGAGCGATCTCGGCCAGAGTCAATTGATGCATTGCAGGCTCTTTCCCTTTAGTCGATGACTTTCGGAACCAGGTACAGGCCGTTTTCGACCGCTGGTGCGATGGACTGATAGGCCTCGCGATGATTGGTCTCGGTCACGACGTCTGCGCGCAGGCGCTGGCTGGCTTCCAGTGGGTGGGCCAGCGGCTCGATACCGTCGGTATTGACCGCCTGCATTTCGTCGACCAGACCCAGAATGCTATTCAGGGCCGAGGTGATTTGTGGAAGATCGGCATCATTGAGGCCCAGGCAGGCCAAATGAGCGATTTTTTCCACGTCGGAGCGTTCAAGCGCCATTGCGATTCTCCAGTGGAAAACAGAACGGACGGCGTCCGTGTGTTAGATTGTCGGAACACTACCGCATTTCTACGGTCATAAGGCCGCGATTGTGGGGGTTGGTGCACAGAAAAGCGGTCAATTTAACATATTGGCGCCTTGCCCAAAATCCCTGTCGTTGTTAGAGTTTGCCGCACTTTTTTACCCACGCGTTGCCTAGGGTCCCTTTCCCATGTTCAAGAAACTGCGTGGCATGTTTTCCAGCGATCTCTCCATTGACCTGGGCACTGCCAACACCCTTATTTACGTGCGCGAGCGCGGAATCGTCCTGAATGAGCCATCGGTTGTGGCTATTCGGACACACGGTAACCAGAAAAGTGTCGTTGCTGTCGGCACCGAGGCGAAGCGCATGCTCGGCCGAACGCCGGGCAACATTGCTGCCATTCGTCCGATGAAGGACGGCGTGATTGCCGACTTCAGCGTCTGCGAAAAGATGCTGCAATACTTTATCAACAAGGTTCACGAAAACAGCTTCCTGCAGCCTAGCCCTCGTGTGCTGATCTGCGTTCCGTGCAAATCGACTCAAGTTGAGCGTCGTGCCATCCGTGAATCGGCCCTTGGTGCCGGTGCTCGTGAAGTGTTCCTGATCGAAGAGCCAATGGCTGCTGCGATTGGTGCCGGCCTGCCGGTTGAAGAAGCACGCGGTTCGATGGTGGTCGATATCGGTGGTGGTACTACCGAAATCGCCCTGATCTCCCTGAACGGTGTGGTTTACGCTGAGTCCGTACGGGTTGGCGGCGACCGCTTCGACGAAGCGATCATCACCTACGTGCGTCGCAACTACGGCAGCCTGATCGGCGAATCCACCGCCGAGCGCATCAAACAGGAAATCGGTACAGCCTACCCAGGCGGCGAAGTTCGCGAAGTCGACGTTCGTGGCCGTAACCTGGCCGAAGGCGTTCCACGCGCATTCACCCTGAACTCCAATGAAGTGCTGGAAGCTCTGCAAGAGTCCCTGGCCACCATCGTTCAGGCTGTGAAAAGCGCACTGGAGCAATCGCCTCCGGAGCTGGCGTCCGATATCGCCGAGCGTGGCCTGGTTCTGACCGGTGGTGGCGCCTTGCTGCGCGACCTCGACAAGTTGCTGGCCCAGGAAACAGGTCTGCCGGTGATCGTCGCCGAAGACCCGCTGACCTGCGTTGCTCGCGGCGGTGGCCGTGCATTGGAAATGATGGATAAACACACCATGGACCTGCTATCCAGCGAGTGATCTCGCCGGTTGCATCTATGCTGTTGGCGCGCAGGCAGCACTTTGCAGTGCTGCCTGTTGGCGTTTATCTTCTGTCAGTCTGCATCCAGGCCGGTTTGATGCCGTATGAATAAAGAGAACATTTGCCTGGGAGGAGCGGCTTATTAAACCGCTTTTCACCAAAGGGCCTTCACTGGGCGTGCGCTTATTAGTGCTGGTCGTGCTATCGGTCGCGCTGATGGTGGTCGATGCCCGCTTCACACTGCTCAAGCCAGTGCGTAGCCAAATGTCGCTGGTGCTGATGCAGTCTTACTGGATCACCGACCTGCCGCAGCGGCTATGGCAGGGTGTGGCCAGCCAATTTGGCAGCCGTACCGAGCTCGTCGCCGAAAACGAAAAACTCAAAGCGAAAACCTGCTGTTGCAGGGACGCATGCAAAAGCTTGCCTCCCTGACCGAGCAGAACGTTCGGCTGCGCGAGTTGCTCAATTCTTCCGCGCTGGTCAACGAAAAGGTCGAAGTGGCCGAGTTGATCGGCATGGACCCGAACCCCTTCACCCATCGCATCATCATCAATAAAGGTGAGCGCGACGGGGTGATCCTCGGTCAGCCGGTGCTCGATGCCCGCGGCCTGATGGGGCAGGTGGTCGAATTGATGCCCTACACCTCCCGTGTATTGCTGCTGACCGACACCACCCACAGCATTCCGGTGCAGGTGAACCGCAACGGTCTTCGGGCGATTGCCAGCGGCACCGGCAACCCGGAGCGCCTGGAACTGCGTCACGTTGCCGATACTGCAGACATCAAGGAAGGCGACCTGTTGGTCAGCTCCGGCCTCGGTCAGCGGTTCCCGGCTGGTTACCCGGTGGCGACCGTCAAGGAAGTGATTCACGACTCCGGCCAGCCGTTTGCCATTGTTCGCGCCGTGCCGACCGCTGCCTTGAACCGCAGTCGCTACTTGCTGTTGGTGTTCAGCGACGGCCGTACTGCCGAAGAGCGTGCCAACGAAGCGGCCCAGGCTCAGGAAGCACTGGACCAGCATGGTGGCGGGCCGATCATTCCGGCCACCGTACCCAAACCAGTGCCGGCGACCACGGCGGTGCCCGCCGCCAACGCAGCGCCTGCCACACCTGTCGCGCCTCCAGCTGCACCGGCCGCACCGGCACCGGCGGCAACCCCGGCCAAACCCGCTGCCGCCAAACCGCACGCGTCGCAACCTGCCGCCGCTAAACCGGCCGTGAAGCCTGCCGCCAAACCGCCTGTCCCCGCGCCGGCTTCTACTGGGAGAGAAGAATAATGGTCGGCGTCAAAGCTTCCCGAAATAGCTGGATTGTCTGGCTGACGTTCGCTATCGGCCTGTTGCTCAGTATCTCGCCCCTGCCGCAATTCATGGAAATCCTTCGCCCGCTGTGGCTGGCGTTGCTGCTCGCGTTCTGGGCGCTGACCCTGCCGCAAAAGGTCGGCATGGTCACCGCATGGTGCCTGGGCTTGGCTGAAGACGTGCTTTACGGCACGTTGCTTGGCCAGAATGCGCTGATCCTGACGTTGATCACTTTTCTGGTGTTGTCACTACAACAGCGCTTGCGCATGTTCCCGATGTGGCAACAGAGCCTGGTGATCCTGGTGATCTTCGGCCTCGCGCAGCTGGTTCAGCTGTGGCTGAGCGCCTTGACCGGCAATCGCCAGCCAACCCTGGCGCTGGTGCTGCCGGCACTGGTCAGTGCGTTGCTCTGGCCTTGGGTCAGCTACGGTTTGCGTGGTCTGCGTCGACGCTACAAAATCAATTAATTCGGTCAGGCATTTGCCCGCGCCGGTGCCCTGTCTCGCAAATACGTTCCTTTTTTGGCGAGTGGCTGTTGTTGCCAGACAAGGCGCCATGCCAAGTCATAGCTCGCTATGGCGAGAAGCGGCAACGCAGTATGGCAACAACAGACGCCGCCAAAAAGGAACAGTATTTGTGAGACAGGGCACTGGACAGGGAGACGTCTTGATGAAAAAGCTATACCTCGCCTCAGGCTCGCCGCGTCGGCGTGAACTGCTCACGCAGATCGGCGTGCCATTCTCCGCCATCAGCGCGGACATCGATGAAACCCCTTTACCTCAAGAATCCCCGTCGGCCTATGTCGAGCGCCTGGCGCGCGGCAAGGCCGAAGTCGGGCGCGGAACAGTTGTTTCCGACGTCGATTTTTGCGTGTTGGGTGCCGACACCGCCGTGGTGCTGGACGGCAAAATTCTGGGAAAACCGGTGGACGAAGCCGATGCGTGCGCCATGCTTATGCTGTTGGCCGGTCGTGAGCATGAGGTGCTGACCGCCATCGCCGTACTCGACGCCGAGCGCTGCGAGTCGCTGGTGGTGCGCAGTCTGGTGCGGTTTCGCAACATCAGTCGCGAAGAAGCGGCAGCCTACTGGGCCAGCGGTGAGCCTCGTGACAAGGCGGGTGGCTACGGAATTCAGGGGGTGGGTGCGGTATTTGTTGCCGGGCTCGATGGCAGTTACTCGGCGGTGGTCGGGTTGCCGCTGTGCGAAACCGCGGAACTGCTCGGCCATTTCGGCATACCCTGTTGGCAAACACTTAACGCGCGCTAAGCGTCGTACTGACAAGATGCAGCCACTATCGTGAACATGCCCGAACGAGACCCTGCCATGAGTGAAGAGATTCTGATCAACATCACGCCGATGGAATCGCGCGTGGCGGTGGTCGAAAACGGTGTTCTGCAAGAGGTCCACGTCGAGCGTACGCAAAAGCGCGGGATCGTCGGCAACATCTATAAAGGCAAGGTTGTGCGGGTTCTACCCGGCATGCAGGCAGCGTTCGTCGACATCGGCCTGGACCGCGCCGCGTTCATCCATGCCTCGGAGATCTCCCTGCGTGAAGGCCCGGTGGTCGAGAGCATCAGCGCTCTGGTCCATGAAGGCCAGAGCCTGGTGGTCCAGGTCACCAAGGACCCGATCGGCTCCAAAGGCGCACGCCTGACGACTCAGTTGTCGATTCCATCACGCTATCTGGTGTACATGCCGCGTACCGCCCACGTCGGTATTTCGCTGAAGATCGAAGACGAGGCCGAGCGCGAGCGCCTCAAGCAAGTGGTCACCGATTGCGTGGCCAAAGAAGGCATCAAGGAGGCTGGCGGTTTCATTTTGCGCACCGCCGCCGAAGGGGCGGGCGCCGATGAGATCCTCATGGACATCCGCTACTTGCGCAGGCTCTGGGATCAGATCAACGAGCAGATCAAAACCATCAGTGCGCCGAGTGTGATCTACGAAGACCTCGGCCTGGCGTTGCGGACCTTGCGTGACCTGGTGAGCCCGAAGATCGAGAAGATTCGCATCGACTCCCGGGAAACCTTTCAGAAAACCACGCAGTTCGTCGCCGAACTGATGCCGGAAATCGCTGATCGTCTTGAACACTACCCAGGCGAGCGGCCCATTTTCGACTTGTACGGCGTGGAAGACGAAATCCAGAAAGCCCTGGAGCGCAAAGTCCCGCTCAAGTCCGGCGGTTACCTGGTGGTCGATCCGGCGGAAGCCATGAGCACCATCGACGTCAACACCGGGGCCTTCGTCGGCCATCGCAACCTTGAAGAAACCATCTTCAAGACCAACCTCGAAGCCGCCACCGCGATTGCCCGTCAGCTGCGCCTGCGCAATCTGGGCGGGATCATCATCATCGACTTCATCGACATGGAAGACGAAGAACACCAGCGCCAGGTATTGCGCACGCTTGAGAAGCAACTGGAACGCGATCACGCCAAAACCAACATCATCGGCATCACTGAGTTGGGCCTGGTGCAGATGACCCGCAAGCGCACCCGCGAAAGTCTCGAACAGGTGCTGTGCGAGCCGTGCAGCAGCTGTCAGGGGCGCGGCAAGCTGAAGACCCCTGAAACGGTCTGCTACGAAATTTTTCGAGAAATTCTCCGCGAGGCTCGCGCCTATCAGGCGGAGGGCTATCGTGTATTGGCGAACCAGAAAGTTGTCGACCGCTTGCTCGACGAAGAGTCAGGTAACGTTGCCGAGCTGGAAGGATTTATCGGACGCACCATTCGATTCCAGGTGGAAACCATGTATTCCCAGGAACAATACGACGTGGTGTTGCTCTGAATCGCGGTGTTCCAACCTTACTAGAACGGCTGGCCTCAGCTTTTTGCAGCATTTTTGCCATGGGAGCCAACTGACATGGAGCGTCTGACACGCATTTTGGTCGCACTCACCCGCTGGGGGCTGGGCCTGTGCGCGTTGGCATTGGTGTTGATGGCGTTGTACGTCAGCCTCGGCCGGGAGCTGACGCCACTGGTGGCTGAATACCGGGCCGAGGTCGAAACCAAAGCCCGTGAGGCCTTCGGCGTGCCATTGCAAATCGGCGAGCTTGAAGGCAGCTGGAGTGGTTTTGCGCCGATCCTGTTCGCCCATGACGTAACGGTCGGCGAAGGTGCCAATGCCTTGCGCCTGGATCAGGTGCGTGCGGTGCCTGACCTTTGGGGCAGCCTGTTGGCTCGTCAGTTGCGCATCGCTCACCTGGAGCTCAATGGCCTGAAGATCAGCCTCAAGGAAGGCACCGACGGGCAGTGGGCGCTGGAAGGGTTGCCGGTGCAGAAGGATCAGCCGCTGGATCCCGAGCAACTGCTCAATCGCATGCAGATCGTCCAGCAGTTGTCGGTGATCGACAGTCAGGTGACCTTGCAACCACTGGATCAACCGGCGCTGACCTTGACCTACGTCGGCTTCACTCTGAAAACCGGAGCTTCGCGGCAGCGTCTCGATGCCCGAATGACCCTGCCTGATGGCCAGCCAGTGGCCATGAGCCTGCGTACCCGTATCCGCGCCAGCCAGTGGCAGGATGGGGAGGCCGAGGCCTATCTGAGCCTGCCGCAAAGCGATTGGTCGAAATGGCTGCCCGAGCGCCTGACCCAGCAATGGAATTTTTCCGAGATCAAGGCCGGCGGCGAGCTCTGGATCAATTGGGGCCAGCGCACATTGCAAAGCGCGGCGATTCGCCTCAACGCGCCGCAACTCAAAGGGGCGTACGCCGAGCGCAAGCCGATCCAGATCAACAACCTGGCGCTCAATGGCTATTTCCAGCGCAATGCCGAAGGCTTCTTGGTGAC
Organism: Pseudomonas sp. B21-040; assembly: GCF_024748695.1. Classification (NCBI taxonomy): domain Bacteria; kingdom Pseudomonadati; phylum Pseudomonadota; class Gammaproteobacteria; order Pseudomonadales; family Pseudomonadaceae; genus Pseudomonas; species Pseudomonas sp. B21-040. Next base: position 952,974 of record NZ_CP087176.1, read on the forward strand.
CCTGGATTCGCTGGCCATGAGCTTCGGCGAGACGCGCTGGGAGTCGCATCTGCAACTCAAACAGACGTCGGCCACTGACAAGGTCGAAGAACTCTGGCACCTGCAAGCCGATCGACTCGACCTCACCCCGCTCACGCCGCTGCTGAACGCCTTGGGCCCACTGCCCAAAGGTGTCGCCACGGCAGTCGAAAAACTCAAAGTGACCGGTGGGCTGCGTAATGTGCTGATCGACATGCGGCCCAATGCCACTGACGACAGCAAGTTCAGCTTCGCCGCGAACCTTGACCGGGTAGGTTTTGATGCCTATGCCGGCGCCCCGGCGGCGCGAAATGTAAGCGGCAGCATCAGCGGTGACCTCGGCAAGGGTGAGCTGCGCATGGACAGCAAGGACTTTGTCCTGCACCTGGACCCCATTTTCGCCAAGCCATGGCAGTACATCCAGGCCAACGCCACGTTGACCTGGAAACTCGATAAAGAAGGCTTCACCCTGATCGCGCCCTACCTCAAGGTGCTTGGCGAAGAGGGCAAGATTGCCGGCGATTTTCTGATTCGCCTGTATTTTGATCCCGCCAAGGAAGATTACATGGACCTGCGGGTGGGTATGGTGGAAGGCGATGGGCGCTACACCGCCAAGTACCTGCCGACCGTCCTCAGCCCCGCACTCGACGAATGGTTGCGTACGGCCATTCTCAAAGGCGCGGTGGATGAAGGTTTCTTCCAGTATCAGGGGTCGCTGAACCATGGCGTCGCTGATACCGCCCGCAGCATCAGCCTGTTCTTCAAGGTGCACGATGCCGAGCTGGCGTTCCAGCCAGGCTGGCCGCATGTCAGCAAAGTCACGGGTGATGTGTTTGTCGAAGACAGTGGTGTGCGGATTCTGGCCAGCAAGGGCCAGTTGCTCGACACTCAGGTCAAGGACATCTACGTCAATATTCCCCATGTGCCGGATGGAAAAAGCGTCCACCTGTTCCTTGACGGCGAGTTTGCTGGCGGCTTGGGTGATGGGCTGAAGATTCTTCAGGAGGCCCCCATCGGTACAGCTGAAACCTTCGCCAAATGGGAAGGTGAGGGCGAGCTGCAAGGCAAACTGAAACTGGATATCCCGCTGGTCAAAGACGAGAAGCCGAAAATTCTGGTTGACTTCAAAACAGCCAAGGCGCGTCTGAAACTTCCCGAACCACCGCTGGAGCTGACTCAGCTCAAGGGCGATTTCCGCTTCGACAGCACCAAGGGTCTGAGCGGGCAGAACATCAGCGCCCGTGCCTTTGATAAACCGGTCACCGCGCAGATTTTCGCTGATGGCAACGCCAGCAATCTCAAGACTCGCGTTACGGCTTCCGGTCATGTCGAAGTCAAAAAACTCACTCAGTGGTTGAACGTGACTCAGCCGTTGCCGGTGTCCGGGGTGATCCCGTATCAATTGCAACTGACCCTGGATGGCGCCGACAGCCAGTTGATGGTCAATTCCAACCTCAGAGGCGTGACGGTTGATCTGCCGGCTCCGTTCGGCATGGCAGCCGATGCGGGGCGCGACACGACATTTCGCATGACCTTGCAAGGTGCGGAGCGTCGTTATTGGGTCAACTATGGTGAGTTGGCAAACTTCACGTTTGCAGCCCCGAACGGCAATTTTGCCGAAGGTCGTGGTGAGCTGTTCCTCGGTGGTGGCAATGCCGTGTTGCCCGGTACCAAAGGCCTGCGCGTGCGTGGCGTACTGTCGGAACTGGATGTCGGCCCCTGGAAGGATTTGGTGGACAAGTACGCTGGCCAGGATCCGGGTGGCAATGCCAAGCAGTTCTTCAGCGGTGCAGACTTCCAGATTGGCAAGCTCAGTGCACTGGGCAGTACCCTCGACAAGGCATCGGTGCAGATAAACCGAAAGCCCGCCGCCTGGGCTTTGCAGCTCGACAGCCAGCAGGTCAAAGGCACGGTCGGTGTGCCTGACGCGAAAGGCGCGCCGATCACGGTCAATCTGCAATACGTGCGGCTACCCGCGCCGGATCCCAAGGCACTGACCGACGATAATGCGCCCGACCCTCTGGCCACGGTTGACCCGACAAAAATTCCGGCGCTGGACATCACCATCAATCAGCTGTTCCTGGGCCAGGATCTGGTGGGTGGCTGGTCGCTGAAAGTCCGTCCGACGCCTCGGGGTATTGCATTCAATAACCTGGACATGGGGCTCAAAGGCATTCTGTTGCAGGGCAGTGGCGGTTGGGAAGGTGCGCCAGGGAGTTCCAGCAGTTGGTACAAGGGGCGAATCAGCGGCAAGAATCTAGCCGATGTGCTCAAGGGCTGGGGGTTTGCACCGAGTGTCACCAGCGAAGAGTTCCATATGGATGTTGACGGTCGCTGGCCCGGTTCGCCGGCGTGGCTGGCCAGCAAACGGTTCTCCGGCACCCTTGATGCCTCCCTTACCAAGGGCCAGTTTGTTGAAGTCGACGGCAGTGCCCAGGCGCTGAGAGTCTTCGGCTTGCTTAACTTCAATTCCATCGGTCGCCGTTTGCGCCTGGACTTTTCCGACCTGTTCGGCAAAGGGTTGAGTTATGACCGGGTCAAAGGTTTGCTGGTCGGTACCAATGGCGTCTACGTCACCCGTGAACCGATCCGGATGACCGGTCCGTCCAGCAATGTTGAACTCGATGGCACGCTCAATCTGGTGGGTGATCAAATCGACGCCAAATTGCTGGTGACGTTACCGGTTACCAACAACTTGCCGATTGCCGCGTTGATCGTTGGCGCGCCGGCCGTTGGCGGCGCGCTGTTCCTGATCGACAAACTGATTGGTGATCGCATGGCGCGGTTTGCCAGTGTGAAATACACCGTCAAAGGCCCGTGGAAAGAGCCGAAAATCACCTTCGACAAACCTTTTTGAGTCGCTTTTCGAAAAGGCACTCGCCAAGGCGATGGAGTAGCATGGCCGAACACATTTCAATCAGCGACGCAGATCCTGTAGCAGCTGGCGAAGCCTGCGTCCGGCTGCGCAGCAGTCGTGAACCCGGTCAACATGGTCTTGCAGGTAAACCGTGCAATCCGGTGTTACGACTGCTGCGCAGCCGGACGCAGGCTTCGCCAGCTGCTACAGGTTGGCGGACACTTCTCAAGTAAGGAAAGGCCATGTCTGTAGCGGTGATTCAAATGGTCAGCCAGAGCGATGTGCTGGCCAATCTGGCCCAGGCTCGCCGCCTGCTTGAGCAAGCGGCGGCCGGTGGCGCGCAACTGGCCGTGCTGCCGGAAAACTTCGCCGCGATGGGCCGTCGCGACATCGCCGATATCGGCCGCGCCGAGGCGTTGGGCGACGGGCCGATCCTGCCATGGTTGAAACAGACCGCCCTCGACCTCAAGTTATGGATAGTCGCCGGCACATTGCCGTTGCCGCCGGTGGATCAACCGACGGCGAAGGTGCATGCCTGTTCGCTGTTGGTGAATGACCATGGCGAAACGGTGGCGCGCTACGACAAGCTGCACTTGTTTGATGTGGACGTTGCGGACAATCGCGGGCGTTATCGCGAGTCCGATGACTATGCTTATGGCAGTGGCGTGGTGGTTGCGGATACGCCGGTCGGTCGAGTCGGCCTGACGGTGTGTTACGACCTGCGCTTCCCGGAGTTGTACAGCGAATTACGGGCTGCCGGGGCGGAATTGATTACCGCACCGTCGGCGTTTACCGCGGTGACCGGGGCGGCGCATTGGGATGTGCTGATTCGCGCCCGAGCCATCGAGACTCAATGTTATGTGCTGGCGGCCGCGCAGGGTGGGACTCATCCGGGGCCGCGAGAAACCTGGGGGCATGCCGCCATCGTCGACCCTTGGGGCCGGATACTGGCGCAACAGGATCAAGGCGAGGCCGTGCTGCTGGCCGAACGAGATAGCAGCGAACAGGCGTCCATCCGGGCGCGGATGCCGGTGTCCAGTCACCGGCGCTTTTTCTCGCAGGGCGCTCAGCGACCTGCCTCAGAACGATGAATTGAAGGCGTAAAGCATATGAGCGAGTTGTTGTCCTCAGTCAGTGAACACCTCCTGGCGCCCGGTGGCGTAACGATCGAGAGCTTGCAAGGCGTGCTCGGCGACCTGGCTGGCCCGGGTATCGATGCTGCCGACCTGTATTTCCAGGGGCAGATTTCCGAGTCCTGGGCGCTGGAAGACGGGATCGTCAAGGAAGGCAGCTTCAACCTCGACCAGGGCGTCGGCGTACGCGCGCAATCGGGTGAAAAGACCGGTTTTGCCTACAGCAATGCCATCACCCTGGAAGCCCTCGGTGCCGCGGCCCGTGCCGCGCGCTCAATCTCCCGCGCCGGGCAGAACGGCACGGTGCAGGCTTTCACGACCCAGGACGTCGCCCAGTTGTATGGGCCGGACAACCCGCTGGAAGTGATCAGCCGCGCCGAAAAAGTCGAACTCCTTAAACGCATCGATGCGGCTACTCGTGCTCTCGATCCGCGTATCCAGCAAGTCACTGTGAGCATGGCCGGTGTCTGGGAGCGGATTCTGGTGGCCTCTACTGACGGCGGCCTGGCTGCGGATGTACGGCCATTGGTGCGCTTCAATGTCAGTGTGATCGTCGAACAGAACGGTCGCCGCGAGCGTGGCGGTCATGGTGGCGGTGGTCGTACCGATTACCGTTATTTCCTCAGCGATGACCGCGCCATGGGTTACGCCCGTGAAGCATTGCGTCAGGCACTGGTTAACCTTGAAGCCATTCCGGCGCCGGCCGGTACGTTGCCGGTGGTGCTGGGTTCCGGCTGGTCTGGCGTGCTGCTGCACGAAGCGGTCGGCCATGGTCTGGAAGGTGACTTCAACCGCAAGGGCAGCTCTGCCTACAGCGGGCGCATGGGCGAAATGGTTGCGTCCAAACTGTGCACCATCGTCGATGACGGTACGTTGGCGGGCCGTCGAGGTTCCCTGAACGTCGACGACGAAGGCACCCCGACCGAGTGCACCACGCTGATCGAAAACGGCGTACTCAAAGGCTATATGCAGGACAAGCTCAATGCGCGTCTGATGGGCGTGGCTCGTACCGGCAACGGTCGTCGCGAATCTTATGCGCACCTGCCGATGCCGCGCATGACCAACACCTACATGCTGGCGGGCGAAAGCGATCCGGCAGAAATCATCGCCTCGGTGAAGCGCGGCATCTACTGCGCCAATCTCGGCGGCGGACAGGTGGACATCACCAGCGGCAAATTCGTGTTCTCGACCAGCGAGGCGTACCTGATCGAAGACGGCAAGATTACTGCCCCGGTCAAAGGCGCGACGTTGATCGGCAACGGGCCGGAAGCCATGAGCAAGGTGTCGATGGTCGGTAACGATCTGGCGCTGGACAGCGGCGTGGGTACGTGTGGCAAGGATGGGCAGTCGGTGCCGGTGGGTGTCGGCCAGCCAACGCTGAAAATCGATGCGATCACTGTGGGTGGCACAGGCGCATAAGTGGCTTTTGAGAAAAGAGAAGCTTCGGGTGAGCCGCTTGGCGACTCACCCGAGAAGGGACTTAACGCAGGCCGCGTTGAGTCTCATCCAGCTCACGGATGTACTTGAAGATTTTACGGCTCGATGCCGGTGGCTTGTTGGTCGCCAGTTCGTGCTGGGCCTGACGGATCAGGGAGCGCAATTGCTGACGATCAGCTTCCGGGTAGTCGAGCACGAACTTCTCCAGGACTGCATCGTCGCCCGCGATCAAGCGATCGCGCCAGCGTTCCAGGCCATGGAAACGTTCGTTGTACTGCCGAGTGGAGGCATCGAGTTGATCGAGCAAGGTCAGAATGGCGTCAGTGTCCTGATCGCGCATCAGTTTACCGATGAACATGAGGTGCCGTTTACGCGCGATATTCGCGGTGTGCTTGGGGGCATCGCCCAGAGCCCGGCGCAAAGCGTCGGTCAACGGCAGTTTTGCCAGCAAGTCAGGCTTGAGTGTTGTAAGGCGCTCGCCAAGGTCAACCAGAGCATGAAGCTCACGTTTAACCTGGGATTTGCTTTTTTCTCCCGTATCGAGGGAGTCGTCGTAAGAATCAACCATGGTGGCCGTCCGCAAAGAAACGCCGCCATGATAACCAGTCGGGGGCCGCTTGTCCGGCCCGGTCGCTCGAAGGCCATACCGAAAGCAGAATTTGAGTGGAGAACAGCATGAGTGCAGTTGAAAGCGTCGGCCCACAAGCGTTGCCGGCACTGCAAGAACAAGTCGAGCAGATCATTGCTGAAGCCAAGCGTCAGGGCGCCAGTGCCTGCGAAGTCGCCGTGTCCCTGGAACAGGGCCTGTCGACGTCGGTGCGCCAGCGCGAGGTCGAAACCGTCGAGTTCAACCGCGATCAGGGCTTTGGCATCACCTTGTATGTCGGCCAGCGCAAGGGCTCGGCCAGCACCTCGGCCAGCGGCCCTGACGCCATTCGGGAAACCGTCGCGGCGGCGCTGGCCATCGCCAAGCACACGTCCGAAGACGAAGCCTCGGGCCTGGCCGATGCTGCGTTGATGGCCCGCGACCTGCAGGATTTCGACCTGTTCCACCAATGGGACATCACTCCGGAACAAGCCATCGAGCAAGCGCTGGCTTGCGAAGCCGCAGCGTTTGCCACCGATAGCCGAATCAAGAATGCCGACGGCACCACGCTCAGCACCCATCAGGGCTGCCGCGTGTACGGCAACAGTCATGGGTTTATCGGCGGCTACGCGTCGACCCGACACAGCTTGAGTTGCGTGATGATTGCCGAGGCCGATGGCCAGATGCAGCGCGATTACTGGTACGACGTAAACCGCCAGGGCAACTTGCTGACCGATCCGGCGATCATCGGTCAGCGTGCCGCGCAGCGGGCGGCGAGCCGTCTGGGCGCGCGTCCCGTACCGACCTGCGAAGTACCGGTGTTGTTTTCCGCTGAACTGGCCGGTGGTTTGTTCGGCAGCTTTCTCTCGGCCATTTCCGGCGGCAGTCTGTACCGCAAGTCGTCGTTCCTTGAAGGCACACTGGGGCAGAAGTTGTTTCCGGAGTGGTTGACCATCGATGAGCGTCCGCATTTGATGCGCGCCATGGGCAGTTCCGCGTTCGATGGCGACGGCCTGGCGACTTACGCCAAGCCGTTCGTCGAAAAGGGTGAGTTGGTGTCCTACATCCTCGGCACGTACTCCGGGCGCAAGCTCGGGATGCCGAGTACTGCCAACGCCGGCGGTGTGCACAACTTGTTTGTCACCCATGGCGATGAAGATCAGGCCGCGTTGCTGCGTCGCATGGGCCGTGGCCTGCTGGTCACAGAGCTGATGGGGCAGGGCCTGAACATGGTCACCGGCGATTACTCCCGTGGCGCAGCGGGTTACTGGGTCGAGAACGGCGAAATCCAGTTTGCCGTGCAGGAAGTGACCATCGCCGGCAACATGCGTGACATGTTCAAGCAGATCGTTGCGGTCGGTAATGATCTGGAATTGCGCAGCAACATTCGCACAGGTTCGGTGCTGATCGAACGCATGACGGTCGCGGGTAGCTAACGCTTAACCGTTACGCAAAAAGGCGCGTTACCCGGCTGTGGGAAACGCGCCTTTTTTATGCCTCGATTTTATCGGGGTTGTTTTGGTTCTCATTAACATCTAATAATTAATCTCATTACCGAATGAGCCCGGATCATGAGTTCTGCCTTGCACGAGCAGCCTTACCTCGAAAGCTGGCGCTGGATGAGTCGCCAGATCCGTTGCGCCATGGACCCTGACGAACCACGCCTGATCGCCCATTACCTGGCTGAAGGCCGGTATTTGGCCTGTTGCACGGCAACGTCTCCCTGGACCATCGCCGAAACTTCCTTCCGTTTGTTACTCGACACTGCCGCCGATGTCGCGCTGCCCTGGCATTGGCGCACTTACTGCCTCGACCAGGCCTGGCGCCCGCTGCGTGAACTCGAACGCCTCTCTCTGTGCAAGTGCCGCCTCACGCGCTGGCAACGCTACACCTGGCAACTGGCGACCTGCGAGTTGCAGCCCTCGATTCCCCTCATAGAACTGGTGCAAGGATTTTCTGATGACCAAGACACGCATTGAACGCGACAGCATGGGCGAGCTTCAGGTCCCGGTGGATGCGCTCTATGGCGCGCAGACCCAACGGGCGGTGGATAACTTCCCGATCAGCGGCAAGCCGATGCCCGTGCAGTTCATCCGCGCGCTGATCCTGGCCAAAGCGGCCGCCGCCCGGGCCAACGTCGAGCTCAAGCAAATCAGCGAAGCTCAGGGCGGTGCCATTGTCGAGGCGGCATTGGGTCTGCTCAACGGCGATTTCATGCAGCACTTCCCGGTGGACATCTTCCAGACTGGCTCGGGCACCAGCTCGAACATGAATGCCAACGAAGTGATCGCCACCCTGGCCAGCCGTGTACTCGGTGAGCCGGTGAACCCCAACGATCACGTCAATTGCGGCCAAAGCAGCAACGACATTATCCCGACGACGATCCATGTCAGCGCGGCGCTGGCGTTGCATGAACAGCTGCTGCCGGCGCTGCTGCGTCTGGTGCAGGTGATCGAGCACAAGGCTGAGACCGTTCATCACCACATCAAAACCGGTCGCACTCATTTAATGGACGCGATGCCGGTGCGCATGAGCCAAGTGCTTAACGGATGGGCGCAGCAACTCAAAGCCAACATCGGTCATCTGCAAAACCTGCTGCCAAGCCTGCAATCCCTGGCGCAGGGCGGCACCGCGGTGGGCACCGGCATCAACGCGCATCCCGAGTTCGCCGCGCGTTTCAGTCAACAACTGAGCGAGCTGACCCACGTCCCATTCAAGCCCGGTACCGATCTGTTTGCGCTGATCGGCTCCCAGGACACGGCCGTTGCGGTCTCCGGGCAGCTCAAGGCGACGGCGGTGTCCTTGATGAAAATTGCCAACGACCTGCGCTGGATGAATTCCGGTCCGCTGGCCGGTCTGGGGGAGATCGAGCTCGAAGCCTTGCAGCCGGGCTCGTCGATCATGCCCGGTAAGGTCAACCCGGTGATCCCGGAAGCCACCGCGATGGTCGCCGCTCAGGTGATCGGCAACGACACCGTGATCACCATCGCCGGTCAGTCAGGCAATTTCGAACTGAACGTGATGCTGCCAATCATCGCCCAGAACCTGCTCAGCAGCATTGAATTGCTGGCCAACGCCAGCCATCTGCTGGGTGAAAAAGCGATCTCCAGCTTCAAGGTCAACGAAGCCAGACTCAAGGAAGCGCTGTCGCGCAATCCGATTCTGGTCACCGCACTCAACCCGATCATTGGTTACCAAAAAGCCGCCGAGATTGCCAAGAAGGCTTATCAGCAAGGTCGGCCGGTTATCGACGTGGCACTGGAACACACCGACCTGACCCGCAACCAGCTTGAGGTTTTGCTGGACCCGGAAAAACTCACCGCTGGCGGCGTGTAATCACTGCCACCGCTTTGGAGGCTCACCATGGAGCACTGGAAACGCACGATCGAAAGGGCTAATCACTGTTTCATGCTGGGCGAACTGGTCGATGCCCGCGAGGCTTACTTGCAGGCACTGGCCCTGGCTCAAGTGTTGTTTGAGCGTTGGGCGGATGCCGACGAAGCGGTGGCGGCTTGCGTGATTTCCCACCACAACCTGGCGGACCTGCATCTGCGGCTGAACCAGCCGGAGGAGAGCGCCGAGTATTTGTGTGCGATCCACCAACGGTTGTTGCAGACCCTGCAGGATCCGCGTCTGGCACCGGCCCTGCGCGATGCCGCACTGCGCCAAAGCAGCAAAACCTATGTCGAACTGCTGAATTTCATCAGCGAGCACGGCGAGTACCCGCGCACCCATCGTTTGCTGCACAGCCCGGCGGTCGCGCCTGCGCCTTTACATCATGGAGTCCATTGAAATGGCTTTTACCTTGCCTGCCTTGCCATACGCCTATGGCGCCCTGGAACCGCACATCGATGCACAGACCATGGAAATCCATTACACCAAGCACCATCAGACCTACATCAACAACCTCAACGCCGCAGTTGAGGGCACGGAGTTCGCCGAGTGGTCAGTTGAGAAGCTGGTCGCCAGCGTCCGGCAGCTGCCGGAATCACTGCGCGCCGCCGTCATCAATCAGGGCGGTGGCCACGCGAACCATTCGCTGTTCTGGGAAGTGATGGCACCTCACGGCGGCGGCAATCCCGAAGGTGCACTGGCCAAGGCGATCGATGAGCATCTGGGTGGTCTGGACAGTTTCAAAGAGGCGTTCACCAAAGCGGCGCTGACCCGTTTCGGCAGTGGTTGGGCCTGGCTGAGTGTCACGCCACAAAAAACGCTGGTGGTGGAAAGCAGCGGCAACCAGGACAGTCCGCTGATGAACGGCAACACGCCGATTCTTGGTCTGGACGTGTGGGAGCACGCCTATTACCTGCGCTATCAGAACCGCCGTCCGGAATACATCAATGCGTTCTACAACGTCATCAATTGGCCCGAAGTCGCTGCGCGCTATCAGGCCGCGCTGGTTTAAGTCCTCTATAAAACAATCCAAGGCTGACTATGGGCACTGAAACACTGGCGATCGGAAGTGGACGAATGTTTCGTTACGCGGTGGGATCGCTGTTACTGATGGCGGGTATGACGTTGTTGGTCGCCCACGGATTGGAGTGGCTGGATCTGGAGCCGAGACTGTCGCGGGCGTTGCAGGGCGGTGCGATCTGCGCGCTCGGCACCGCGCTCGGTGCGGTGCCGGTGCTGGTCATTCGGCGCATGCCCCAGGCGCTCAGTGACACATTGTTGGGGTTTGGTGCCAGCGTGATGCTGGCTGCGACGGCATTTTCGCTGATCGTGCCGGGCATTTCCGCCGCTGAAGGCCTCGGCCTGACGCCGTGGTCGGCCAGTGGACTGATCTGTTTCGGCATCATGCTCGGGGCGTTTGGTCTGTATCTGGTTGATCGCAAGGTGTCGAGCGCTTCACCGGAAATGCTCATCGGCACGCTTGAGCATCCGGTGATTCCGCCACGCATCTGGCTGTTCGTGTTTGCCATCATTGCCCATAACATCCCTGAGGGCATGGCCGTCGGCGTTTCTGCCGGCGGTGGCATGCCGGACGCGGACAGCCTGGCCATGGGCATCGCGCTGCAGGATGTGCCGGAAGGGCTGGTGATTGCGTTGGTGCTGGCTGGGGCAGGGATGTCGAGGATCAAGGCATTTCTGATGGGTGCGGCATCAGGCCTGGTCGAGCCGGTATTCGCGCTGTTGTGCGCGTGGCTGGTAAGCCTTGCCGAACTGTTGTTGCCTTTGGGATTGGCGTTGGCGGCGGGGGCGATGTTGTTGGTGGTGACCCACGAAGTGATCCCGGAGTCGCGACGCAATGGTCATGACAAACTCGCGAGCCTTGGCTTGTTGATCGGATTTTGTTTGATGATGGTGATGGATACGGCACTCGCCTAGACGAGTGCTTAACCACCTTCGCCGAAATAGTCATTGATCAAATCCACCAACGCCTGCAAGGCTTCATCAGCTTGCTCACCTTCGGTACTAAGGTGAATTATCGTTCCCTTGCCTGCGGCAAGCATCATCATCGCCATGATGCTTTTTCCGTCCACCATGGAATCGGGAGTACGTCCGACCCGGATCGTGCATTCCTTGAATTCACCGGCGACGCCAACGAATTTTGCAGAAGCGCGGGCATGCAGGCCCAGCTTGTTGATGATTTCAATTTCCAGAGCAGGCATCGCGATGTGGATCCTTTAGCTGAGGTCGCGGTGGCGGACCTGGACGTTCTTCAGGGATTGTTGCAGGACCTGGCCCAAGCGTTCGGTCAGGTAGACGGAGCGGTGATGCCCGCCGGTGCAGCCAATGGCGATGGTGACATAAGCACGATTGCTGGCAGCAAAGCGCGGCAACCACTTGAGCAAGTAGGTGGAAATGTCCTGGAACATCTCTTCGACGTCCGGTTGAGCCGCCAGGTACTCGGCCACCGGTTGATCAAGCCCGGACTGCGCTCGCAGTTCCGGCTTCCAGTAAGGGTTGGGCAGGCAGCGCACATCGAACACCAGGTCCGCGTCCACCGGCATGCCGCGCTTGAATCCGAAGGACTCGACCAGGAACGCGGTGGCGGCTTCCGGCTGGTTCAGCAGGCGCAGCTTGATGGTGTCGCGTAGCTGATACAGGTTCAGGTTGGTCGTGTTGATTTTGAGATCGGCCAGGTCGGCAATGGGGCCCAGCAGATTGCTTTCGTCCTCGATCGCCTCGGCCAACGAGCGATTGGCGGTGCTCAGCGGGTGACGACGGCGGGTCTCGGAAAACCGCTTGAGCAAGGTATCTACGTCGGCGTCCAGGTACAGCACATCGCATTTGATATGCCGGCTACGGACTTCCTCGAGTAACTCGGGAAACCGCGAAAGATGGCTCGGCAGATTGCGCGCATCGATAGATACGGCGACCAGTGGTTGCGACAATTCGGTATGAATCAACGCACGCTCGGCCAGTTCCGGCAGCAGTCCGGCGGGCAGGTTGTCGATGCAGTAGTAGCCGTTATCCTCGAGAACATCGAGTACGGTGCTTTTACCCGAGCCGGAGCGGCCGCTGACGATGATCAAGCGCATGATTACTGACCGTTTTGCTCTTCCAGAACAACCTTATACAAGGCTTCGTTGCTCGGAGCACTACGCAGTTTTTCCCGCACTTCCTTGCGATCAAGCATGCTGGCTATTTGACGAAGCAATTCAAGGTGCGCATCGGTGGCGGCTTCCGGGACCAGCAGTACGAACAGCAGGTCAACCGGGGCCCCGTCGATGGCATCGAAATCGATGGGCGCGTCAAGGTGCATCAAGGCGCTGATGGGCGAGATGCAGCCCTTCAGACGGCAGTGGGGGATGGCGATGCCGTTACCAAAACCGGTCGAGCCGAGTTTTTCACGGGCGATCAACGCTTCGAAGACATCTTGCATCTCCAGATCCGGCACTTCCCGGGCGATCAGGTTGGCAATTTGCTCGAGGGCTTTCTTTTTACTGCCGCCCGGCACGTTCACGAGGGAACGGCCGGGGGTCAGGATGTTTTCAAGTCGGATCATGGGTTGGGAGTGTTAACGACCGGTTGCACCCTGGAGGAGGCTCTGGGTCTTTTCCTTATGCTTTTTGAGTTGTTTATCCAGCTTGTCGGTCAGTGAATCGATCGCTGCGTACATGTCGGTATGTTCCGCGTTGGCGACCACTTCATTGCCGGGAATATGCAGGGTGGCTTCGATTTTCTGCTTCAGCTTCTCGACGGTCATCGTGACCTGCACGTTGGTGATCTTGTCGAAATGCCGCTCTAATCGTTCGAGTTTTTCGCCGATGTAGGTGCGCAGGGGTTCGGTCACTTCCAGTTGGTGTCCACTGATGTTGACTTGCATACAGCTTCTCCTTCGTTGCCAGTGCATAAAGCGGCAGGCAGAAATGCCTGCCACTGGAACGCTGTGGCGTGGCCCTACATCAACCGCTTACGTTCGCTCGAAGGCGCGATCCCCAGGGATTCGCGATACTTGGCGACGGTGCGGCGAGCCACCTGAATGCCTTGTGCCTCCAGTAAACCAGCGATCTTGCTGTCACTCAACGGCTTTTTCTGATTTTCCGCGGCAACCAGTTTTTTGATGATCGCGCGAATCGCTGTGGACGAGCATTCACCGCCTTCGGAGGTACTTACGTGGCTGGAGAAAAAGTATTTCAACTCATAAATGCCCCGAGGGGTATGCATGAATTTTTGCGTGGTTACCCGTGAAATCGTCGATTCGTGCATGCCCACCGCTTCGGCAATGTCATGCAGGACCAAAGGCTTCATGGCTTCGTCGCCGTATTCCAGGAAACCGCGCTGATGCTCGACGATCTGGGTGGCAACTTTCATCAAGGTTTCATTGCGGCTTTGCAGGCTCTTGATGAACCAGCGGGCCTCTTGCAGCTGATTGCGCATGAAGGTGTTGTCAGCGCTGGTGTCGGCACGGCGGACAAATCCGGCGTATTGCGCGTTGACCCGCAACTTTGGCACCGATTCCTGGTTGAGCTCTACCAGCCAGCGCTCGTTATCCTTGCGCACGATAACGTCAGGCACGACGTACTCGGCTTCGCTGGATTCGATCTGCGAGCCGGGACGCGGGTTGAGGCTCTGGACCAGTTCGATGACCTGGCGCAGTTCGTCTTCCTTGAGCTTCATGCGGCGCATCAACTGGCTGTAGTCGCGGCTGCCCAGCAGATCGATGTAGTCAGTGACCAGACGCTTGGCTTCGGCCAGCCAAGGCGTCTTGGCTGGCAGCTGGCGTAGTTGCAGCAGCAGGCATTCGCCCAGGTTGCGAGCGCCGATGCCGGCAGGCTCGAATTGCTGGATGCGGTGCAGGACGGCTTCGATTTCGTCCAGTTCGATGTCCAGTTCCGGATCGAAGGCTTCGAGGATTTCCTCGAGGGTTTCATCCAGATAGCCCTGATTGTTGATGCAGTCGATCAGGGTCACGGCGATCAGGCGATCGGTGTCGGACATCGGTGCCAGGTTCAGTTGCCACAACAGGTGGCTTTGCAGGCTCTCGCCGGCCGATGTGCGAGTGGTGAAATCCCATTCGTCGTCATCGTTGCTCGGCAGGCTGCTGGCGCTGGTCTGGTAAACGTCTTCCCATGCGGTATCGACCGGCAGTTCATTGGGAATGCGTTCGTTCCAGTCACCTTCCTCGAGGTTGTCCACCGTGGGGGCGGTTTCCTGATAGGAGGGTTCCTGAATGTCGGCGTTGGGTGGCTGCTCGGCTTTGTCGGCCAAGGGGTCGGCGTTGTCGAAGTCGTCGCCTTCTTCCTGGCGTTCGAGCATCGGATTGGACTCCAAAGCCTCCTGGATTTCCTGTTGCAGGTCCAGGGTCGACAATTGGAGCAGGCGGATGGCCTGTTGCAGCTGCGGTGTCATCGTCAGCTGCTGGCCCATTCTCAAGACTAGCGATGGTTTCATGGCAGGGGCTTAACACCTTATTCGCCGGCGCACATGCGCCATCCACTACAGGGCGCCGGAGCGCCAAACATAAGCAAATTATATGCCTGAAACTGAAGTGTTTGCCTAGAGCGCCGTAACAATAAAAAACACACTGCTGTGTTAATTGCGCCAGGAGCTCAGTCGACTAGCCAGACACCTCGATGCTTACAGGCGGAACTCATGGCCCAGATAGACTTCTTTCACCAGGTCGTTTGCAAGGATGGTGGCAGAGTCGCCCTCGGCGATCAGTTGGCCATCGTTGACGATGTACGCGGTTTCGCAGATATCCAGGGTTTCACGGACGTTGTGGTCCGTGATCAGCACGCCAATGCCCTTGGCCTTGAGGTGGTGGATAATCTGTTTGATGTCGCCGACCGAAATCGGGTCCACGCCGGCGAAAGGTTCGTCGAGCAGGATGAATTTCGGGTTAGTCGCCAGTGCCCGGGCAATTTCCACGCGGCGGCGTTCGCCACCCGACAGGCTCATACCAAGGTTGTCGCGGATGTGGCTGATATGGAATTCCTGCAGCAGGCTTTCCAGCTCTTTGCGACGTCCGGCCTTGTCGAGCTCCTTGCGGGTCTCGAGGATCGCCATGATGTTGTCGGCCACCGAAAGTTTGCGGAAGATCGACGCTTCTTGCGGCAGATAGCCGATACCGGCTTTCGCACGACCGTGCATGGGCTGGTGGCTGACGTCCAGGTCGTCGATCAGTACGCGCCCCTGATCGGCCTGTACAAGGCCGACAATCATGTAGAAGCAGGTGGTCTTGCCGGCGCCGTTAGGGCCCAGCAGGCCGACGATTTGACCGCTGTCGATCGACAGGCTGACATCGCGCACGACCTGGCGGCTCTTGTAGCTCTTGGCCAGATGCTGAGCTTTCAGAGTTGCCATTACTGGGCCTTTTGCTCGTCGGTTTTCTTCTTCGGCTGGATCACCATGTCGATACGCGGGCGCGCCTCAGTGACCTTGCTGCCCGTGGCGCGACCAGCGCTCGCAAGCTTTTTGGCCGTGTCGTAGACGATCTTCTCGCCTTGGGTGACGTTGTTGTCCTTGTCGACAACTTTTGCCTTGTCGATCAGCACGACACGGTTTTGCGAGGCGTGGTACTGGATGGTGACGCCCCAGCCCTGAACAGGCTTGGTGTCGCCCTGGGTTTGCAGTTGTTCGAAGTAAGCGAGGTTGCCCACCGAAGTCACCACGTCGATGTCGCCAGTCGGAGTGCGGGTCATGGTCACTTTGTTGCCGGTGACCTTCATCGTGCCCTGGGTGATGATTACGTCGCCCGTATAGGTGGCGATGCCGTTCTTGTCGTCCAGTTGGGCGTCGTCGGCCTGTATGCGGATAGGCTGGGATTGGTCGGTCGGCAGAGCCCAGGCGCTCACGCTTCCCAGTGCTGCGCCCAGACTGAGCAAAATAGGGAGAGTTTTAACGAGCCTCATACTGTCCTCTTACGTTCGATAGCAGGTGTATCCTGCTTTCTTTCAAGTACGCTTTCATTCCGTTGCCTGTCGATACACCGCCAGCGCCGTCGATTCTAACGGGTTGGTCGGTCTGCGCATATTGTTGCTGCGGGAACACAGTCATACGGGTGGTGGTAATCAGGGTCCTGCGGTTTTTTTCGTCGAAACGGGTGATGCGTACCGAATCGATCAGCTCGACCTGAGTGCCGTCAGGGTTGACCTCTCCGTGCTCGCTCTGGACATGCCAGGGAAACTGGGTGCCGCGAAACATGTTCAGGTCGGGATTGGTCAGTAGCGTGACTTCGGACGCTTTCAGGTGTTCGACTTTGTCGGACGTCATTTCGTATTGCAATTTGCCGTCCGGCAGGAACTGCACGCTATGGGCGTTGAGCGCGTAATAGTCGATCGCGCTTTCATCGACCTTGACCACAGGTTTGTCGAGGAAGCGTTCCGGGCTGATGTTCCAGTAGCCGACTGCGGCGAACAGCGCCGCAATGCAGCCGAACAACAGAATGTTGCGAAACTTTTTGCTTAGCATAATGGGCTCACAGGTACGCAGCGTTGGCCGCATCAAGGCGGCCCTGGGCACGCAGGATCAATTCGCAGAATTCGCGAGCGGCACCCTCGCCACCACGGGCCTGGGTGATGCCGTGGGCGTGTTCTCGCACGAAGCTGGCTGCGTTGGCGACCGCCATGCCCAGGCCGACGCGGCGAATCACCGGTAGGTCTGGAAGGTCGTCGCCGAGGTAGGCCACTTGTTCATAGCTTAGATTGAGTTGGGCAAGCAGTTCGTCGAGCACCACCAGTTTGTCTTCACGACCCTGGTACAGGTGGGGAATGCCAAGATTCTTTGCGCGCCGCTCAACGACCGGGGTCTTGCGACCGCTAATGATAGCGGTCTGCACGCCGGCTGCCATCAACATCTTGATGCCTTGGCCGTCCAGTGTGTTGAACGTCTTGAATTCACTGCCGTCTTCAAGGAAATACAGGCGCCCGTCGGTCAGCACGCCATCGACGTCGAACACTGCCAGCTTGATCTGTTTGCCGCGTTGAAGCAGGTCCGAGCTCATTACATTACTCCCGCACGCAGCAAGTCGTGCATGTTCAAGGCGCCGACCGGACGGTCTTCGCTGTCGACCACGACCAGCGCGTTGATTTTGTGGTCTTCCATGATTTTCAGGGCTTCGGCGGCGAGCATCTCTGCGCGGGCAGTCTTGCCGTGGGCGGTCATGACCTGATCGATGGTAGCGCTATGGATATCGATGCTGCGGTCCAGCGTGCGGCGCAAGTCACCGTCGGTGAAGATCCCGGCCAGCTTGCCGTCCGCTTCCAGAATCACGGTCATGCCCAGGCCTTTGCGGGTCATTTCCATCAAGGCGTCCTTGAGCAAGGTGCCGCGTTGAACCTGTGGCAGCTCTTGTCCGGCGTGCATGACATTTTCCACTTTCAGCAGCAAACGTCGACCCAGCGCGCCACCCGGGTGGGAAAAGGCGAAGTCTTCAGCGGTAAAGCCGCGAGCTTCCAGCAATGCAACGGCCAGGGCATCGCCCATGACCAGCGCGGCGGTGGTGGAGGAGGTCGGTGCCAGATTCAGCGGGCAGGCCTCGTGTTCGACGTGAACATTGAGGTTGACCTCGGCAGCCTTGGCCAGCGGTGAATCCGGGTTGCCGGTCACGCTGATCAATTGGATGCCCAGACGCTTGATCAGGGGCAGCAGGGTGACGATTTCGTTGGTGGAGCCGGAGTTCGACAGGGCCAGGATGATGTCGTCGCGCGTGATCATGCCCATGTCGCCATGGCTGGCTTCGGCCGGATGCACGAAAAAAGCCGTGGTGCCGGTGCTGGCCAGGGTGGCGGCGATCTTGTTGCCGATGTGCCCTGATTTGCCCATGCCGACCACTACCACGCGGCCTTTGCTGGCCAGAATCATCTCGCAAGCGCGTACGAAATCAGCGTCGATATGGGGCAGCAAGCCTTCTACGGCTTCCAGTTCGAGGCGGATGGTGCGTTGTGCTGATTGAATCAGGTCGCTGGATTGGCTCATGTCAGAAATCGTATAGCCTGATGAAAAGGCGGCGATTATAGCGGTAATGATCAAAACCCTCACGCAAGTTCGTCACGCTTTGTCATTCCCGCTTGCCGAATACCCTCTAAACGAGGCTTTTTGCCACAAGATGGTCTGGCTTGGGCCTTTGGCGCTTGGCCTTTGCAGTGATATAGTTCGCCGCCAGTTCGGCCTGCCCGGGGAGGTATGTGCTTTCGTCAGAGAGCCAGGCGTCCGAGTGAGAGGCTGCATCGCAAGGAGTTTAGATGAGTGCCGATAACGCCTACGCGGTCGAGCTGAAGGGACTGTCCTTCAAGCGCGGAACGCGCAGCATTTTCAATAACGTCGATATCCGTATCCCGCGCGGCAAGGTCACCGGCATCATGGGGCCTTCCGGGTGTGGCAAAACCACGCTGCTGCGATTGATGGGCGCACAATTGCGTCCATCAAAGGGCGAAGTCTGGGTCAACGGCCAGAACCTGCCCAAGTTGTCGCGCAGTGATCTGTTCGATGCGCGCAAGCACATGGGGGTGCTGTTCCAGAGCGGCGCCCTGTTTACCGACCTCGATGTGTTCGAGAACGTCGCCTTCCCGCTGCGCGTTCATACCGAGCTGCCGGAAGAAATGATCCGCGACATCGTCCTGCTTAAATTGCAGGCCGTGGGCTTGCGTGGCGCCATCGACCTGATGCCTGACGAGTTGTCCGGCGGCATGAAGCGTCGTGTCGCGCTCGCCCGGGCGATTGCTCTCGATCCGCAGATTCTCATGTATGACGAGCCATTTGTCGGCCAGGATCCTATCGCCATGGGGGTGCTGGTGCGTCTGATCCGTCTGCTTAACGATGCCCTGGGCATCACCAGTATCGTGGTGTCCCACGATCTGGCCGAGACAGCGAGCATCGCCGACTATATCTATGTCGTCGGCGAAGGTCAGGTATTGGGGCAGGGGACTCCCGAGGAGCTGATGAACTCCCAGGAACCACGGATCCGCCAATTCATGACCGGTGAACCTGACGGCCCTGTTGCATACCACTTTCCAGCGACGGACTACCGCGCAGATCTTCTGGGGAAGCGTTGATGCGCAAGATTTCATTAATAGAACGCGTGCGCCGGTTCGGCCACTCTGCCATCGACGCACTGGCGGTGTTCGGACGTTCGACGATTTTCCTGTTTCATGCCTTGCTCGGTCGCGGTGGCATCGGCGGCGGTTTTGGCCTGCTGATCAAGCAGTTGCATTCCGTTGGCGTGATGTCCCTGGTGATCATTGTGGTCTCCGGGGTGTTCATCGGGATGGTGCTCGCGCTGCAGGGCTTCAATATCCTGTCCAGCTACGGCTCGGAACAGGCGGTGGGGCAGATGGTCGCGCTGACGCTGTTGCGTGAGTTGGGACCGGTCGTGACGGCCTTGTTGTTCGCCGGGCGTGCCGGTTCGGCGCTAACGGCCGAAATCGGCAACATGAAGTCCACCGAGCAGCTGTCCAGTCTGGAAATGATTGGTGTCGACCCGCTCAAATACATCGTTGCCCCGCGCCTGTGGGCCGGCTTCATTTCCCTGCCGGTGCTGGCGATGATTTTCAGCGTGGTGGGTATCTGGGGTGGTTCGTGGGTGGCCGTCGACTGGCTGGGCGTCTATGAAGGTTCCTACTGGTCGAACATGCAAAACAGCGTGACGTTCACTGACGATGTGCTCAATGGCATCATCAAAAGCATCGTCTTCGCGTTCGTCGTGACCTGGATCGCCGTATTCCAAGGCTATGACTGTGAGCCCACTTCCGAGGGGATCAGTCGTGCCACTACCAAGACCGTGGTGTATGCCTCTTTGGCAGTGCTCGGCCTGGACTTTATTCTGACCGCCTTGATGTTTGGAGATTTCTGATGCAAAACCGCACCCTGGAAATCGGTGTCGGCCTTTTCTTGCTGGCTGGCATCCTGGCTTTGCTGTTGCTGGCTTTGCGGGTCAGTGGCCTGTCCCCGAGCCCGAGCACCGACACGTATAAACTTTATGCATACTTCGACAATATCGCCGGTTTGACGGTCAGAGCTAAAGTGACCATGGCCGGTGTGACCATCGGCAAGGTCACGGCGATCGATCTGGACCGCGACAGCTTCACCGGTCGGGTGACCATGCAACTGGAAAAGCGCGTAGATAACCTGCCGGCTGACTCCACTGCATCTATCCTGACGGCTGGCTTGTTGGGCGAGAAGTACATCGGTATCAGCGTGGGCGGCGAAGAAGCCTTGCTCAAGGATGGTGGAACCATCCATGACACCCAGTCGTCGCTGGTACTCGAAGACCTGATCGGTAAATTCCTGCTCAATACCGTTAGTAAAGACGCCAAATGAGGAGCTTTTGAATGATCTCTACCTTGCGACGTGGCCTGTTGGTATTACTCGCGGCGATGCCGTTGGTGGCTAACGCCGTGGCGGCGCCTTCCGCGCACGATCTGGTACAGGACACCACCACCCGGATGCTTGCCGATCTGTCGGCGAATAAAGAGAAGTACAAGCAGGACCCGCAGGATTTCTACACGGCGTTGAACACCATCGTCGGACCTGTGGTGGATGCCGAGGGTATTTCCAAGAGCATCATGACGGTCAAGTACTCGCGCAAAGCCACACCGGCACAGATGAAAACCTTCGAAGAAAACTTCAAGAAGGGCCTGTTCCAGTTTTATGGCAATGCTTTGCTCGAATACAACAACCAGGGCATCACCGTCGATCCTGCCAAGGACGAGTCGGGTGACCGCACCAGTGTTGGCATGACGGTCAAGGGCAACAACGGCGCGATCTACCCGGTGTCTTACACGCTGGAAAAGATCAACGGCGAGTGGAAACTGCGTAACGTCATCATCAATGGCATCAACATTGGCAAGCTGTTCCGCGATCAGTTCGCTGATGCGATGCAGCGAAATGGCAACGACCTGGACAAGACCATCAACAACTGGGCCGGGGAAGTCGCCAAAGCCAAGGCATCGACCGAGACCACTAACCAATGAGTGTGTCGGCCATTCGCATGAGTGAAACCGGCGAGCTTCGGCTCAGCGGCATGCTGGATTACCTGACCGGCCCCGACTTGCGCAAGCAGGGACAGGCGCTGATCAAAGCCAGTACCGCGACCGAAGTGGTGGTCGATTGTTCGGCGGTGTTGAAGTCCAGCAGTGTCGGCTTGTCGCTGCTGCTGTGCTTCATCCGTGATGCGCAGGCCGCCGGCAAGGCGCTGAGCATTCGCGGGATGCCGGAAGACATGCGTGAAATCGCTCAGGTCAGCGAATTGACCGAGCTGTTGGCGCATCCCTAAACGCATCTATTAAGAAGCCCCCCGTCAGAGTCCTGCTTCGCGGGGTTCGCAGGCGCGGGGCTTTTTTGTATGATGTCCGACCCGCGCGCACAGGGCGCCGATTGAGGTTGAGCATGCAGGCCGTAGAAGTGAAGAGCTTCCTTGAAGGAAAGCTGCCCGGAACGTTGGTAGAAGTTGAGGGCGAAGGCTGCAATTTCCAGCTGAACGTGATTAGCGATGAACTGGCGGCGTTGAGCCCGGTGAAGCGTCAACAGCAGATCTATGCCCATTTGAACCCATGGATCACCGATGGCAGCATCCATGCGGTCACTATGAAATTTTTCAGCAGCGCGGCCTGGGCCGAGCGCACCTGAGCCCAAGGGCGTCGAGATTCTTATGGATAAATTGATTATTACTGGCGGTCCTCGTCTTGATGGCGAGATCCGCATCTCCGGGGCAAAGAACTCCGCCCTGCCGATCCTGGCTGCAACCCTGCTGTGTGATGGCCCGGTTACCGTGGCCAACCTGCCGCACCTGCACGACATCACCACCATGATCGAATTGTTCGGTCGGATGGGGATCGAGCCGGTGATCGACGAGAAGCTCGCCGTCGAAATCGACCCACGCACCATCAAGACCCTGATCGCCCCGTACGAACTGGTTAAAACCATGCGTGCGTCGATCCTGGTATTGGGCCCTATGGTTGCCCGTTTCGGTGAAGCCGAAGTCGCACTGCCTGGCGGTTGCGCCATCGGTTCGCGTCCGGTGGACCTGCACATCCGTGGTCTGGAAGCGATGGGCGCGGTCATCGACGTCGAAGGCGGCTACATCAAGGCCAAGGCGCCTGAAGGCGGCCTGCGCGGTGCGCACTTCTTCTTCGATACCGTCAGCGTGACCGGTACCGAAAACATCATGATGGCCGCTGCCCTGGCCAAGGGTCGCAGTGTGTTGGCAAACGCCGCGCGCGAGCCGGAAGTGGTCGACCTGGCCAACTTCCTGAACGCCATGGGTGCCAAGGTTTCCGGCGCTGGTACCGACACCATCACCATCGATGGCGTCGAGCGTCTGCACACCACCACTTACAAAGTGATGCCTGACCGAATCGAAACCGGTACTTACCTGGTCGCTGCTGCCGTGACCGGCGGCCGTGTGAAGGTCAAGGATACCGATCCGACCATTCTTGAAGCCGTTCTGGAAAAACTCCGTGAAGCGGGTGCCGAAATCACCTGTGGCGAAGACTGGATCGAACTGAACATGCACGGCAAGCGGCCAAAAGCCGTCAACGTGCGCACCGCTCCGTACCCGGCGTTCCCGACCGACATGCAAGCGCAGTTCATCTCCCTCAACGCCATTGCCGAAGGCACGGGCGCCGTGATCGAGACGATCTTCGAAAACCGCTTCATGCACGTTTACGAACTGCATCGCATGGGCGCCAAGATTCAGGTCGAAGGCAACACGGCTATCGTTACCGGTACCGAGAAGCTCAAAGGCGCGCCAGTCATGGCCACCGACCTGCGTGCTTCGGCCAGCCTGGTCATTTCGGCGCTGATCGCTGAAGGCGACACCCTGATCGACCGCATCTACCACATCGACCGTGGTTACGAGTGCATCGAAGAGAAACTGCAAATGCTCGGCGCCAAGATCCGCCGCGTACCGGGCTAGTTTCTGCTGCATGGGCATAAGGACATGCCCGTTGAATTGTTGAAGTCGAGCCGGTTTCCGGCTCGATGTGTGTCCGGCGTCATTTGCGACCGGACATGAGTACCTTGATAAGGACTGACGTTTCCCATGTTGACTATCGCACTGTCCAAGGGCCGCATCCTTGACGACACTTTGCCGCTTCTGGCTGAAGCGGGCATCGTGCCGACCGAGAATCCGGACAAGAGCCGCAAGCTGATCATCCCCACGACTCAGCCTGACGTACGTCTGCTGATCGTGCGCGCCACCGACGTGCCGACGTATGTCGAACATGGTGCCGCGGACCTCGGTGTCGCCGGTAAAGATGTGCTGATGGAATATGGCGGCCAGGGCTTGTACGAGCCTTTGGACCTGCGAATTGCCCTCTGCAAGCTGATGACTGCCGGCCGTGTCGGCGATGTCGAGCCTAAGGGCCGCCTGCGGGTGGCGACCAAGTTCGTCAACGTTGCCAAGCGTTACTACGCCGAGCAGGGTCGCCAGGTCGACATCATCAAGCTGTACGGCTCGATGGAGCTGGCGCCGCTGATTGGTCTGGCGGACAAGATCATTGACGTGGTCGACACCGGCAACACCCTGCGCGCCAATGGCCTGGAACCCCAGGATTTCATTGCCGACATCAGCTCTCGGCTGATCGTCAACAAAGCTTCGATGAAAATGCAACACGCCCGAATCCAGGCGTTGATCGACACCCTGCGCAAGGCAGTGGAGTCTCGACACCGCGGCTGATTTACCTGCGCGACGTTAAGTCGCGCCCGTCTATCCGCCTCATAGCCAGAATTCTCAGGTGCCCAAGCGGAAACGACTGCTAAGTTAGGGCGCCTGAGTTTTTGCCAATTCTATGAGGCTCTCGCTATGACCGCACCGACTGCAATTCGCCGACTGAACGCTGCTGATCCGGATTTCGCGCATCATCTGGATCATCTGCTGAGCTGGGAAAGTGTGTCTGACGACTCGGTCAATCAGCGGGTGCTGGACATCATCAAAGCCGTGCGCGAGCGTGGCGATGCGGCGCTGGTGGAGTTCACCCAGAAGTTCGACGGCCTGGAAGTCGCCTCGATGGCGGACTTGATCCTGCCGCGCGAACGTCTTGAACTGGCGCTTACGCGCATTACCGTGCCTCAGCGCGAAGCCCTGGAAAAAGCTGCTACACGTGTGCGCAGCTACCACGAGAAGCAGAAGCAGGATTCCTGGAGCTACACCGAAGCCGATGGCACGGTGCTGGGCCAGAAGGTCACGCCGCTGGATCGCGCCGGTCTGTATGTTCCAGGCGGCAAGGCGTCGTACCCCTCTTCGGTGTTGATGAACGCGATTCCGGCCAAGGTCGCTGGCGTGACCGAAGTGGTCATGGTGGTGCCGACCCCGCGCGGTGAAATCAACGAACTGGTGCTGGCCGCGGCGTGCATTGCCGGGGTTGATCGGGTGTTCACCATCGGCGGTGCCCAAGCCGTGGCCGCGCTGGCTTACGGCACCGAAAGCGTGCCGAAAGTCGACAAAGTGGTCGGCCCCGGCAACATCTATGTCGCCACCGCCAAGCGCCATGTGTTTGGTCAGGTCGGTATCGACATGATCGCCGGCCCGTCCGAAATTCTTGTGGTGTGCGACGGCCAGACCGATCCGGACTGGATCGCCATGGACCTGTTCTCCCAGGCCGAACACGATGAAGACGCCCAGGCCATTCTCGTCAGCCCGGACGCGGAATTCCTCGACAAGGTCGCCGCGAGCATCAGCAAATTGATGCCGACCATGGAGCGTGCCGAGATCATCGAAACGTCGATCAATGGCCGTGGTGCATTGATCCAGGTGCGCGACATGGAGCAAGCCATCGAAGTGGCTAACCGCATTGCGCCGGAACACCTGGAGTTGTCGGTTGCAGATCCGCAGGCCTGGTTGCCGAAGATCCGTCACGCCGGCGCGATTTTCATGGGCCGTCACACGTCCGAAGCCCTGGGTGATTACTGCGCCGGTCCGAACCACGTATTGCCGACTTCCGGCACCGCGCGCTTCTCCTCGCCGTTGGGCGTGTATGACTTCCAGAAACGCTCGTCGATCATCTTCTGCTCCGAGCAGGGGGCGTCCGAACTGGGCAAGACCGCGTCCGTGCTGGCCCGTGGCGAGTCGCTGACCGCCCACGCCCGTAGCGCCGAGTACCGCATCATCGACGAGCAAAAGGGAAACTGAACATGAGTAAATTCTGGAGCTCGTTCGTTAAGGATCTGGTGCCTTACGTGCCGGGCGAGCAGCCGAAACTGGCAAAACTGGTCAAGCTCAACACCAACGAAAACCCGTACGGTCCATCACCCAAAGCCTTGGCGGCGATGCAGACCGAACTGAACGACAACCTGCGTCTGTACCCGGACCCGAACAGCGATGTGCTGAAACAAGCCGTGGCCAAGTACTACGGGGTGCAGAGCAACCAGGTATTCCTCGGCAACGGTTCCGATGAAGTCCTGGCGCACATTTTCCACGGCTTGCTGCAACACGATCAACCGCTGCTGTTCCCGGATATCAGCTACAGCTTCTATCCGGTGTATTGCGGCTTGTACGGCATCAAGTTCGACGCGGTGCCGCTGGACGAACACTTCCAGATCAACCCGGCGGATTACGCCAAGCCGAACGGCGGGATCATTTTCCCTAACCCGAATGCGCCGACCGGCTGCCTGCTGGCGCTGGATGCGGTGGAGCAAATCCTCAAGGCCAGCCCGGATTCGGTGGTCGTCGTGGACGAGGCTTACATCGACTTCGGTGGCGAAACGGCGATCACTCTGGTGGATCGTTATCCGAACCTGCTGGTGACGCAGACTCTGTCCAAGTCCCGTTCCCTGGCCGGCCTGCGGGTTGGCCTGGCGGTGGGGCATCCGGATTTGATCGAAGCGCTTGAGCGGATCAAGAACAGCTTCAACTCCTACCCGCTGGATCGACTGGCGATTGTGGGGGCTGCGGCGGCGTTCGAGGATCGCGAGTACTTCGACAAAACGTGTCGGTTGGTCATCGACAGCCGCGACAAGGTAGTCGGGCAGTTGGAGGCGAAGGGATTTGAGGTGCTGCCGTCGGCGGCGAACTTCATTTTCGCGCGTCACCCGCAGCATGATGCGGCAGGACTCGCGGCGAAGTTGCGTGAGCAGGGCGTGATTGTCCGGCACTTCAAGCAGGAGCGGATTGCGCAGTTCCTGCGGATTTCGATTGGTACGCCGGAGCAGAATCAGGCGCTGATCGACGGCCTCGGCGATCTCTAAAAGCCCCCTCTGACTGATCGTCACTGATCGTTCCCACGCAGAGCGTGGGAACGATCAATCACTTACTCTTCTTCTTTCTCTTTGACTGGCGCAGGCGGCGGACGCAGACCGATTTCTGCGGTCAACTTGAGTTCCTTGCCGTTACGCATCACCTGAACCGTGACCTTGTCGGTCGGTTTGATCCGCGCGACCTGATTCATGGAGCGGCGACCATCGCCGGCCGGTTCGCCGTCGATGCTAAGTATTACGTCACCCAGTTGCAGGCCGGCCTTCTGCGCCGGACCGTCACGGAAAATCCCCGCGACCACAATCCCCGGACGCCCCGACAGACCAAACGACTCGGCCAGTTCCTGAGACAGCGGTTGCACTTCAATCCCGAGCCAGCCACGAATCACCTGGCCGTGTTCAATGATCGACTTCATCACTTCCATCGCCAGTTTGACCGGGATCGCGAAACCGATGCCTTGCGAGCCGCCGGACTTGGAGAAGATCGCGGTGTTGATGCCGGTCAGGTTGCCGTTGGCATCCACCAGCGCACCGCCGGAGTTGCCGGGGTTGATGGCGGCGTCGGTCTGGATGAAGTCTTCATAGTTGTTCAGGCCTAGCTGATTACGCCCGGTGGCGCTGATGATGCCCATGGTTACGGTCTGGCCGACACCGAACGGGTTGCCGATGGCCAGCGAGACGTCGCCGATGCGGATGTTGTCGGAACGACCGATGGTGATCGACGGGAGGGACTTGAGGTCGATCTTCAAGACCGCGAGATCGGTTTCCGGATCGCTACCGATCACTCGGGCCAGGGTTTCACGACCGTCCTTGAGCGCCACGACAATCTGGTCGGCACCGGTGGTCACGTGGTTATTGGTCAGGATGTAGCCTTCCGGGCTCATGATCACGCCGGAGCCCAGGCTCGATTCCATGCGCTTTTGCTTGGGCGAGTTATCACCGAAGAAGCGGCGGAACTGCGGGTCTTCGAACAGCGGATGATTGGGTTTGTTGATGACTTTGGTGGTGTACAGGTTGACCACGGCTGGCGCGGCGGTGACCACGGCGTCGGCATAGGACACCGGCCCCTGTTGCACGCCGGTCGTTTGCGGTGCTTGCTGCAAATTCACGTCTAGGCTCGGAAGCCCGACCCACTGCGGGTAACGCTGAATTATCAAAAGAGCGATAAGCACGCCAGCCAACAGCGGCCAGCCGGAAAAACGCAGCGCCTTGAGCATTAAGCACGTCCTGAAAGGTTGCAGGCGGTATGAGACCGCCCATAATGTCGCGCATTATACGAGGCCGAGCACGCCTCTGAACGGGATATTTAGGAGTCTTTTATGGCCGTCGCCCTGAGCACCCTGGTTGAAGAAGCCGACCGTTACCTCGCCAGTGCCAAGATTGCTGATTACTGCCCCAACGGTTTGCAGGTCGAGGGCCGGCCGCAAGTGATGCGTATCGTCAGCGGTGTCACCGCCAGCCAGGCGCTGCTGGACGCCGCCGTCGAAGCTCAGGCCGACCTGGTACTGGTGCATCACGGCTATTTCTGGAAGGGCGAGAACCCGTGCATCACCGGCATGAAGCAGCGTCGGTTGAAAACCTTGCTCAAGCACGACATCAGCCTGTTGTCCTACCATTTGCCGCTGGATCTGCACCCGGACGTGGGCAATAACGTGCAATTGGCCAGGCAGTTGGACATTACGGTCGAAGGGCCGCTGGATCCGGACAATCTGAAAGTCGTCGGCCTGGTCGGCTCGTTGAGTGAACCGATGACGCCGCGTGATTTCGCCCGCCGTGTCCAGGAAGTCATGGGCCGCGAGCCGCTGCTGATCGAAGGTAGCGAGATGATTCGCCGGGTTGGCTGGTGCACCGGTGGTGGCCAGGGGTACATCGATCAGGCGGTGCTCGCCGGTGTCGACCTGTACCTCAGTGGCGAAGCCTCCGAGCAGACGTTCCACAGCGCGCGGGAAAACGACATCAGCTTCATCGCCGCCGGCCATCACGCCACCGAGCGTTATGGCGTGCAGGCGCTGGGGGACTATCTGGCGCGACGCTTTGCGCTGGAACACATCTTCATCGATTGCCCCAATCCCATCTGATGACCTGCCTCCCCTGTAGGAGCAAGGCTTGCCCGCGATAGCGATCTCAAGGACGCCATCGCCGGCAAGCCGTGCTCCTACAGGAGATCGCCATTCACCAGCCCAAACGAGGGGGTATATTCATATACCCTTTCGATCTAGTTGGCGTCCTGATTAGAAGAGGTCGCTGTGCTAGGATTCCTCGCTCGAACACGGCCCGCTGGCCGTCCATAAGATCGTTTTCGTGAGTAGCCATGGTCGACAAACTGACGCATCTGAAACAGCTGGAGGCCGAAAGCATCCACATCATCCGCGAGGTCGCCGCCGAGTTCGATAACCCGGTGATGCTGTACTCCGTCGGTAAAGACTCCGCCGTGATGCTGCACCTTGCGCGCAAGGCATTCTTCCCGGGCAAACTTCCGTTTCCGGTGATGCACGTCGACACCCAGTGGAAGTTCAAGGAAATGTACGCGTTCCGCGACCGCATGGTTGAAGAACTCGGCCTTGACCTGCTGGTGCACGTTAACCCCGATGGCGTCGCGCAGGGCATCAACCCGTTGACCCACGGCAGTGCCAAACACACCGATATCATGAAAACCGAAGGCCTCAAGCAGGCTCTCGACAAGTACGGTTTCGACGCCGCTTTCGGTGGCGCCCGTCGTGACGAAGAGAAGTCCCGTGCCAAAGAGCGCGTGTATTCCTTCCGCGACACCAAGCACCGCTGGGACCCGAAAAACCAACGTCCAGAGTTGTGGAACGTCTACAACGGCAACGTCAACAAGGGCGAATCGATTCGCGTGTTCCCGTTGTCGAACTGGACCGAACTGGACATCTGGCAGTACATCTACCTCGAAGGAATCCCGATCGTGCCGCTGTATTTCGCCGCCGAGCGCGACGTCATCGAGATGAATGGCACCTGGATCATGATCGACGACGATCGCCTGCTCAATCACCTGAGCGATGAAGACAAGGCGCGTATCGTCAAGAAGAAGGTCCGTTTCCGTACGCTGGGCGACTACCCGTTGACCGGTGCGGTCGAGTCCGAGGCTGTCACGCTGACCGACATCATTCAGGAAATGCTCCTGACGCGAACTTCCGAACGCCAGGGCCGGGTCATCGATCACGATGGCGCAGGCTCGATGGAAGAAAAGAAACGTCAGGGTTATTTCTAAGGGGTTGTCATGTCGCACGTATCTGATTTGATCAGCGAGGACATCCTCGCCTACCTGGGCCAGCACGAACGCAAGGAAATGCTGCGCTTTCTGACCTGTGGCAACGTCGACGACGGCAAGAGCACCCTGATCGGGCGCCTGCTGCACGACTCCAAGATGATCTACGAAGATCACCTGGAAGCCATTACCCGCGACTCGAAGAAAGTTGGCACCACCGGCGATGACATCGACCTGGCATTGCTGGTCGACGGCCTGCAGGCCGAGCGCGAGCAAGGCATCACCATCGATGTCGCCTACCGGTATTTCTCCACCGCCAAACGCAAATTCATCATCGCCGACACCCCCGGCCATGAGCAGTACACCCGCAACATGGCCACCGGTGCGTCTACCTGTGACCTGGCGATCATCCTGATCGACGCCCGTTACGGTGTGCAGACCCAGACCCGTCGCCACAGCTTCATCGCCTCGTTGCTGGGTATCAAACACATCGTGGTGGCCGTCAACAAGATGGACATCAATGGCTTTGACCAAAGCATCTTCGAGTCGATCAAGGCCGATTACCTGAAGTTCGCTGAAGGCATCGCCTTCAAGCCGACCACCATGGCCTTCGTGCCGATGTCGGCCCTCAAGGGCGACAACGTGGTGAACAAATCCGAGCGCTCGCCGTGGTACACCGGCCAGTCGCTGATGGAAATTCTGGAAACCGTCGAGATCGCCAGCGATCGCAACTACACCGATTTGCGTTTCCCGGTGCAGTACGTCAACCGTCCGAACCTGAACTTCCGTGGTTTCGCCGGCACCCTGGCCAGCGGCGTTGTGCACAAGGGCGACGAAGTCGTTGTGCTGCCGTCGGGCAAGAGCAGCCGCGTGAAATCCATTGTCACTTTCGAAGGTGAGCTGGAGCATGCAGGTCCGGGTCAAGCGGTGACGCTGACCATGGAAGACGAGATCGACATCTCTCGCGGCGATCTGTTGGTACACGCCGACAACCTGCCGCAAGTGACTGACGGCTTCGACGCCATGCTGGTGTGGATGGCCGAAGAGCCGATGCTGCCGGGCAAGAAGTACGACATCAAGCGCGCCACGACATACGTGCCGGGTTCGATCACCAGCATCGTCAACCGCGTTGACGTGAACACCCTGGAAGAAGGCCCTGCCAGTGCCTTGCAACTGAACGAGATCGGTCGGGTCAAGATCAGCCTCGACGCGGCCATCGCGCTGGACGGTTACGCGAGCAACCGCACCACCGGTTCGTTCATCGTCATTGATCGCTTGACCAATGGCACCGTCGCCGCTGGCATGATCATCGCTCAGCCAGTGGCGCCGGGCAGCAGCACGCATCACGGCAAACTCGCACACGTCGCCACCGAAGAACGCGCCCAGCGCTTCGGCCAGCAACCGGCCACCGTGTTGTTCAGCGGCTTGTCAGGCGCTGGCAAAAGCACCCTGGCCTACGCGGTTGAACGCAAGCTGTTCGACTTGGGCCGTGCAGTGTTTGTGCTCGATGGCCAGAACCTGCGTCACGACCTGAACAAAGGTCTGCCACAGGACCGCGCCGGGCGTACCGAGAACTGGCGCCGTGCCGCGCACGTTGCGCGTCAGTTCAACGAAGCCGGTTTGCTGACCCTGGCGGCGTTCGTTGCCCCAAGTGCCGAAGGGCGTGAACAGGCCAAGGAACTGATCGGCAAAGAGCGTCTGCTGACGATTTACGTCCAGGCCTCGCCGACCGTGTGTGCCGAGCGTGATCCACAAGGCCTTTACGCGGCGGCTGGCGACAACATCCCGGGCGACTCCTTCCCGTACGACGTGCCGCTGGATGCCGACCTCGTGGTCGACACCCAATCGCTGTCGCTGGAAGAAAGCGTCAAGCAAGTGCTGGACCTGCTGCGTCAGCGCGGCGCGATCTAAGCGCTAAGCGCAAAAAAGAAACCCGCCGATGAGTGATCATCGGCGGGTTTTTTTTGTCCCCAAGATCGCCATCGCGGGCAAGCCTTGCTCCTACAGATTTCGGGTGGCCGCGCCATATGGCACGACGAAAAACTGTAGGAGCATGGCTTGCCCGCGATGAGGCCCTTCCGGAACCTGGTTCACTTGGCCGGATACTCGCGATGCATCTGCTCCAGCAACGCATCCTTGTCCAGCCACAGCTGATTGATCCAGCCCTGAAACTGCAATCGGTAATCGCCGTCCTGATCGTAATTCTTGCCAATGTACTGCGGCGAGATTTTCAGTTCCTGAAAATGCACCACCACGTCCGCCACGTTCCCGCACAACAGGTCCCAAAAACCGGGACGTCCGGCCGGGTAGTGGATGGTCACATTGACGATGGATTCGAGTTGCTCGCCCATGGCGTCCAGCACAAAGGCAATGCCGCCGGCCTTGGGTTTGAGCAGGTAGCGAAACGGTGATTGCTGCTGCGCATGTTTGGCTTCAGTGAAGCGCGTGCCTTCGACAAAGTTGAAAATCCCCACCGGATTATTGCGAAACTTCGCGCACGTCTTGCGGGTGGTTTCCAGGTCTTTGCCTTTTTTCTCCGGGTGCTTTTCCAGATAGGCCTTGGAGTAGCGCTTCATGAATGGAAAGCCCAGCGCCCACCAGGCCATACCAATGACCGGCACCCAGATCAGCTCCTGCTTGAGAAAGAACTTCAGCGGTTGGATACGACGGTTGAGCACGTATTGCAGCACCAGAATGTCGACCCAGCTCTGGTGGTTACTGGTGATCAGGTAGGAATGTTGATAGTCCAGGCCTTGCAGGCCGCTGAGGTGCCAGCGCGTGCGGCGGACCAGGTTCATCCAGCCTTTGTTGAGGCTGATCCAGGCTTCATGGGTATGGCTCATCAACCAGCCTGCAATCCGCTGCGTGAAGGCAAACGGCAAAACCTTGACGAGTGCCACGCAGAACAGAAAGGAGCAGAGCAAAATGGTGTTCAGTGCCAACAACAACGATGCAATCACGCCGCGTACGGCGGCAGGCAGGAAATCCAGCATTTAAACATCCATAGGTCGGTTAGCAGCCTGGATCGCGGTCAATGCGATCGTGTAGACGATGTCATCGACTTGCGCACCGCGCGGCAGGTCGTTCACCGGTTTGCGCAGGCCTTGCAACATCGGGCCGAGGCTGACGCAATCGGCGCTGCGCTGCACGGCTTTGTGGGTGGTGTTGCCGGTGTTGAGGTCGGGGAACACGAACACTGTGGCGCGACCGGCGACCTGACTGTTGGGGGCCAGTTGTCGGGCCACCGTTTCGTTGGCGGCGGCGTCGTACTGCAGAGGGCCGTCGATCAACAGCGAGTTTTGCTGCTCGTGGGCGAGCAACGTTGCTTCGCGCACTTTCTCGACTTCTTCGCCGCTGGCCGATTCACCGCTGGAGTAGCTGATCATCGCCACGCGCGGGGTGATGCCGAACGCGGCCGCCGAGTCGGCGCTTTGCAGGGCGATCTCGGCCAGTTCGATGGCGCTCGGGTGCGGGTTCATCACGCAGTCGCCGTAGACCAGCACTTCTTCAGGGAACAGCATGAAGAACACCGACGACACCAGCGTGCAGCCCGGCGCGGTTTTGATCAGTTGAAGGGCCGGTCGGATGGTATTGGCGGTGGAGTGGATGACACCGGACACGAGACCGTCGACTTCATCCAGCGCCAGCATCATGGTGCCGATCACAACAGTGTCTTCCAGTTGCTGCTCGGCCATCGGTGCGTTGAGGCTTTTGCTTTTGCGCAGGGCAACCATCGGCTCGACATAGCGCTCGCGGATCAGGTCCGGGTCGAGAATCTCCAGCCCGGGTGGCAGCTCGATGCCTTGGGCGCGAGCGACGGCTTCGACGTCCGCCGGTTTGGCCAGCAACACGCAACGGGCAATGCCACGCGCCTGACAGATCGCTGCCGCTTGCACGGTCAGCGGCTCGCTGCCTTCTGGCAGCACGATGCGCTTGTTGGCAGCCTGGGCGCGCTGGATCAATTGATAGCGGAATACGGCGGGCGACAGGCGCATCTCACGCGGGGTACCGCAGCGCTGGTGCAACCAGTTGGCGTCGAGGTGGCTGGCGACGAAGTCGGTAATGATCTCCGCACGCTCGCGGTCATCGATAGGAATTTCCTTGTTCAAGCCATTGAGCTGGTTGGCGGTGTCGTAGGAGCCGGTGCTCACCGACAACACCGGCAACCCCGCCTGCAAGGCGCCACGGCACAGGTCCATGATGCGCGGGTCGGGCAGGGTGTCGCTGGTCAGCAGCAGGCCGGCCAAGGGCACGCCGTTCATGGCCGCGAGGCTGACGGCCAGGATGATGTCATCGCGGTCGCCGGGGGTGACCACCAGCACGCCGGGCTTGAGCAGTTCCACGGTGTTGCGCATGGTGCGGGCGCAGATGATGATTTTGGTCATGCGCCGGGTTTCGTAGTCACCGGCATTGAGAATCTGCGCGCCCATCAGATCAGCCACATCGCGGGTGCGCGGGGCGTTCAATTCCGGCTGGTACGGGATGCACCCCAACAGGCGGAAATCACCGCTGCGCAGCAATGGCGAGTGTTCTTTCAAGCGCGTGGCGAAGACATCCATGCTTTCGTCGGTCTTGACCTTGTTGAGGATCACGCCGAGGACTTTCGGGTCTTTTGGGCCGCCGAACAATTGCGCCTGCAATTCCACGCGCCCGGAGAGCTCGGTCAGCACTTCGTTTTCCGGTGCCGAGACCAGGATCACATCGGCGTCGAGGCTTTTCGCCAGGTGCAGATTCACCCGTGCGGCGTAGCTGGCGCTGCGGGTCGGGACCATGCCTTCGACGATCAGCACGTCTTTGCCGACAGCGGCTTGCTGGTAGAGGGTGATGATTTCTTCGAGCAACTCATCGAGTTGACCATCGCCGAGCATGCGCTCGACATGCGCCAGGCCCAGCGGTTGCGGTGGCTTCAAACCGTGGGTGCGCGCTACCAGTTCGGTGGAGCGTTCCGGCCCGGTATCACCCGGATGGGGCTGGGCAATCGGTTTGAAAAAGCCGACCTTGAGACCGGCACGCTCAAGCGTGCGCACCAGCCCGAGGCTGATAGACGTCAGACCCACACCAAAGTCGGTGGGCGCGATAAAAAAAGTTTGCATGCGAATTCTCTAAGGGTGCATGGCAATGGCGATCATCTATATCTGACGATCTGCCGCAATTCAGTCGCCAAGGTTATCGCTAACCGAGCCTTGTGCGCACCAACCGCAATCAAAGGGCTGGCCTATTTTTTCAATACGTTGCGCGGGGTCCTGCACCCAGGCACGCGATTGCCACGGCGGCTGGTGACGCAGGTGCTGGGTGTGGCCGCAGGAAAGCTCGGCCACCCAATGCCCGTCCTCATCCTGATGGAAACCTGTGACCGTTACGCCCTGCGCCGCGAACCTTCCGTCCGGGTTGTGTTCGCTTTCGCGCGATTGCTTCGCTAAACTTGGCCTTTCATCATTCTTATGCAAAAGGTCTCGCCCCATGCTGATCGCCGCCAATAAGGCTGTCTCCATCGACTATACCCTGACCAACGACGCTGGTGAGGTCATCGACAGCTCCGCCGGCGGCGCGCCGCTGGTCTACCTGCAAGGCGCAGGCAACATCATCCCGGGCCTGGAAAAGGCTCTGGAAGGCAAAACCGTTGGCGACGAGCTGACCGTAGCCGTTGAACCTGAAGACGCTTACGGCGAATACGCTGCCGAACTGGTCAGCACCCTGAGCCGCAGCATGTTCGAAGGCGTTGATGAGCTGGAAGTGGGCATGCAGTTCCACGCTTCCGCTCCGGACGGCCAGATGCAGATCGTCACCATTCGCGATCTGGACGGCGACGACGTCACCGTTGACGGCAACCACCCGTTGGCCGGTCAGCGCCTGAATTTCCAGGTCAAGATCATCGACATCCGTGATGCCAGCCAAGAAGAAATCGCTCATGGTCACGTCCATGGCGAAGGTGGCCATCACCACTGATTTTCTGCGCTAAGCTCAGAGTACTGGAGAGGCGCCCTAGGGCGCCTTTTTAGTCCGCGGCTGTCCTTGGCGGCATTGCCAAGTGGCTGTTTCGAGAAGAACACGGGAATTTGGAGTTCGTCATGAGTGCTTTTCACGACCTTAAGTTGACAGCCCTGGATGGACAAGACCTACCGCTGGCGCCCTTCAAGGGGCAAGTCGTGCTGGTGGTCAACGTCGCCTCCAAATGTGGCTTGACCCCACAGTACGCGGCGCTGGAAAACCTTTATCAGCAGTTCAAAGCCAAAGGTTTCAGCGTTCTGGGTCTGCCGTGCAACCAGTTTGCCGGGCAGGAGCCGGGTTCCGAGCAAGAGATCCAGGAGTTTTGCAGCCTCAACTATGGCGTGACTTTTCCGTTGTCCAGCAAGCTGGAAGTCAACGGTCATGAGCGTCATCAGTTGTATCGCCTGCTGGCGGGCGAGGGTGCGGAATTCCCGGGTGACATTACCTGGAACTTCGAAAAATTCCTGCTGGGCAAGGACGGTCGTGTGCTGGCGCGGTTTTCCCCGCGCACGGCGCCGGATGATCCGACGATCGTTCATGCGATCGAAAAAGCGTTGAGCTGAACTCACAAGAAACGCAGCCTCGGCTGCGTTTTTTTATGCCTGCCTTTTGACCCTTAATCACCCAGATCAATAGTGCTGTGCATCGCTGGCAACTCCGCATATTATCGTCGTCATAAAATTACGTCCCGTCGATATCGTTTTCGTGGAGTGCCCCATGTCCGTCAAAGCCTTGTTCAAACCGTTCCACCTCGGCACCCTTGAGCTGCCGACCCGCGTTGTCATGGCGCCGATGACCCGTTCGTTTTCGCCGGGTGGCGTACCCAATTCCAAAGTGATCGAATACTACCGTCGTCGTGCTGCGGCCGGCGTGGGTCTGATCATCACCGAAGGCACGACCGTCGGCCACAAGGCGTCGAACGGCTACCCCAATGTGCCGCATTTCTACGGCGATGCCGCATTGGCCGGCTGGAAGAAAGTGGTCGATGCGGTCCACGCCGAAGGCGGCAAGATCGTTCCGCAACTGTGGCATGTCGGCAGTGTGCGTCGTATTGGCACTGAGCCGGACGCCAGCGTCCCGGGTTACGGCCCATCGGAAAAATTGAAGGACGGTCAGGTCGTGGTTCACGGCATGACTAAACAAGATATCCAGGACGTGATCGCCGCGTTCGCTCAGGCGGCCAAAGATGCCCAGAGCATTGGCATGGACGGCGTGGAAATCCATGGCGCCCACGGCTATCTCGTGGACCAGTTCTTCTGGGAAGGCAGCAACCAGCGCACCGACGAATACGGCGGCAGCCTGGCCAACCGTTCACGGTTTGCCATCGAGCTGATTCAGGCTGTGCGTGCAGCGGTCGGCGAAGGTTTCCCGATCATCTTCCGCTTCTCGCAGTGGAAACAGCAGGATTACACCGCGCGCCTGGTGCAAACCCCGCAAGCGTTGGGTGAGTTCCTCAAGCCATTGTCCGACGCTGGCGTGGACATTTTCCACTGCTCGACGCGCCGTTTCTGGGAGCCGGAATTCGACGGTTCCGAGCTGAACCTGGCCGGCTGGACCCGCAAACTCACGGGCAAGCCGACCATCACCGTGGGCAGCGTTGGCCTGGACGGCGAGTTCCTGCAATTCATGGTCAACACCGACAAGATCGCCCAGCCGGCCAGTCTGGAAAAGCTGCTGGAGCGTTTGAACAACGACGAATTCGACCTGGTGGCCGTGGGGCGCGCATTGTTGGTCGACCCGGACTGGGCGCAGAAAGTACGCGACGGTCGTGAAGAAGACATCCTGCCGTTCAGCCGCGAAGCGTTGATGTCGCTGGTTTAAGCAGCGACCGCACTGACGCTATCGCGGGCAAGTCTTACTCCTACGGTTCTTTGTCGAATACCAATGTGTGAATCGACACAACACCGTAGGAGCAAGGCTTGCCCGCGATGCTTTTAAGGCAAAAACGCTGCATCGGGTAGGGGTTGCCCCTGCATGCAAGCCCCGCGCAACTGCCCTTCAAACTGCTCGATAATCGCGGCCCAGCCCTGGCGACTCGCATGCTGGCGCGCATTGAGCCGCACACACCGCAAGGTTTCGCGCTCTTCCAGCAACCACGCCGCAGCATCACAAAAGGCTTCTTCATCCCCCGGCATCGCCAGCACGCCGTTGTAGCCATGGCGGATATGCTGCGCCGCTGCCGCCTGGTCGTACGCCACCACGCCCAATCCCGACGCCAATGCTTCAAGCACCACATTGCCAAAGGTTTCGGTCATGCTTGGAAATAGAAATACGTCCCCCGATGCGTAATGACTGGCCAGCGCCTCACCGCGTTGTGAGCCACAGAAAACCGCCTCGGGAAGGTCCTGCTCCAGCGCTGCTCGTTGTGGGCCGTCACCGATGACGATCAAGCGTATGTTGCGCTGTGGATAAGTGGCTTTCAGCGAGTCGAAACTGCGTTTGAGCAAGCCCAGGTTTTTCTCGGGAGCCAAGCGCCCGACATGAATGACCGCAATGTCATCCTCGGCCAAGCCCCACTGTTCGCGCAGCGATACCTGCCTTTTGCTCGGATGAAACAATTGGCTGTCGACACCCCGGGAAAGCAAGGCCAGACGCTCGAAATGTCGGCGTTCAAGCTCCAGTCGCTGACTGGGGCTCGGCACCAGGGTCAGGGTCGAGCGGTTGTGAAACCAGCGCAGGTAGTGCGTCAGCAAACGAGTCAACAACCCGAGCCCGTATTGGCTGGAGTACTGCTGAAAGTTGGTGTGAAAGCCGCTCACCACCGAAATCCCCAATCGCCGTGCTGCGCGTAATGCGGACAAGCCCAGAGGCCCTTCGGTGGCGATGTACAGCACGTCGGGGCGATGACGCGTCCAGCGCCTCAACAGTTTATGCATCGACGACTGGCCCCATTGCAGGCCGGGATAGCCCGGTAGCGGCCAGCCTCGACACAACAGCAAATCATCGTCACTGCTCAACTGCTGATCCCCCCCCTGGCGAGGCCGCACCAATTCCACCTGGTGCCCGCGCGCGCGCAAACCGTCGCACAAACGGCCAAGGGTGTTGGCCACGCCGTTGATTTCCGGAGGGAATGTTTCGGTGATCAGAGTGATATGCAGAGCTGTCGTCATGACCTCAGTGTCGG
The DNA here is from genome assembly GCF_024748695.1 of Pseudomonas sp. B21-040. Taxonomy (NCBI): domain Bacteria; kingdom Pseudomonadati; phylum Pseudomonadota; class Gammaproteobacteria; order Pseudomonadales; family Pseudomonadaceae; genus Pseudomonas; species Pseudomonas sp. B21-040. The sequence goes on from NZ_CP087176.1 coordinate 991,920, forward strand.
CTGAGGCCATGTCGTCATTGTGGCGCTTTGATGATGGATTTGTGACTCGGTCAGCGCTGGGCCACCAGATTTTCCGCCCCGCGCTCACGCACCCAGAACAGCGTCGCCCCGGCCACGGCGGCCGGCATCATCAAAATGTTCACCACCGGGATCAGCAGCACCAGATACACGCTGCCGCCGAAACTCATGCTCTGCCAGCGCTTCTGCCGCAGCCAGGCGAGCATTTCATTCCAGCCGAGTTTGTGGTTATCCGCCGGGTAGTCGATGTACTGGATCGCCATCATCCACACCCCGAACAGTAGCCACAGCGGTGCTGCAATGATGTTCACCACCGGGATGAAGGACAGGATAAACAGCCCGATTGCCCGTGGCAGGAAGTAGCCGAGTTTGCGCATTTCCCGGGAGAGGGTGCGCGGGATCATGGCGATCAGTTCGCCCCAGCTGAAAGTCGGGAAGTCGTCGGTGCCACGCACCACCACTTCGACTTTCTCCGCAAGGAAGCCATTGAACGGCGCGGCGATGACGTTGGCGAGCATGGTGAAGGTGAAGAACACCATCAACACCACCAGCACCACAAAAATCGGCCAGAGGATGTAGCTGAGAAAACTCAGCCAGTCGGGTAGGGTCGGCATCAGCGTATCGACCCACAGACTGAACTGATGGCCGGCCAGATAAATCAATCCGACGAACAGCACCAGGTTGATTGCCAGCGGCAACAAGACAAACAAACGCAGGCTGGGGCTCAGGACCAGCTTGAGGCCTTCGCGCAGGTATTGCGGGCCGGACAGGGCGGGTGCGGGCATAACGTGCTCCGGGCAGAGGGAAACGCGCCGACCTTACCGGCTTTGTCGGAAGGGGGAAAGCGCGGTCGCTGAATCGACATTCACTGTAACAAAGACGTTTATATAGTCGCTGCGGTGGGATAGAGACCACCTATGAGCTGGATTGTTAAACCGTATTTCCTTAATCTTCGCCCCCTCGATACGCTGCACCCAATCTTTTTGCAGGACTGTCGAACTCAAGCCTTCCCCAAGGTAACCACGGTCCTTTTTTATTCCCGCCGGCAACCCGGCGTTCCGCGCCTGATGTTCAGGGCCGGTCAACAGGAGCAGGTCATGTCTGAAGTCCGTCATTCGCGAGTGATTATTCTCGGTTCCGGCCCTGCCGGTTACAGCGCTGCGGTCTACGCCGCCCGTGCCAACCTCAAGCCACTGCTGATCACCGGCATGCAGGCCGGTGGTCAACTGACCACCACCACCGAAGTCGACAACTGGCCGGGCGACGTCCACGGCCTGACCGGCCCGGCGCTGATGGAACGCATGAAAGAACACGCCGAGCGCTTTGAGACCGAGATCGTTTTCGATCACATCAATGCCGTGGACTTTGCTTCCAAGCCTTACACCCTGATCGGCGACAGCGCAAAGTACACCTGCGACGCCCTGATCATCGCCACCGGTGCCAGCGCTCGCTACCTGGGCCTGCCGTCCGAAGAAGCGTTCATGGGCAAAGGCGTTTCGGCCTGCGCGACCTGCGATGGTTTCTTCTATCGCAACAAGCCGGTGGCTGTGGTCGGCGGTGGCAACACCGCGGTTGAAGAAGCGCTGTACCTGGCCAACATCGCCAGCACAGTGACCCTGATCCACCGTCGTGAAACCTTCCGCGCCGAGAAGATCCTGATCGACAAGCTCAATGCCCGGGTTGCCGAAGGCAAGATCATCCTGAAGCTGAACGCCAACCTGGACGAAGTACTGGGCGACAACATGGGCGTCACCGGTGCACGCCTGAAGAACAACGATGGCAGCTTCGACGAACTGAAAGTCGACGGCGTGTTCATCGCCATCGGCCACACCCCGAACACGTCGTTGTTCGAAGGTCAGCTGACGTTGAAAGACGGCTACCTGGTGGTGCAAGGCGGCCGTGAAGGCAACGCAACAGCGACCAGCATCGAAGGTATCTTCGCCGCCGGTGACGTGGCTGACCACGTTTACCGTCAGGCCATCACCTCGGCCGGCGCTGGCTGCATGGCCGCTCTGGACACCGAGCGTTACCTGGACGACCTGCAGAACGCCAAGTTCTGAGATCGTTGAAATGAAAAACCGGCTTCGCAGCCGGTTTTTTTATGCCCGCACTTTCTGTCGATCAAAGAACCTGTGGGTGCATGTCGGCTCCGTCACGCCTACAGGTTATCCAGCGTTTTTCAGCCCTTGAGCCGCTCCTGAACGAAATCCATTACCTTCAGCGATTGATAGATCGCATTGGCGGCCACCCGACCGAACGGCCCGCCATTCCAGTCCAGCAGGTATGGCTTGAACAACTCATGGCGTGCACTTTCCCCGCACACGGCTTCGGCAATTACCCTGCCGCCGATGGAGCCAGTATTCAAACCGTGACCGCCAAAGGAGGTGCAGGCCCAGACGCCCGGTTCCAGTAGACCGAGGTTGGGCATTTTGTTGGTGGAGTAACCCATCAGGCCGGACCAGGCCAATTCGATTTTTACCGGTGCCAGTTGTGGATAGACCGACACCATGTCGGCCTTGAGCATGGCTGCCAGGGCTTTTTCATTCTGTTCGTTGCGGGTGGTGATACGTCCACCCCAGAGCAGGCGGTCGCCTTCGACGATGCGGTAGTAATCCGAAGCTCGACGGTCATCGGAGAAGGCCGCACCGGAGTCGAGGACATTTTTAATCGAGTCGCCCAAGTGCTCGGTCAACACCACGTAGGTGGCGATGGGCAGGTAAGCGCGGCTGAGTTTTTGCAGTTCGGGGCCGCCATAACCCCCCGCGCAGAACACCAGATCTTTACAGCTCACGGTGCCATGCGCGGTCTTGACGATTTTGTCGCTACCGTCGCGACGCCAGGCGTGCATTTTCGATTGCTCGAAAATCCTGCCTCCTGCCGCTTCAATGGCGAGGGCCAGGCCCAGACAGTAATTGAGCGGGTGGAAGTGCATGGCGTTCGGATCTTCGACGCCCTGGAAATAGCGCAAGGTATGGGCTCGATCGCGGACCTGGGCCGTATCGAGATAGTTGAGTTCATAACCGAAGTCGCGGCGCATGGTTTCGATGTGGTTTTTCACACCCGCGCCGTCGTCGTAGCGCTTGACCCGAATCGTGCCAGCAGATGGCACGCAACCGGGCAAAGCCAGTTCGATGATGTTGCGACGGACGATCTCCACGCCTTCGGCTGACATCTTGAACAGCGCCCTGGCGTGTTCCAGTCCAAGTTTTTTGCGAATCGCACCGGTCCCCTCAGCCCAGCCTGGCGAGACCACGCCGCCATTACGGCCGGACGCGCCCCAGGCAACCTGATTGGCTTCAAGGATGATCACGCGCTTGCCGCGACGGGTCAGCTCCAGCGCGGCGGTGAGGCCGGCGATACCGGCTCCGATGAGGCACACGTCGCAGGTTTCGTGGGTGTTCAATTCTGGCCTGGCTGCGTGGGGCAGCGAGGTTTGGGAGTACCAGGTGTTGGGGAAGGACATGGTCAATCCTAGAAGAATTGTTTTCTGTGGGAGCGAGCCAGCTCGCTCCCCCCCGCAGGATCGGGCGTTACTTGATGGTTGAGTAATCCACGCCGTACCACTTGTCCGACAGCTTGGTCAGCGTGCCGTCCTTGTGCATCTCACCGATGATTTCACCCAACTTGGCTTTTAGCTCCGGGTCACCCTTGTCGGTGGCAACGGCCAGCGGTTCATAAAACACCACGGCGTTGTCGACAGCGCGCAGTGGATAGCCTTTCTTGACCGCTGCATCCAGGGTGCTGCGTTGCGTGAGGATGGCGTCCAGCCGGGTACCATCGCCCAGGCGCAGATCGTCGAGCGGGCCGACGGAGCCGGCGTAGGTCTTCATTTTTTCGGTTTTTACGTCGTAGACCACTGGTGGTACGTCAGTGGTTTCGATGGCCAGCGCCTGGCTGAAATAGTCCTCTGACGTGGTGCCACCTTCGACGCCGATGGTTTTGCCATTCAGCACTTTGTGATCGGTGACCGTGGATTTGTTGTGGACCGCAAACACGTAGGGCACGTAGTAATAAGTTCCGGGAAAATCGAGAATTCGCGCACGACTTTTCGTCGCGGTCATCGAGCCCACAGACACATCCCAGCGGCCATTCCACTTGCCTGCGGTAATCACATCCCAGTCGGGAGTGATGAATTTGGCCTCGACGCCGAGGCGCTTGGCAATCTCCTTGGACACGTCGATATCAAAACCGTCGATTTCATTCTTGTCGTTGATGAAACCTTGGGGTGGCCAAGTTGCCGAGGTGGCGACGGTCAATGTCTTGCTGCTCTGGATCTTGTCCAGCACCGCACCGGCATTGGCGGCACCGACAAACAACAGTGACAGGGAGGCTGCAAGGGTGAATGCGTGTTTCTTACTGAGCATGTCCATCTCCACTTCTCGTTATTGTTATGCGGGGGTAAAGCGCTTCTCAGTGACCGATGATTTGCGACAGAAATTTCTGCGCGCGTTCGGTCTGTGGGTTGTTGAAAAACTCGGCAGGGGTGGCTTGTTCGATGACCTGGCCTTGATCCATGAACAACACCCGGTCAGCGACCTTGCTGGCAAAGCCCATTTCGTGGGTCACGCAGATCATGGTCATGCCGTCGGTGGCCAATTCGCTCATGACGTCCAGCACCTCATGAACCATTTCCGGGTCCAGCGCGGAGGTCGGTTCGTCGAACAGCATCACTTTGGGGTTCATGCACAGCGCCCGGGCAATCGCCACGCGTTGCTGCTGACCGCCGGACAATTGCGAGGGGTACTTGTCCGCATGCTCGGCAATTCGTACACGTTCGAGATAAACCTGCGCGCGTTTTTTCGCTTCGGCGGATGACACGCCCTGTACCAGTTGCGGGGCCAGGGTCAGGTTGTCCATCACACTCAAGTGCGGGAACAGATTGAAGCTCTGGAACACCATGCCGATTTCGCTGCGCACGGCGCTGACACTTTCCGCTTCGCTGGTGAGGGTGATTCCGTTGACCTGTATGTGGCCTTTCTGAAAGTTTTCCAGGTGATTGATGCAGCGAATCATTGTCGATTTACCCGAGCCTGACGGCCCGCACACCACCAGGATTTCGCCAGTGGCGACCTTCAGGTCGACATCGCGCAAGGCGTGAAAATTGCCGTACCACTTGTTCAGGCCAGTGATCGAAATCATCGATGGGCCAGGTCGTACAACTGCGGCCAGGTCAAGTTGTTCAGCGGTATTGGTTCGAGTCATCACGTATCAGCCCCTTGCCGTGGAACGGTTGACCCGTTTTTCGATTCGCGCCTGCACCCGTTCGAGAATGAACGACAGCGCCCAGTAGATCATTGCCGCCGTAATCAACATCTCCAGGTGGCGGAAGTCTGCCCGGCCCTGGGTCTTGGCCAGGTACATCAGTTCCCAGACGCCGATCACCGACACCAGCGAGCTGTCCTTGAGCATGGCGATAAACTGATTGCCGGTCGGCGGAATGATCACTCGCAAGGCCTGGGGCATGATCACGCGGCTGAGGGTTTTGAACGGGCTGATGTTCAGGGCTCGCGAAGCTTCCCACTGGCCGACCGGAATGCTCTGGATACCAGCGCGGAAAATTTCAGTCATGTAGGCGCCATAACACAGTGACAGCGCAAGGATGCCGGCCGGCACCGCATCAACCACATAGCCGAGTTGCGGCAGGCCCAGGTAAATCAGGTAGATCTGAATCAGCAGCGGCACGCCGCGAAAGAACGAGGTGTAGAACGAGGCGAGGGCATTGGCCAGACCGTTGTTCGACAACTTGGCCACCGCGCCGATCAGCGCAAGAACAAATGCGATCACAATGGCCACGGCGGAGATGTACAAGGTGGTGGCAGCGCCCTGGAGGATCAGGAAGCCGACTTTGTCGAGTATGAAGCTGTAGGAAAGATCGAAGGTATCGAAGAACGCCAGAAACAGGACCAGCAGTTCGACCCATACAACGGTGGTTTGCACCTTGAACTTCAAGCGCCCGAGGACATGGAAGTTCAGCGTGCCCAGTGCGGCAATACCAAGGCCGATGGCGATGTTGCGAGCAGTGAGGCTGTCCGGGGCATCGCCCAGCAGCGGTTGCAGAAAATGACTTAGGGCGCTGTTGCCCAGGTTCATCAGGTAGGAGCCGAGGAACAGCACCACGGCGACGGCAAGCAGGAATTGAGGATCGTTGGACTTTTTCTTATAAATTATATTGTCGTGATACATAACGGCCTCAATGTGTAGGTGGTGATGTTCTCGCTAGATAAAGGGGTCTTTGGCCAGTATTGCGACACGAATTCGGGGACAACAAGCGAACTTAATTCGCTATGTCAGTCCCTGAACTCATTTTGCGATCAAGTTAGTTTGCAGAGGCACGCTTCAAGAATATCCAGGCCTTCCTCCAGCACCGCCGCTTCGGTGGTCAATGGCGCCAACAGTCGAATGATATGGCGCGACTTGCCGCTGGGCATCAGCAGCAAACCGGCGTCTCGCGCCAACGCCAGCAGTTGCGTCAACTGGGCGGGTGCCGGTGTGCCATCGGCATGGGCCAGTTCAATTCCGCGCATCGCGCCGACACCGGTCAAACGACCCAGATACGGTGAAAGTTTGCTGTCGCACCAAGCTTTGTAGCGGCTGACAATCGCTTCTTCCTGCTGCGCGCCCCAGGCTTGCAACTGTGTGTCGGTCATCTCATCCAGGGTCGCCAGCGCGGCGGCGCAGGCAATGGGGTTTCCCGAATAGGTGCCGCCCAGTCCGCCCTTGGGCAAGGTGTCGAGCAATGCCTTGCGCCCAACCACCGCACCCAGTGGTACGCCGCCGGCGATGCTTTTGCCCAGCAGAATCAGGTCCGGTTCGATGCCCAGCCGCGAGAACGCAAAACGCTGGCCGGTGCGGCCAAAACCGGACTGGATTTCGTCAGCGATCAGCACAATGCCCTTTTCATCACACAACCGTCGCAGCGACTGGGCGAACTCCACGTCCATCGCCAGGAAGCCTGCTTCGCCCTGTACCGGTTCGACGATGAAACACGCCACGTCATCAATGTCGATTTCGACGCTGAACAGGCGGTCCATGGCCTTCAAGGCTTCGGCGCAGGTCACGCCGTTGTCCTGGCTCGGGAAGGGCAGGTGATACACCGGCCCCGGCAATACGCCGACTTTCTGTTTGTAGGGCGCGACCTTGCCGTTGAGGTTCAGGGTGGCCAGCGTGCGGCCGTGGAAGGCGCCGTCGAACGCGATCACGGCGGTGCGGCCGGTGGCGCCGCGAACGATCTTCAGGGCGTTTTCCGCCGCTTCCGCGCCGCTGTTGGTGAGCATGCCGCTGACCGGATAGTCCACGGGAATGAACGCAGTCAGGCGATCCATCAGTTCGATGTAAGGCACATGCGGTGCTGCGTTGAAGGCGTAGTGGGTCAGCCGGGTGGCTTGCTCGCGAATGGCGTCGACGATGCGCGGGTGGCAATGGCCGAGGTTGAGTACGCCGATGCCGCCGACGAAGTCGATGTAGCGTTTGCCATCGGTGTCCCAGACCTCGGCATTTTTGCCGTGGCTGAGCGTGACAGGATGAACGATGTTGATCGACCGGCTGATGGATTCGCTGCTCATGGATGACCGACTCTGAAGAAGGGATGCTTCTTTTTATCTAAGCCGTGAGCAGCGCTGCCCGGCAAACGAAATAAAGTTGCCGGGTCAATCTTAAAAGTCGGGATGTGTTGTGGCTCTTGTAGAAGCGCGGCTTGCCGGCGATGGCGTCTCTGTGATCGCCATCGCGAGCAAGCTTTGCTCCTACAGAAAAAGCGTTTAGCGGCGAGTGAGCGGCTGTTGAGTGAACTTCACCCCGGCCAGCCCATGGGCAATCAATGCGCGGATATTGCCGTGGTCACTGCCATCAGGCGTTGCGACCACCGAACGGTAATGCTCGCCGAACGCCAGCAGCGCTTCTTCATCGCTCAGGCCTTCGAGCAGCGCCAGACCCAGGGTCTTGCACGAACCTTCATTCTGACCGGCCGCGTTTTCCACACCACCGTTGTTGAAAGCCTGCGGTTGATAGTCGTAACCGGCGGCGATGAACGCCAGGGTTTCGGCAAAAACGTGTTCGCCGCTCTTGAGGCTGGCGCGCAGGGTGTTCAAATCACTCATTGGGTTTTCCTTTGGCAAACGCCGCCTGTTGTTCGGCGCTGGCTTCTTGCTGGTATCGGGCTTTCCATTCGGCGTACGGCATGCCGTAGACCACTTCGCGGGCGTCATCGAGGCTGACGTCGATCTGGCGTTCGTCGGCGGCGGCCTTGTACCACTTGGACAGGCAATTGCGGCAGAAACCGGAGAGGTTCATCAGGTCGATGTTCTGTACATCCTTGCGGCTGTCCAGATGGGCCACCAGCCGGCGAAAGGCGGCGGCTTCAAGTTCCAGGCGTTGTTGATCGTTCATGGCGGGCTCTGTCGGTCAAATCGTGGCGCGGATGATAAAAGTCTGGCGGCCAATGCGCCAGACGCACTCAGCGGCTCGCCGCCAGGGTAATCGACACTGATTCGGCGAATCGCAGTGCATGAGGCTTGTCGACTTCAACCTCGGCGTACAGCACCGATTCGTTGGTCATTACCAGGTCCAGCAGTTCCTGGGTGAGCCGTTCGAGCAAGGCGAAACGATTGCCCTCCACGTGGGCAATGATCGCCTTGGTGATGGTGCGGTAGTTCAGCGCGTGATCGATATCGTTGTCGCGCACCGCTTCCTGGGCCGCATACAGGATGGTCAGGTTGATCAACACATCCTGCTTGTTGAGGATTTCATCCTCGTTGATTCCGATGTAGGTCCGCAGGCACAGGTCCTTGACCCGGATGCGCGCCATACCTGGTTGAAGTTGTGGCATTACGACTTGCTCCGTCCAATCAATTGCAGGAACTCCTGGCGGGTATTGCTCGACTCGCGGAAGGCGCCGAGCATCACTGAGGTGTTCATGGTCGAATTCTGTTTCTCGACGCCGCGCATCATCATGCACATGTGTCGCGCTTCGATGACCACCGCAACACCGGCGGCATTGGTCACCTGTTGTACTGCTTCGGCGATTTGCCGGGTAAGGTTTTCCTGGATTTGCAGGCGCCGGGCAAACATGTCCACCAGTCGCGCAATTTTCGACAGGCCCAACACCTTGCCCGTAGGAATATAAGCCACATGGGCCTTGCCGATGAAGGGCAGCATGTGATGCTCGCAGAGCGAGTACAACTCGATGTTGTCGACGATGACCATTTCATCATTGTCGGAGGCGAACAGCGCCCCGTTGACGATTTCTTCGACACTTTGTTCGTAGCCATGGCAGAGGTAGCGCATGGCTTTTGCCGCACGCGCCGGCGTGTCGATCAGGCCTTCGCGATCCGGGTTTTCACCGAGACCGATGAGGATCTCGCGATAGCTCTGGGACAGGGATAACGTCATGAAATATCCTCGCGAGGCCTCTTATTTGATGTGCCGTCCGCCGTTGACGGTCAGGGTGGTGCCGGTGACATACGGGTTGTCGAGCAAGTAGCGCAGGCTCTGGTAGATCACTTCGCTGCCGGGCTCAATGCCCAGGACGGATTTGGCCAGCGCCTTGGCGCGATAGGCCGCGTCGTCCTCGGGATTGAACATTAGCAGGGCGGGGGCGATACCGTTGACCTTGATTGTCGGCGCATATTTCGCGGCGAAGGACAGGGTAAGGCTGTCGAGCCCGGCTTTGCTGGCGCAGTAACCGATGTGCTGGCTACTGCCCTTGCGGGTCACGTCATCGCTGATGTGCACAATGTCTGCCGGAGTTGAGCGTTGCAGCAAGTCGGCACAGTGCAGGTTGATCAGGTAGGGCGCAAGCATGTGCACGCTGAACATGCGGCTGAAGGCTTCGGCCTCGGTGTCCGGCGTTTCGGCCAGCCATTCGGAAGCATTGTGGACAATCGCCCGCAGGCTGTCGGTATGGGTTTTCAGGTCGCTGATGAACGCGAGGATCCCGGCTTCAGTGGAGAAGTCGGCAAACACCGCGATGGCGCCCAGATCACGCAATGCCTGGACACCGGGGCGCTCGCTGCGGTAGCTGAAGATCACCCGATGGCCGTCTTCAATCAAACGCTGCGCACAATGCAGGCCGACACGCTGGCCGGCACCGGTGATGAGGATTGGGGCTGCGGAAGGGGTCATGAACGGCTCGCGTCGCGGTAAGAGCAAAACTATACCAGCGACGGGAGGCATGCACCTATTGTGGTAGTGAGCTTAGCGGTTTTGCGTGGACGGCCGGGCGGGCAACGGCCGTGTCGGCGTGGTGTTCAGCCAGTTGGCCAACAGGCGGGTCGACAAGGGAATGAAGAAGTAGACCATCAACGGCGTCAGGCACAACGTACTGATGAAAACCCGCGGCAGCAGGCTCAGTTCGCTCAACAAAGGCCCCAGTACAAAGTTGAACAACAAGGACACCGGAAAGAATGCCAACCAGATCGCCACTGCCTGTTTCCAGCGTGGTGGGCGCTGTCCGACTGCGCCGAACCAGCCTTCAATGCCGCTGACCCGATGCTCGGTTGGATGGGCGAACAAATCGCTGCCACGGCCTAGCCATGCAGTACGCGAGGCGGAATGCTCCCAGGTGTGCAGGGTCTGCTCATCGGCAAAGCGGAAGATAATCTGGAACTCGTCATCACCGGCTGGCGGAGCGAGCACGCCAGAGCCGAGATAACCGGGAAAATCGGTGGCCAGTTGTTCGCCTTCGCGCAGCCAGGCAATCAGGTCTTGATAACGGCCATCGGCGACGCGACGCGCCACCATCAGCGTGACGGGGGAGGTAGACATTTTGTATCTCCGTAGGGCATTTGCGTTACACCGGATAGGCGTTTCGCCAGACGCAGCACCAGGGTGTCGGACTGCGTCTTGAGACAAGCAAGGATTATTCCTGAATCTGACCAATACACCAGAGACTTTCATGGTTTGCATGTGTTGAACATGCAGGGGGTAATGGAGTTAGAATGGGATCCAATTTTGCGCACCGGACGTACATCATCCAATGCCTGTCCTGACTGACGCTCCTCCTGCCGCTGAGGCAGATCCTTCCATCAATCGCGAAGAGCTGTTTCCCATTCGTGAGGTGGCGCGGCTGACGGGCATAAATCCCGTCACGCTGCGGGCATGGGAACGACGTTATGGCCTGATTCAGCCCACCCGCACCGAAAGTGGGCATCGGCTGTACTCGATGGTCGATGTCGAGAAGGTTCGCAGCATCCTTGGCTGGATTGACCGCGGTGTCGCGGTCAGCAAGGTTGGCAAGATTCTGGCCAGGACCGAACCTCCCAAGGCACTGGCGCAGTTCATTCCCAAGGAAGTCGTTCAGGCCGATTACGCCCATTGGCAGCAACAGGTCCAAGCGGCGGTGAGTTCCTTTGATGATGTTCAACTGGATCAAGTCTACGGGCAGATTTTTTCCACCTACTCCCAGGCAGTCGTTTTTCAGGACATTCTGATGCCGCTCTGGAAGTTGTTGTTACAACGCCAGGATCAATTCGGTTGCACCAGCGAATGGCTGTTTTTTGATGGGTTTCTGCGAGTTCGCGTATTGCAACGTTTGCTGCTGATGCGTAACGCGCAACCCCGGCGGGTGATCGTCAGTGCATTGGCAGGTCAGTGCCGAGAACTAGAGTTGTTGGTGGCCGCTCTGTTCGTGAGCAGTAATGAAATGGGGGTTCGGCTGCTGACGATTGGTCAGCCATTCGATGAGTTGCCGCTGGTATGCCAGCAGCTAAAACCGCAAGCGCTGGTGCTTTTTTCCAATCACGTGCCTTCAACTGATCTGCCACGACGGCTCAATCGTCTGGCGATGAGCCTGGATTGCCAGTTGTTTCTTGCCGGGGATACGTCGGAACTGGCTCAGGAAAGCCTGGCCGGTTCGTCGATTGGCTGTCTGGGCAATGAAGGCGCGGTGATGCGCCAGCGTCTGAAACAGTTCCTGGCGGGCAACCTCGATACCTGAGGTTCAGACATGCAACGCAGGGTGTGTCAGGCGATGCTGCTGAAGGATGAACTGGCGCAGGCGCTCGGTTTCATCTTTGTCGGACTGGCCCAGTTCATAGGCATAGAAACCGTGCTCGGTTTCACGCTCAAACGTGCCGCGCAACGCAATCCGTTCATAGCCTGAGGGGCTGAACCACAAGGCGAAGTGCTTGGGTGGTTTGGTCTTGTTGCGAACTTCCAGCAAAACCCCTTTGCAAGAGACTTCGTGCACATACATCGTGCCGGGCTGGCCTTTGGCATTCTCCAGCGCCACCGGCTCATCGAGCACCAGGCGCCAGGGTCGGACCATCGGCCCGTCTTCGTAAATGCTCGGCACACCCAAGCGCAAATGCAGCGCATGAAACTCGTCTTCCACCAGATGCAGCGGAAAGGTCATTTGCTGATTTTCAAAATTGGCCTGGATGGTGACTTGCTCATGAGCCGCGAGGCGCGTGAGCAAATCACGGATCTGCGATCCACCATTAACGAGCAAGCTCGACGTCGCATCCCGCACATTGAGTTGCGGGTTGTGTTGCATGGTCTGGATGAAGTCCAGTTCATCCTGGGTCAGGAGTGCGTCACGTTGCATGGCTTGCTCGAAAGTAGTAGTTACAAAGTCATTGGTGATTGTAGTTAATGACCACTAATTCGAAGTTTTGTTTGCACCGTTCGTCGCTTTCAGCGCAGCAAGTTCGGCGAGTGCCTCGGCCAGCTGTGTTTCCAGCTGTGCAACACGCTGCTGCGCTTTGACTTGAATCGTGACGTCTTTTTGCACCCCGACAAAATAAACCTGCCCATTGCCCGGATCTTTCACCGTCGAAAGCGACAGTTCGTTCCAGAAGGGCGTGCCGTCCTTGCGGTAGTTCCTGAGGATTTCCCGGCAGGAGCCTTTCGTGCTCAGCGCCTCGCGAATGGTTGGAAGCGCTTGCTGATCCCGATCGCCTGACTGCAGGAAACGGCAATCCTGGTAGAGGATCTCTTCGCTGGTGTACCCCGTCAGGTGTTCGAACGCCGGGTTGACGTAAATCAGGATGTTGTCCTGGTCGCCTTCCTTTTCTGCAATCACGATGCCGTCGTTGGAAGCGTTGATTGCCATTTGCAGCAGTTGAGCATTGATCATCGGAGAATCCTTTCCGGTTTGATTGAGCCTGCATTCTAAAAGAACAATACAGTTCGTGCTGTTAATATCCGGTCTTTCACTCAGTTTCAGGATCAGATTGATGAAAGTCGCCATCCTTTCCGGCTCGGTGTACGGCACGGCTGAAGAAGTCGCCCGTCACGCCGCAAGTATTTTGAAGGCCGCCGGTTTCGAAACCCTGCACAACCCCCGTGCGTCACTGGCCGATGTCCTGGCTTTCGAACCGCAAGCGTTTCTGGCGGTGACATCGACCACCGGCATGGGTGAATTGCCGGACAACCTGCAACCGTTGTATTCGATGATTCGCGATCAATTGCCCGCAGCATGGCGCGGTCTGCCGGGAGCAGTCATCGCCCTGGGCGATGCGAGCTATGGCGATACTTTCTGTGGCGGCGGCGAACAAATGCGCGAACTGTTCGGTGAACTGGGGCTGCGCGAAGTGCTGCCGATGCTGCGTCTGGACGCCAGCGAAACGGTGACCCCGGAAACCGACGCCGAGCCGTGGCTGGCGGAATTGGTCAGCGTTTTGCGCTGAAGATGAAGCTCGTCATACTTCTGACGAGATCGCTGAATCTGTTCACTACAGGGTTACCAGCGTCGGTCCTTTGACATGGATCCAAGCTCATTGCGTCACTGACTCGCACGGCCATCAAGCTGGCTGCCAATGCAACTACACGAAGCCCGGGGGCTGACTAGACTGGTGTAACGACAGCACAACAATAAGAACAGGAGGTCTTGCCGTGAATGTTGCCCCCGTCCAGTCGCCCCACAGTGTCAGAGATAAGGTCAGCGCCGCCGAATGGCAAACCCGCGTCGATCTGGCCGCCTGTTATCGTTTGGTCGCCGCCCATGGCTGGGACGACCTGATCTTTACGCACATCTCGGCCAAGGTGCCGGGCACTGAAGACTTTCTGATCAACCCGTTTGGACTGATGTTCCATGAGATCACTGCATCAAGTCTGGTGAAGGTCGATCAAGCCGGCAACAAACTGATGGACAGTCCCTACGAGATCAATCCCGCCGGTTACACCATTCACAGCGCCGTGCATGAAGTTCGCCACGATGTGGTCTGCGTGCTGCACACCCATACGGCGGCCGGCGTGGCGGTGTCGGCGCAGAAGCAGGGCATTTTGCCGATCAGTCAGCAGTCCCTGTTTGTGTTGTCCAGCCTGGCTTATCACGCTTATGAAGGCGTTGCGCTGAACCATGAAGAGAAAGCGCGCCTGCAAGCCGACCTCGGTGAAAACAATTTCCTGATGCTGCACAACCACGGTCTGCTGACCTGTGGCAGCACCATCGCCGACACGTTCCTGATGATGTTTACCTTCCAGCGCGCCTGCGATATCCAAGTGCTGGCACAAAACGGCGGTGCCGAATTGATCGCCATCGAACCGCAGATTCTGGCGGGTGCCAAGGCGATGATTGCCGGTGTTACCAAAAGTGCTCAAGGGATGGGTGGCGCGCTGGCCTGGCCGGCGCTGCTACGCAAACTCGATCAACAAGACCCGGGTTATAAACTCTAATGCCACTCGCCGAGATCCCCCTGTGTGTCTGGCGCAAACGCGGCCAGACGTTCATCTTTCGTGGTCAGACTATCCGCTACTGGACGGCGGGGCAGGGTGAGCCGCTGTTGCTCATTCATGGCTTCCCGACCGCCAGTTGGGACTGGCATTACCTCTGGCAGCCACTGGCGCAGCGCTATCGGGTGATTGCGTGCGACATGCTCGGCTTTGGCGACTCGTCCAAACCGGTGGATCACGAATACAGCCTGCTCGAACAGGCCGACTTGCAGCAGGCATTGCTGGCGCATTTGAGCGTTACGCAGCCCGTGCATGTGTTGGCCCACGACTATGGCGACAGCGTGGCGCAGGAACTGTTGGCCCGGCATTACGAAACCGGCATTCACATTGCCAGTTGTGTGTTCCTCAATGGCGGCCTGTTTCCCGAAACCCATCGCCCGCTGCTGGCGCAAAAACTGTTGCTCAGCCCTTTGGGCTGGATGATTGGCCGCGCGTTCACGCGAGATGCGCTGGTGAAGAGTTTTCGGCAGATTTTCGGGCGGATGACCCGGCCAACTGAAAGTGAAATAGATGATTTCTGGAGTTTGGTCGAGAGCAATCACGGCCCGCGGATCATGCACAAGCTTATCGCCTATATTCCGGAGCGGCGTGTCCAGCGCGAGCGTTGGGTCGCGGCCATGCAACGCGGTGAAGTACCGCTGCGCGTCATTGATGGCGAGGTCGATCCGATTTCCGGCGCGCACATGGTCACACGCTATCGGGAGCTGATCCCCAATCCGGACACGGTCCTGCTGGCCGAGATTGGCCATTACCCGCAGACCGAGGCGCCGACGCAAGTGCTCAAGCATTACCTGGAGTTTCGCGATCGGCTGATTTTGCCGCCGCGCAGGGTCGCGTGGTCCTGATTATCCCCCTGCCTTATCGAGCACCATTCAGCCTCACCCCTGTTTATTGTGACCAGCAGCGCCGTGCCTGACACTCGGACTCATTGTCCCCTTGGCCTGCTGGAGTTTTCCAATGAATGAGTCTGTGCGCTTCGAAGATAAAGTCGTGATCGTTACCGGCGCTGGCGGCGGCTTGGGCCGGGCACACGCGCTGCTGTTTGCCAAACAGGGCGCCAAAGTGCTGGTCAACGATCTCGGCGGTTCGGCGCAAGGGGAAGGCGCCAACGCGTCGGCGGCAGACCGCGTGGTTGCCGAAATTCGCGAGGCGGGCGGCACCGCCGAAGCCAACCATGACTCCGTTACCGACGGCGACAAAATCGTCCAGCACGCGCTCGACGTTTTTGGCCGTATCGATGTGGTGGTCAACAATGCCGGGATCCTGCGCGACAAGACCTTCCACAAAATGGACGACGCCGACTGGGACCTGGTTTACCGCGTCCACGTCGAAGGCGCCTACAAAGTCACCCGCGCCGCCTGGCCGCACATGCGCGAGCAAAACTATGGCCGCGTGATCTTCACTGCGTCGACCTCGGGCATCTACGGCAACTTCGGCCAGTCCAACTACGGCATGGCCAAACTCGGCCTGTACGGCCTGACGCGAACCCTCGCCATCGAAGGTCGCAAGAACAACATCCTCGTCAACGCCATCGCGCCTACCGGCGGCACGCGCATGACCGAAGGCCTGATCCCGCCACAAGTGTTTGAGCAACTCAAACCGGAATTGGTCAGCCCGTTGGTGGTATATCTGGCCAGTGAAAACTGCAAGGAGACTTCCGGGTTGTTTGAAGTGGGTGGCGGCTGGATGGGCAAGGTGCGCTGGGAACGCAGCCTGGGTGCGGGTTTTGATCCGCGAGTGGGTTTCTCTCCGGAAGATGTGGCGGCGCAGTGGGAGCAGATTTGTGATTTCGAAGGAGCGGCGCATCCGAAGGACAATATTGAGGCGCTGAAGGAAATGATGGGGAATTTGCAGAAGTATTCGCTTTAATTCGTGGAGCCACCAAGCTCAGGCTTGGTGGCTGAATCGCTTGTTAAGAGTATTTATTTTCGGTCATAAATTTTGGGGTCTTCCAGTTAGGTCCCTTAACGGTTTTTCCATTTTTGTCGCTAATCAGTACGCCATTGCTGAAAAGCGAGTTGTAAGTGTTTACCAGTTCGCCGTTTAAAACTATCTCCTGACGGTGGCGACTATACATTCTGTCGACGTCTTGGGCAGATCTGAAAAGTGCGAAAAACGAAACTACATCTTCTACCGATTCGTTTTTGATGATTTGTTCGATAGTGTTCATCATTCGAAACTCCTCATGTCTTTTTCGTACTCTCTTTGGTCTTGTGCATTCATTGCTGCAATGGCTTCTTCGTTATACAAAAGTGACAGTTCGCTTCCTGGCTTGTAGTCCTCAAGAGTAGCCGTATGTGCATTGTTCCATATTTGAGACTCGTCGGAAGGGGATGCGCTGTCGCTATATCCGAATGCCCTGTAACGATCTAGTTCTCGTATCTCATGAGTGTAGTAGCGCAGATCCGTGTCAGTGACTTTCCAGCGAATCTCCAGGGTCTGCCTTTCTGTTTCTAGTTGCTTTTGTATCTGCTCGATTCGTTGCTCCATTTCATCTTGTAGACGAGCCTGTTCGGCTGCGAAATGCTCTGCGGCAGCTTGTGCATTTGCTTGCGCCTCGGCCAACGCTGTTATCAATGTTGCGATTCGTGCATTTTCTTGAGCCTGGGCCTGCTCCTTAAGTTGCGCGGCGCGCGCCTTATCGGCAGCCTTTCTAGCTTGCTCGATAGCTAACTGTTCGGTTTCCGCCAGTGCTGCAAGCCGAGCCTGTTCGCGCAACCAGACTTGTTCTTGTTCCCGACGTGCTGCATCAGCTATTGCTTTCAGGCGTTGCTGTTCGGCTACGATCCTGGTGCTTTCGGCAGCTACTCGTTGGGCTTCTGCCGCCGCCGCTTGCGTTTGGTCATTAGCTTGTACTGCAGCCAGCCAATTAAGTACCTGCACGTGTTGCTGGTTCAGTATCTGAATGGATTGCGCGAGTAGCCTGGCCTCGTGTGCCGCGGCGTACGAGGCCGCCCAAGTGTTCATTGCAATACCACTGGGCATGACCCGTTGTTCCATGGTCGTTGCTTTTTGATAGAACTCAACCAAGCTACGGCGTAGCGGATCACCGCCATAAAACTGATTGGCGAGATTTATTTTTTGATGGAAGTCAGTGGTCTTTCGATGCAGAAGAGTGTTCCGAACACCTAGTTCACGAATGATCGCGTCTACTGGAGAAAGAGGTTGATTGGAAAACTCCAGTCTGGTGGTGGCGAGTTCATGTTCGATGGTTTGTGGTAGTTGATGAGCGCGGGTTTGATGTGCTTGTTCAATCGACTTTTTGGTGGTTTCTATTTTATCTGAGTTCGCAATTACAATATGTTGGGGGTTGTGAGGGCCAAACGTGCCGCTGTGGGGAATGACTGATGAAGTAGCAGGGACGATGCGCATGTGTAAAGGGGCAATTGCAGTCGTGTGAACAGCTTCGGTCAACTCCCATGTTGGGGGTTTTTGCATATTCATATCCTTTTGAACGTGCTTGTTGAATGGGGGATTGATGGGGTGGTGAAAATATTCGGTTTGTACTGATTTCCGTTTGTCGGCTTACGGTCGACTTGTTTCAAGTTACAGCAAAACTTTGGTGCATGATTCTGATTGGGCTGTAAGTAAGTGTGTGTGAGATTGAGTGAAGTTTCGGCAGGCTAAAGCAAGCGAGTCGGAATACTTCTGTACAAGAAGAAATTTCCCATGTGGCTTTCGGATGTTTCTCGTAGAACAGGACGATCGGCTTTTCAACAGACATAAAAAAGGCCGCTGCAAACGCAGCGGCCAAATAAGACGTTGGATCAGGAGCTAAAAAACAACGTCTGTGTACACAGGGCGATCAATCGATAAGCATCGATTCATCTGGATTCGTGCTTCAGCGGGTTGCCCCTGAAAGCCCGGCAAGAATAAGCCCCTGACCTAAAAGGAAAAATAGCGATTCGCGACATGCAGTGTTGCAGCCCGAGCAACAGTCCCGGATTTTCATGGCGGCTACGAGGTCGCATGCATCTGACTGATAACCCGCCATCCAGCCCATCCATACCCTGCGCAAACCCGCGTCCCTGCGGGCCATTCATCCTTTAGAGGTACATCCCGAATACCTCCTTGGTGCGCTTATCGCTCTCGGGTTGCGGCAGTAGGGTGGGGCCTTCTGTCACTCACCGGGGAAGACGCATGACAAAAACAACAATGCGCGCCATCTTCACGCCGCAAGCGCTGGCCGCTGCGGTGGCCTTGGGTTGCTGTGCCCAGGCGCAGGCTGTTTCATTCAACATTGGGGAGATCGAGGGGACGTTTGACTCCTCGCTGTCCATCGGCGCGAGTTGGGGCATGCGCGATGCCGACAAGTCTTTGGTCGGCACCGTGAACGGCGGGACCGGGCAGTCATCGACCGGTGATGACGGGCGGCTGAACTTCAGCAAGGGTGAAACCTTTTCCAAAATCTTCAAAGGGATTCACGACCTCGAACTGAAATACGGCGACACCGGTGTGTTCGTTCGCGGCAAGTACTGGTACGACTTCGAACTGGAAGATGAAGACCGTGACTTCAAGCCGATCAGCAACAAAGGTCGCAAGGAAGGCGCCAAGTCTTCCGGCGGGCAAATTCTCGACGCCTTCGTTTATCACAACTACAACATTGTCGACCGCCCAGGCAGCGTGCGCGCCGGCAAGCAAGTGGTCAGTTGGGGGGAAAGTACCTTCATCGGCAACTCGATCAACAGCATCAACCCGATCGACGTTTCTGCGTTTCGTCGTCCGGGCGCCGAGATCAAGGAAGGCCTGATTCCCGTGAACATGCTGTACGTCTCCCAAGGCCTGACGGATCAGCTCTCGGTGGAAGGTTTCTACCAACTGGAGTGGGACCAGACCGTTCTCGACAACTGCGGCACGTTCTTCGCTGTCGACGTGGCGGCCGATGGTTGCAACAACAATTACACCGTCGGTAGCCCAGCGATTGCTCCTTTGGCGCCGCTGGCCGCCGCGTTCGGCCAACCGATTCTGGTGACTCGCGAAGGCGTGGTCGTTCCCCGTGGCGGCGACCGCGATGCGCGGGATTCCGGGCAGTGGGGCACGGCATTGCGCTGGCTCGGCGATGACACCGAGTACGGTCTGTATTTCATGAACTACCACAGCCGCTCACCGACGGTGGGCACGGTTACAGCGGGCGCCTCGACGCTGGCCAGCCTGCCGGGCATGGTCGCCACCGCAAACCGGCTGGCACCTGGCAGCGGCTCGGGGCTGGCGCAAAGTGTGATGCTGGGACGCGGTCAGTATTACCTCGATTATCCGGAGGACATTCGTCTTTATGGCGCGAGTTTCTCCACCACATTGTCCACCGGTACCGCGTGGAGTGGCGAGATCAGCTATCGCCCGAACGCGCCCGTACAGGTCAACACCAACGACCTGACACTGGCGATGCTCAACCCGATTGCCGGTGGTCTGGCATCGCCGATCGTCTCGACGCCCGGTGCCGACAACAAAGGCTACCGTCGCAAGGAAGTCACGCAAATCCAGAGCTCGCTGACGCAGTTCTTCGATCAGGTACTGGGGGCTCAGCGGCTCACCGTGGTCGGCGAAGCGGCGGTGGTTCATGTCGGTGGCCTGGAGGGACGCAGCCACTTGCGTTACGGCCGTGATTCGGTCTACGGGCAATACGGTTTTGGTGGCGAAACTGACGGGTTTGTCACTTCGACCTCCTGGGGCTACCGCGCGCGGGCAATCCTTGATTACGCCGACGTGTTCGCCGGGATCAACCTCAAACCCAACCTGTCCTGGTCGCACGATGTCGCCGGCTACGGCCCCAACGGGCTGTTCAACGAAGGCGCCAAAGCGGTCAGCGTCGGTGTCGATGCCGACTACCGCAACACCTATACCGCGAGCCTGAGCTACACCGACTTTTTTGGTGGTGACTTCAACGTCCTCGAAGACCGCGACTTCGTGGCGCTGAGCTTCGGCGTGAACTTCTGATCTGGCTGAGAAAGGATGATTTCAATGCGCAAGATGATTCTGCAATGTGGCGCCCTGGCCCTGAGCTTGCTGGCTGTCAACGTGATGGCGGCGGTGTCGCCGGAAGAAGCCAACAAACTGGGCACCAGCCTCACGCCGCTGGGTGCCGAGAAGGCCGGCAACGCTGACGGCTCTATTCCGGCCTGGACCGGCGGCATCCCGAAAAACGCCGGTGCGGTGGACAGCAAAGGTTTTCTGGCTGACCCGTTCGGCAACGAAAAACCACTGTTTGTAATCACCCCCGCAACGGTCGACAAGTACAAGGACAAGTTGTCGGAAGGCCAGGTGGCGATGTTCAAACGCTACCCGGAAACCTACAAGATTCCGGTCTACCCGACCCACCGCACTGTGGCCGTGCCGCCAGAGATCTACGAGTCAGCCAAGCGCAGTGCACTGAGCGTGAGCACCATCAATGACGGTAACGGATTGGCGGGTTTCACCGGCAACCGTTACTACGCATTCCCGATTCCCAAGAATGGCGTCGAAGTGTTGTGGAACCACATCACCCGTTACCACGGCGGCAACCTCAAACGCATCATCACCCAGGTGACCCCGCAAACCAACGGCAGCTACACTCCGATCCGCTTCGAGGAAGAAATCGCCGTCCCGCAACTGATGAAGGACATGGACGCGGACAAAGCCGCCAACGTGCTGACTTTCTTCAAACAGTCGGTGACCGCACCGGCACGTCTGGCCGGTAACGTACTGTTGGTGCACGAAACCCTCGATCAGGTGAAAGAGCCGCGTCTGGCGTGGATCTACAACGCCGGCCAGCGCCGTGTGCGTCGTGCCCCGCAAGTGGCCTATGACGGCCCGGGCACCGCTGCTGACGGTCTGCGTACCTCCGACAACTACGACATGTTCTCCGGTGCACCGGATCGCTACGACTGGAAACTGGTCGGCAAGAAGGAGATGTACATCCCTTACAACAGCTACAAACTGGATTCGCCGAGCCTCAAGTACGACGACATCGTCAAGGCCGGCCACATTAACCAGGACCTGACCCGATATGAGCTGCACCGCGTCTGGGAAGTGATCGGCACGGTCAAGCCGAGCGAGCGCCACATCTACGCCAAGCGCCACATGTACATCGACGAAGACAGCTGGCAAGTGGCGCTGGTGGATCACTACGACGGTCGCGGGCAACTGTGGCGAGTGGCGGAGGGTCACGCTCAGTATTACTACGATCACCAGGCCCAGGCCTACACGCTGGAAGCGCTCTACGACATCATTGCCGGCCGGTACATTGCACTGGGCATGAAGAACGAAGAGAAACACAGTTTTGAGTTTGCCTTTGAAGCCAAGGTTAACGACTTCACCCCCTCGGCGTTGCGTGCCGAAGGGGTTCGGTAACGGGGCTGATACCTTCGCAGGACAAAAGGCGACCGCTCGGTCGCCTTTTTTATGGGCGCCAATCAGCGTGCTGAATACTTCTCAACAAGCGGCTTGGACAGGTCTAGGGTTGGCGGACAATTATAAAAAGGCACGCCGCAATGACCGCCATGACTCCGTGTCTGGACCGTTCTGGATTTTTGCCCAGACTGTCCTCCCATCATCTGTCGCGTGAGCGTTTGACCGAGCCGCTGCTGGCCTCCACGGCGCGGGTGAAATTGCTCTGCGCACCAGCGGGCAGTGGCAAGACCGCACTGCTCGCCGAATGCCTGTTGCAGGCACCGCCGCAGTGTCGTGTGTGTTGGTTGCCGTTGTCTGGCGTGGCAATGAGCACCGCTGATTTTCGACAACGTCTGGCCGAGACGCTAGGGCTGGCCTCGTCAGGCGAAACTGAATTGCTGGGGCAACTGGCGCGATTGCAGACGCCGACCTGGCTGTTTCTCGACGACTATTGCCGCGTCCCGAACCCCGAACTGGACTTGTTGCTGGATCGCATGCTGGCGGTCAGCAGCCCGATGTTGACCTGGTGGATGGGCGCTCGTCGGCGCCCGCAATGCAACTGGCCGCGGTTGCTGCTCGATGACGAATTGTATGAATGTGAGCACTCGACGCTGGCCTTCAATCAAACCGAAATCGCCGCACTGTTGCGCCATCTGCCGCAGGCAGACGCCAACAACGCCGCCAGTAAAATCATCCAGCGCAGTGGCGGCTGGTGTGCGGGCGTACGGATTGCGCTGCTGCAAAAATGTGATTGGTCGCGCAACAACACACTTCAAGGGCAAACGGACACGTTGCTTGATTACCTGCAGCACGAGTTGTTCGCTGTGCTGACCCCGGAATTGGCGGAGGTCTGGCGGGTCCTGGCGCATTTGCCACGTTTCAATGCAAGCCTTTGCGATCACCTGTTTGGGGCCGGTGAAGGCTGCGCGTACCTGAAGGTGTTGCAGGAACTGGGCTGTTTTATCGAGCCTTGGCAGGACTCGGCAGACTGGCTGCAAATTTTCGCTCCGCTCACTCACACGATACGCAATGAGCAATGGCCAGCCGGTCGTTCCTGGCATCGACGTGCCTGCCAATGGTTCACGGCTGAACAGGACTGGAAAGCCGCCTTCGAGCAGGCCTTGCTGGCCGAAGAATTCGAAGTCGCGGTCAGCCTGCTGCAGCACTTCAGTTTCGAGCATCTATTCGAGGAGCAGACAGTGGTCCTGTTGCTGCGTTTGCATGAGCAGCACGGCGACGAACTGACGCTCGGCTCGCCGCAATTGGTCGGGTTGATCACCGCAGCCTTGCTGTTTGCCGGTCGATTCGAGCAAGCGGCCGAATGCATCGAACATCTGTCTCGATTCACCCCTCAACCGTCGGCGCTCCTTCAGCGGCAATTGATTGCGCGCTGGCAGGCCCAGCAAGGCTGGCTACTGCATTTGCAAGGGCGCATGGAGGGTTCACGCGCGCATTTTCTCGACGCGCTAAGCGTGCTCGGTGCTGAACTCTGGCCCGTACGTTTGATGTGCCTGTCGGGTTTGACGCAACAAGCCCTGCTCAGGGGCGAACTCGATTTGGCGCAGGCGATAAACCGCGATGCGTTGTGCCTGGCACGAGCACAAGGCTCGCTGGTGTTCGAAGGTCTGCTTGAACTCGATCACGCGCAATTACTGGAGCAACGTGGCGCTCCTCAACGTGCCGAAAGTTTGCTCGCGAATGTACATGGCCTACTCACTCAACAGCAGCAGATCGCCGGGCCCTTGCTTGGGCGAATTGCCTTGCGCCGTGGGCGCTTGAACTTGTCTCAGGGCCTGGATGCACAGGCCGCCGAATATTTCGAAGCCGGGATGCAGATCTGTCTGCGCAGTCACGACAAACGGGTGCTTTATGGGTTCCTCGGTTTGGCTCAGGTGGCGGCCAATCAGAGCGACTATGCCCAGGCGTTTGCCCATCTGCGCGACGCCGAACGCTTGATGCAACAGCGGCAGATTCCCGACACTGTTTACCGCGGTGTGCTGTTGCAAATCAGCAGTCAAATCTGGCTCCAGCAGGGCCGTCCCGAATTAGCGGTTGAGGCCTTGACGCGGGTCTTGCGTCATTATCGTGGGCCTCAGGCGCGACAGGCGCCCCCCGCCACCCTTGATCTCATACCACGCATTGAATACCTGCTGATTTTAGCGAAAACCTGTTTGCACCAAGCAAACCAGCCGCAAATTCAACTGTTTGGATTGATAGATCAGGCGCAACAGAGAGGCATGTTAAGCCTGGAGGCAGAACTGCAGTTGGCACTGGGGCAAGTCGCTTGGTTGATGGGGGATAGTTCCCTTGCTGAGCGTGCTTTACAGTGCGGTCAGCAATTGGTTAAGCGTCATGGTCTCCACCAAGCGTTGCGTGAATTGAAATTGCGACAACCGGATTTTGAACGTGAAGTAAGCGATTTGCCGTCTGTCGTGGACGCAGGCCCGCTCAGCCGACGCGAGTTGGAAGTGCTCGCGTTAATTGCTCAAGGGAATTCCAATCAGCAAATAGCTGAGCAGCTTTATATCTCCTTACATACGGTTAAGACTCATGCGCGCCGAATTCATGGGAAGTTGGGTGTTGCCCGGAGAACGCAAGCAGTGGCAAAGGCGAAGTTATTAAGGTTGTGTTAAATGTGGGGGGGGTGGTTGTTTTAATATTATTGTTTGATGACTAAATTACTTGAAATGGATTTGGTGTTTTCAGCGCGGTGAAAAGTTATTAGGGTTGGGCCTCTGCAGGTGAAGTGACATGAAGTTGCTTCTGGTCTGTCTCTATCAAGGATAACTAAGATGAGTGCAAGTTATAACAGTTTGATGCTCGATGCTCCGCAAGGAACCGTGCAGGCTTCCACTGAGTTGGCGAAGGTTCGGCAGGTGGGGGAGCAACTTTTGGCGTTTCTGGGTGATGTTCCTTCATTTAAGGAAATGACCCGTGACCGGTTAGCGCTGAAAGTACATGAGTATAATGTGGCGCTGAATTCTGAAAATATTTTTATTACCAGAGGTGCTTACACGGCTGAGCAGAAAACTCGTCCATCAGGTACTTTGCTGGATGTTTTTTTCGAGTGTTTGGAAAAAAATATATCTCCTAACTATATTTTTGGGGTGGATGGTGTATACACACGACCGAACACTACAAATAATGCATACGCTGTTCAAGGCCTCAGTATTCAATCGGTCGAACGCATTCTGGTAAAAGCAATAAGTGATCTCAGATCGGAGCATCGCGCAAGCGTTGATCGATACTGGCTGACCAATGCCGGAGTGATTGATAATCCGGCTTCGACGAACAAAGATGTCTTGAAGCAATTACAGGCGCATGCGTTGATGGCCCAACTGTCGCTGAGTACTATTGGAGGAGTATTGGACTCTTCCCAAGGGCGACGGGTTTCGGAACTCCTGCTGTCGGGAAAGGGTACTGCTTTATACCGCATCGTATTGGAAGTACCAAACAAAATTCCGGCGACGTTTCCTTCCAGCTTTGTAGTCAATATGAACGGGCTGACACCTTCAGAACTTTCTCTGGATGACGACTGGCACACTTGTGTGGTGTACACGCCAGAAAGCGGTTTCGAATTTTTCGTCACGAGTAATGATATGCATGCGGCATTGTGTTCGCGATGGTCTGTCTCGAAAACCAGTGTGTCCTATAAGAATGTGCAAGAGGATATATTCGATTTTTGTGTCGATAGTCGTCTAAAGCAACAGCGCGATGATTTTTCGAGGCTTTTAAACTTTGGTGATAGCCATAGCCCGAATTTGCTCGTTGAGTTGGAAGCGATTCAGCGACTGGACGCGGTGAAATCAAACTGGTCAGCTCAATTCGAGGTGTTGAAGGCGGCAGTCAATCGTGCCGGTTGGCCGGACTGGTTAAAAGCGTCGGACAAGAACGTTCAGCTGCGGTATGAGGAACTTGAAGAATCGGCGGATAATTACGACGCCGAGTTTCAAGTTAAGTCCGATGAGCATTTTTCCCTGACCTTGTATGCTCGCAGAAAGGTTAAAGATTGGGCCCGCAGTGCGTTCGGCGTTGAAATCAACCCCGATACGATAAAAGTTCATAGCCGGTATGAGCTCAAAATCGGTGGTCGGACGATCGTTCAGGAGGACGCAAGGACCCTGACAGAACAGATTATTTTCGGATTGCACGATGGTGGACACAGGGTCCAGATGCGTTTCGAGGGCGCTCAGGCAATTCCTGGCTTGACTCCCGAAAAGCTTGAATACTGGTTGCAAACTGTCGATGTACGACGCGATTTTGTGGAGGCGGCGCCCTTTTATCTGTCACAGGCCTATCACGATGCCTGTCTCAATCGATTGTCGAGTAAATTGGAACTCGCACTGTGGATAGCTCGATACACCGGAAAGATCAACGATAACGATGTCCGGTTGGTTGAGCGTGGATTGCAAGGTGAATTGGCGGTTGAGATTAATGGCGTGTACTTCGACGGAGCGTCCCATTGTTTGAATGATGTCATGCTGTTCTGGGGGGCGCAAAAATCGTTTGGTACACAACTGGTCTTCTTGAAAACCCCAAAAGGGGAATATGAGGTCCTTCGTTTTGCTGAGTTTAATGCCTTTAAGGAAAAACTTGGGGAATGGATGAATAGCGATTCTGGTTATGCGGCTTCGCTTATGAATGCCAATGATGTTCCAAGTGTGGGGGAAAGGCTGCGTCAGCACGTTATAAAACCGATTCTGAGTAACCTCAAGTCCATAGTTTTAAATAGAGAGACGCGAATACCACTGACCCGTTTTGTGGGGCTGAATTATGATTGGTCGTTAGCGAAAATCAATCAGGCAGCTCCGGCCTATTACCGAAATGTGCCGCGACTGTTGCGTCAGCAACATGCTCGTCTAAATACAGAGCTCAAAGCGCTTTACACTGTAGAGTCCCGCGAAACGGCGTTTCCTTCCTTTGAGGAATATTCCCGAGAACTTATTAAAGAAAGGGTAGAGGCGGTACTTCGTTCTCGCGGGAGTTACGTCAATGTCGATCCCGATATGGTTTATGTGCAAATAAGCTCGGATGAGCAGATGAGTCTGACGGAACTGATTGTCGAGGGGCGTAGCTTTGAGCCTAATAATAGTCCTCAACCCGTTCCAGGGCAGTATCCTAAATTTTATTGGAGAGCTGTCCACCCGCCCCTCGACAAGCTCGATATACGAGATATTGCCTCGTGGTCTAAAACACTTCGCTCGGGAGAAAAATATATTGACTTTCTGAAGTCTGATTATCTGGCTGAGCGTCATTCATCCTACACCTTCAGACGAGAAGTAAACTTCAAACGTGTGCATTGTGAGATGCATCAGGCCTTACTGACTCAGTTCTTTGATGCTGGATTGGACGGTGATCAGTTTAGAAGTATTGAAAAACTTATTCTTGATCTGAAAGTTCCGCAAGGACAATTGTATGAGAATCCTGTGGTCAATGAGGAAAGTGTCTATCGATTTAATATTTTAAAAACTCGTGAGGTGACGGGTGTTTATATATTCAGGATTAAGACCGCTAAAGGACTTGAAGATTTTCTTTATACTCCGGATGCACCGGATGGTGCGGCGTTTCGCCCCATCGGTCATTTTGCTTCCGCTGTCAGGCTTCGTTTTGGTCCGTTCAGGAGTTATTACATCAATCGAATAAAAGTCGCAGATAAAAAGGTGGTCAACGACTATTTTGATCTGCTTCAGAGTCGTGCTGACACAGTTGCGGCGCCTGTGCCTTCGTACATGTCCAGGGTCAGGGATCTGCGAGCTTCATATGAAATCAAAGTGAATCGGGTCATTGATGATGTCGATGAACAAACCACCAGTCTTAATGAGATTGTTGCGGGCCTGATTTATGATAATGTGATGTTGGCTGCCACTGTTATTAGTTTAGTTATTCCTCCTGTTGGTGTGTTGGTGACGATTGTAGAACTGGGTAAAAATTTCTACGATGGCGTAAAGGCACATTACTATGGCGATTACGATGCCTCGTTTAAATACTTCAAGGACGCATTGATCGGACTGGTGAGCCTGGGGCAGGCAACTCGGGGTGCAAAAGAGGTCACCAATGCCCAGAAGAGTTTGATCCAGTTGTTTGGTGATGCAAAAACCGTTGTGAGCATGGTATCTAAGGCCACGGGGCAGAAACTCGGTCATGAAAGACTGCTCGAAATCGTTCAAGACGTGCTGGGTGAACAAGACGTCAATACCAGCAAAACCACAGTGCATTAATTTTTCTCTTTACTCTGTGCAGGCTGGATACTGAGGTCGACAGAGATCAAATAGAACGGGATGGCTCATACCCCATCCGCCAACTCACGGCCCGCGTCGCCGCCAGCAATCGCTGCGCCGCCGGGCCGTTTTCGTCTGCGTAAAACAACGACGCCGGGCCAACAATAGTCATCACCGCAGCAACATTCCCGACGGCATTGAATACCGGCGCTGACAACGCATCGACACCGGGCATCAGCAACCCGTGCACATGATGCAGACCGCGCTCGCGGATCTGTTCGCACAATGCCGTGTAGGCCTGATCGTCCGCCAGCGTATGAACGTTGGCGGTTTGCAGTTCCTGCTCGCGCAAGTCGACGGTTTCACGCTTTGGCAGAAACGCGCCGAACACCAAACCGGTGGATGAACTGAGCAATGGCAACACCGAACCCAACTGCGTCACCACCGTCACCGCGCGCACCGCCGGTTCGATGTGAACCACGGTCGCACCCTGATTGCCCCACACCGCCAAAAAGCAGGTTTCGTTCAGTTCATCGCGCAGTTCGGCCAACGGCAGGGCAGCGACTTTCAGCACATCCATACTGTTGAGTGCGGCAAGACCGACGCGCAAGGCTTCACGCCCGAGGCCGTAGTGGTTGGTGGCGGTGTTCTGCTCGGCAAAACCGCTGGCGATCAGCGCCTGCAAATAGCGATGGACCTTGCTCGCCGGCATCTGCACGTGTTCCGCCAGGCGCGACAGCGAGGTCGATGGCGACAACTGGGCCAAGGCCTTGAGGATGTCGGTGCCGACCTCGGCCGAGCGGACTTTCTGCTTGTCGTTGTTGCGCGGCGTTTCCATGGAGGCGGTCTGATCCCGGGACGAATGGGCGTCTTTATAGCTTGACGGTCAATACCAATCAAATTACGTTATGCGTAATCAAATTACGATAAAAATAACCCAGGCGTGCCGAACCTCTGCAACAGAGCGACAGGCCACTGCCTACTCCCTGTTCAGGAGGCTCCATGAACCCTGATTCAACCGCGCCAGCGCTGGCTTATCAGTCAGGCTTCGGCAACGAGTTCAGCAGTGAAGCGTTGCCCGGCGCACTGCCCGTCGGCCAGAATTCCCCGCAAAAGGCCCCCTATGGCCTCTACACCGAATTGTTCTCCGGCACCGCGTTTACCATGGCTCGCAGTGAAGCGCGGCGCACATGGATGTACCGCATTCAGCCATCGGCCAATCACCCGGCGTTCGTCAAACTGGATCGGCAACTGGCCGGCGGCCCATTGGGTGAAGTGACCCCCAACCGCCTGCGCTGGAACCCGTTGGACATCCCCACCGAGCCGACCGATTTCATCGATGGGCTGGTGAGCATGGCCGCCAACTCGGGCGCGGAAAAACCGGCCGGGATCAGCATCCTTAGCTACCGCGCGAACCGCTCCATGGAGCGCGTTTTCTTCAACGCTGACGGCGAACTGCTGCTGGTGCCGGAGCAGGGGCGCTTGCGAATTGCTACCGAGCTCGGCGTGCTGGATCTGGAACCACTGGAAATCGCCGTATTGCCACGCGGGCTGAAATTTCGCGTCGAACTGCTCGACCCGCAAGCGCGCGGTTACATCGCCGAGAACCACGGCGCGCCGTTGCGTCTGCCGGACCTGGGGCCGATCGGCAGCAATGGCCTGGCCAACCCGCGGGACTTCCTGACGCCGGTTGCGCATTACGAAAATCTCAAGCAGCCGACCACGCTGGTGCAGAAATTCCTCGGTCAATTGTGGGGCTGCGAGCTGGATCATTCACCGCTCAACGTGGTCGCCTGGCATGGCAATAACGTGCCGTACAAATATGACCTGCGCCGTTTCAATACCATCGGCACGGTCAGTTTCGATCACCCGGACCCTTCGATTTTCACCGTCCTGACGTCGCCAACCAGTGTGCATGGCCTGGCCAACCTGGACTTCGTGATCTTCCCGCCACGCTGGATGGTCGCCGAGAAAACCTTCCGTCCACCGTGGTTCCACCGCAATCTGATGAACGAGTTCATGGGGCTGATCAAAGGCGAATACGATGCCAAGGCCGAAGGCTTTGTGCCCGGCGGTGCGTCCTTGCACAGCTGCATGAGTGCACACGGTCCCGACGGTGAAACCTGCACCAAGGCGATCAATGCGGAACTGGCGCCAGCGAAAATCGACAACACCATGGCCTTCATGTTCGA